>JBNKDM010000017.1:0-33225 GCA_050288245.1 Sedimenticolaceae bacterium
GAGGTCGGGCTCTTACCCGGTCGCAGATCGACTATCTGCCCCAGGGGAACACTCTGGCCATTGCTGTTGCTGATGCGCTGATCCTCAAGATTAAATACAGATTTTCTTTCAGACTCGGGGAAGCGCACCATCACCCGGATATCGTCACGCCCCCGCTGTATCCGCTGCACCTGATAACCGAAGAAACCGTTGCGTATCTGACTGAGCACATCCGACCTGGTAAATCCCAGGGCATAGGCCTCGGGCTTTAGTTCAAGCTGCAACTCTTCCTTGCCGTCCGAAAGGCTGTCTTGAATATCGAACACCTCGGGAAATCTATGCAGGTACTCTTTCATCTTATCCGCAATCTCGGAGAGCGTGGTAAGGTCGCTGCCATAGAACTGTATATCTATCGGGTCCCTACCATGCATTATCTCTGCCCTGAAGGTAAGTGACTCTATCCCGGGCAGAACGCCTATCATCTTCCTCCACTCCCGCACCAGTTCAGAACTGGTGATCTGGGATTTACGATCTTCCGGCGCTACGATCTCAAACATCACACGCCCGGTATTAGAACTGGAACCGCCGGTAGTCGATTGAATATCCATGATAAGGTCGCCCTCATCTGCATCCCGGTATTTATTTTTCAAGACAAAGGCGGCATCGGTAATCTTCTTTACATAACTATCCGTTACTTCAAACACCGTACCCGCAGGCATGGTAAGAGTTGCCCTGGCCACTTCACTCTGCACCCTAGGCATGTAGGTAAACCTGGTATAACCGGTTACAACCAGCGTAACCATAAGCAGCAGAATGCCGCTAAACACAATCACGGTGCTCCATTTATTATGCAACGCAATCCGCAGTAACGGCTGGTAGTACTTCAAGATGGCATGTTCGAAACCATCCGCGAACCTTGCCTGAAACAGCTCCAGCCTACCCTTACTCTGTTTCTCTGATCGCAACTTTATATGTTTCAGATGGGCCGGCAGTACAAACTTGGACTCGATCAGCGAAAAAATCAGGATGGGGACTACCACGATCGGTATCTGGGCAAACATCTGTCCGCGCGCGCCCTCGACGAAAGCAAGGGGCAGAAATGCTGCAATGGTGGTCAACACACCAAATGTAACTGGAATAGCCACCTCTTTGGTACCGTTGATGGCCGCATCCAGTCCGCTCTCGGCATGGCGCAGGTGGGTGTATACGTTCTCACCGGTGACAATGGCATCATCCACCACGATGCCCAAAACCAGCAGAAAGGCGAAAAGGCTCATGACATTCAGTGTCACGCCAAAATATGACATGGAGACAAACGCCCCCATAAAACTCACCGGGATACCGAAAAACACCCAGAAGGCAATATATGGACGCAGGAACAGTGTCAACAGAAGTAACACCAGGATGCCGCCCTGAATCGCGTTATTGGTAAGGGTCTGCAGCCGCTTTTTCACTATCTTGGAGCGATCACGCCATACCGATAACTCCACCCCTTTGGGCAATCCGGACTGACGCTTAGCGACATATTCCTTCACCTTGTCTGCTACATCTATCGCACTCTGATCACCCACCCGGTATACATCCACAAACGCCGCCATCTGTCCGTTAAAGCGGCTGCGCAGCGCTGTCTCTTCAAAACCATCCACCACACGGGCAATATCCCTGGCCTGCACCTTGCTGCCATCAGGCCGGGTAAGGATGACGATATTCTCAAACTGCTCGCGGTCATATGCCTTGCCCTTGGAACGGATAAGGATCTCACCGCCGTCCGCTTTAATGGTGCCTGCGGAGATATCCTGAGCGCTCTTAGCTATGGTGTCCGCCACCTGCTTGAGAGAGATACCGTACTGGCGCAGACGATCCTCAGAAACCTCAATGGCGATCTCGTAATTACGCACCGAATCCAGCTCTACCTGGGTGATACCTGGGGTGCGCGACAGATCATCCCGCACCTGCTCTGCCATGGCGCGTATCTCTTTCTCTGAGTAAGGTCCGGCTATGGCGACAGAAATAACCTCACGACGTCTGGTGGCCAGACTTATAACCGGTTTTTCCGCCTCGACCGGAAAATTATTGATGGCATCAACCCGGCTTTTGATATCGGACAGCAGTTCTCTGGGATCATAATCGGGATCAATCTCTATGAGCACCCGGACGGATCCTTCTGAAGAGGTACTGGTTATCTCATCGATACCCTCCAGATCCTGCACTGCCTCCTCAACCAAAATGGCTACGCTCTGTTCGGCATCCTCCGGAGTAGCCCCGCGTAAGGTAATGCTCACAGTAACCTGATCCAAATTCAGGTCCGGGAACACTTCCAGGGGAATACGTTCAGAAAGAGAGAACAGTCCAAGTACCAGGAGGCTGACCATCAACAGGTTGGCCGCAACACTATTGCGTGCAAACCAGGCTATCATTTCTGCATGCCAGGTTTACGCATTTTGCCTTCAAGGTCTTTACCCATACCAGCACCCGGTCCGGACATTGACGCTTGCTTTTCACCAGGGATAAGTTTCTTTACCGGGGTGCCGCTATTGACCCTGCCCAGCGGCGTAAGCACCAGTTGATCACCCGCAGCTATGCCATGCTTAATCAATGCCTCTTTGCTGTTTTGCCAGGCAATATCTATCTCTCTGTGCTGGAGCAAACCATCATTATATATATAGACATAACTACCCTGATAGATGGTCCCGTTGGGGATAACTATGGCATCCGGTATGGTCTTGCCCTCAATCTCCGCTGTCACATATTGCCCGATCTTGAGTGGTCGGCGCCCTTGGTCCAGGCCGGCGTAGGGATGATCTATCCGCGCTGTCACATTGAGTTGCTGGCTCTGCTCGTCGATTGCACCTGCCGCCCGCACCAGGACCGCCGGCCAGGACTGCTCACCCTCTCCCAGCCGATTTATGATCTTTACCCCTGCCATGGTCCTGCTGTCGCTTGCGTCCGACTCCGCAGATTCCGGCAAGTTGATGAATGCCAGCTCACTATTCTTGATTGGCAGATTGACCTCAACCAGGTCGGTTGCATATATACTGGCCAGACTGGTATTGGCGGACACCACCTCTCCTATGTCGACGCTCTTGCTCAGGATGCGCCCGGCATAGGGCGCCCGTATCTGGGTGCGCTCCACATCCAGTCTCGCCTTGGCAAGTTTCGCCTCGGCCGCACCAATCTGCGATTTAGCTGCTGCCAGTTGCGGGATATTCAAGGCAAAATCTGTAGTAGTTCCCTTATTTCGCAGTGTTTTTCTGTCATTGACTGCCTGATCGGCCAGCACCTGCTGCTCAGCATAGCTAACCTTGGCATTTGCCAGTTCCGCTGCAGCGATATCCACCTGGATCTGATAGTCGCGCGGATCGATCTTTACCAGTACCTCGCCCTTGTCAAAAAATCCACCATCCCGAAAGTTGGGGCTTATCTCAATTATCTGGCCGGAAACCTGGGCAACAAGATGACCTTGCGTGCGTGGTTCTATGCGGCCAAAAGAGTTGATCATCACCTGATACTCTCTTGGTTCAACGGTCATGGTTTTCACAGAAAGAACCGGGGCCGGCGGCATGCTGTTCTTATCTGCTGATGGCTTGAAAACCACCACAAGAATCACCGCAAACCCAAAAAACAGTAATAGGTATAAAGGAAGAAATTTTCGAATGTTCATACTGTGATTATTATATTTCGCCACATCTATTCGGTTTAGTCAGGAGCTAAGTATATGCGTAACAGCCTGCCAAGCCATTGACATAATCAGGGCAGTATACCAATTGACTTCTTTTACGGTTAGTAGTTTCAGGGAAGGTATCACTTCCCGGACAAATCATTGCGGGAAATGACGCAGTAGGTGTGAAATAACCCAATCAGACAGAGCCAGATCTGGCATATCTATATCAGCAGTACGACTTATTCACCGGAGATTAGAGTGACTGTGGCCTGACTCCACGGCTCGCCACCAGGTCCAGGGCGCTCAAGTTCGTTCCAGAGCTCAGCAATCTGCTCGTTGGATATGCCGTTTTTATGCAGAAACCCCACCTCTTTTCTAAGCGCGCTCAGGTAGGTCTGCTTACCCACCATCTTCACCAGCTTGGCTACGGTAAGTTCCACCCCATGATCCTGCATCATCATATCCAGTACCTCTTCGATACTGTGTGACACCAGCAGATCAGAAGCCACCTGACGCAGGTTTACCACCACCTCTACGCCCTGCCTCTTCTTTATCTCCTGCATTACCAGGTGGATCTCACCCTTGCGTTTACGCCAGTACTGCACCCCCTCATGGGATACATCCGAAGCAAGTTTAGGATACATACCGTTAAGGTGTTCTAACTGATCGGCACAATCTTCAAATGCCTTGATCAGTTTTTCGTTTCTTATCTCATCCACCTTCAATCCCCCATTGCGGCGATAACGGCCACACTCTCGAAAGGTTTAGCGACAGAGATGGATAAAACTTTAGGTGTGCTAACAGTGCCTGGCGAACAGCGTATTTCCGCGCTAATCTGCCCGATGAAACCGTATGTTCAACATTCTTATGGTTGCATTCATAGCGGCAAATACCTGATTGGAGTGAACACCTCTGGTCTTCAAACTACCAGATTCATCCCACCAGGTGATGGTGCACTCGGTTAGGGCATCGGTCTTACCGCCCTTGGGGATACGCACCTCATAGTCAAGCAGCTGCGGCATCTGGATATCATATTTATCCATAACCTTCTTCATCGCACTGATAAAGGCGTCAAAACCACCGTTGCCGATCCCGGCAGAGAGATGCAGCTTGTCACCTACACGCACCCGCAGGCTGGCGGTGGACTCCAGTTGCAACCCGCTGGTAACCGAACAGTTGATCAACTCGATATGATCATAGTCCCGGCTCTCCAGCACTTCGGCGATGATGAATGGCAGATCCTCCGAGGTGATACTCTTCTTCGAATCACCCAGTTCCACCACCCGCTTTAACACCTTTTGCAGATTCTCATCCGAAAGAGATATATCCATCTTTTCCAGATTTTTTTGCAATGATGCCTTGCCACTCATCTTACCCAGGGCATAACTACGGCGCCGGGCAAACCGCTCCGGCGAGAGACGGGTTTCGTATAGCCCGGCCTTTTTATCGCCATCGGCATGGATACCGCTGGTCTGGGTGAATACATCGGCACCTACAATCGGCGCATTATCTCCCACACGCTTACCGGAAAAATTCTCCACCATCTGACTCAGGCGCACTATGTGGGTTTCGTCTATGGCAAGATCAAATCCCATTACATCCCTAAGGGCAACCGCCACCTCAGGCAGTGAGGCGTTACCCGCCCTTTCCCCCAAGCAATTGATGGTGCAATGGATAGAGCTGACCCCGGCCTTTACCGCCATGAGCGAATTGGCTGTAGCCAGGCCATAGTCATTGTGCGGATGGAAATCAAAATTTGCCTGAGGAAATCTCTCAATCATATCGCTAAAGCTGGTGTAGACCTTTTCCGGAGTAAGCACACCCAGGGTATCCGGCAGCATGTAGTGCCCGATATCCAGCCCGGACAATCCCTCCATCAAGGCGTAGACATACTCTGGACTATCGGCATAGCCATTGGACCAATCCTCCAGATAGACATTTACCGCCAGGCCCTGCTGTTTGGCGTAGGCTATGGTGTTATGTATATCCTCAAGATGCTGCTCCAGGCTCTTACGTAACTGGTTGTCACAATGTCTTTTACTTCCCTTGGTCAGCAGATTGATCACCCTGCCCCCGGCGCCCACGATCCAATCGACGCTGGCCTGGTGATCAACAAACCCCAGCACCTCCACCCTATCCTCCAGACCTTTGGTTCCGGCCCATTCCAGGATGGAGGCAACCGCTTCCTTTTCCCCTTCGGAGATACGGGCCGAGGCAACTTCAATCCGGTCAACCTTGAGCTGTTCCAGCAAGGCCCTGGCAATATTCAGCTTCTCAGCGGGAGAAAAGGAGACACCCTGGGTCTGTTCGCCATCCCGTAGCGTGGTATCGACTATATTTATCTTTCTCTGCTGCTTGCTCATTATTTTCCTGCCAACGTATCTTGCATGAATTTTTTTATCACTGCGCTATCTGCATCCAGCAAGGCACATCTGGTCTCCTTCTCCAGCAGCCCCTGCAGGGATGGAGGTGGATCTGCCTCAACCCCTATGGCTTCGCGCACGGCGCCACCAAATTTTGCCGGATGGGCCGTCGCCAGGCAGACTGCTCCTGGAATACCCTCTGCCGCCTTTACCCCAACGGCGGTATGAGGGTCGAGGATGTATTTGCTATACCTGTAGGTGATACCAATCTGATCCAGTGTCTCGGTATCGCCCACCGCCTTGGCCTGAAACAGCTTCCGTACCCGCTCTTGTTTCTCCTCTGATATTTCAAGCCTGCCTTCACTGGCCATCTGTTCCATCAACTCACGTACCCTATCTGGATTTTCATCCATCAGGTAATAGAGATATCGTTCGAAGTTAGAGGATATCTGGATATCCATGGATGGGCTATGGGTGTGGTGAACCTCGCGTGCCTGGTATACGCCACTGTTAACAAAACGGCTCAGAATATCGTTGCAATTGGTAGCCAGCACCAGCTTATCCACCGGCAGTCCCATACGCATAGCGATATAACCGGCGAAGATATCTCCGAAATTACCGGTTGGCACAGAAAAAGTAAGGCGCCGATCCGGGTTACCCTCGGTCACCCGTGCCCAGGCATAAAAGTAGTAGACAACCTGCGCCAGGATACGCGCCCAGTTGATGGAGTTGACCGCACCCAGGCTGTACTCCTGCTTAAATTCCAGATCATTGAATAGCTGTTTAACAATACGCTGACCATCATCAAAGGTGCCCTTGATGGCTATGTTGTGCACATTCTCATCCAGAACAGTGGTCATCTGCCGCTCTTGGATGGGAGAGACCCTTTGATATGGGTGCAGAATAAAAATATCGATACGTTTCTGGCCGCGCACACCATAGATGGCGGCGGAGCCAGTATCGCCAGAGGTTGCCCCCAGGATATTCAGATGGCCGTCACTGCGCTCCAGCAGAAGCTCAAACAGATTACCAAGAAACTGCAGAGCCACATCCTTGAAGGCCGCAGTCGGACCGTGGAACAGCTCCAGAATATGCATGTCACCGATTGGAACTACCGGCGTGATCTCCTGGTGAGAAAAGCTGGCGTAGGACTTTTCCACCAGCCCGGTCAGCTCAGCGCGACTGAGATCATCGCCTACGAAAGGCAGCATTACCTCAACCGCCAACTGCTGAAACGAAAGTCCAGCCCAACTCTTAAGCGTCTCTGTAGCGACATTCGGAATCTTCTCGGGAAGCAGCAAACCACCGTCTGTGGCCAGGCCCATCATCACAGCCTGGGAAAAACTGATCGGTTCTACTCCACCGCGGGTACTGATGTAACGCATCTGGTTCAGGTCCTCACCATTTCATTATTCATATGGACGGAAGTATATCAGTTATTGTGGCATGGTTGATGTGTCTGGCAATCATCTTGGGGAACCGGTACGGCCGTCAGTCACCACACAAACCTGCATCTCTTACTCCCATCGTTAATGCATCAGGATGATTCCATATGGCAAATGGGCTAGACTCTGGTGGTCACTGGGGCATGTGTGTATATATCTCCTCCCCGTTTTTCTAGTCACGCAGAAGGCAACCCCTTATCCAACAACATAGAGCATAACATCTGATGTCTGCAACATATCGAGCCTATACCGGACTGAATGGCCTTAAGCGGGCGATAATTCCTGTAACAGCTCTGCTCGCAGCCATCGGTTTCGCGATCATGGCCCTATTCAACCCCTGGTGGCTGATCGGTATGTTGTTAATGCTAACCCTAACTGCGTTGGGGTGGTACGACATGACCCAAACTCGCTGGACCATACTGCGCAACTACCCTATAGCTGGACGGTTGCGCTGGCTGTTTTACGACCTTCGTCCGTTTCTGCGTGCCTATATAGTGGAAGACGACGAAGAAGGAAAACCCTACAGTTACGAAGCACGTCGTCTGGTCTATGCCAGAGCCAGAAAGACATCGGATACCCATCCGTTCGGTACCGAGTTGGATGTAGATGCAATAGCCTACCGCTGGATGACGCACTCCATCGCGCCTGAGGTCAGGCCGGAGATAAAACCAACCATTCAAGTTGGCGGACCACAGTGTAAACAGCCCTATCAGGCATCAATCCTGAATATATCCGCTATGAGTTTCGGAGCACTGTCGGCTGTGGCCATCAAGGCGCTGAATAAAGGCGCACACATAGGCGGTTTCTATCAGGATACCGGCGAAGGTGGAATCAGCCTCCATCACCTGGAACATGGCGGCGATCTGGTCTGGGAGATCGGCTCCGGTTATTTCGGTTGCCGCGATGATGACGGACAGTTTGATCAAGAGCTGTTCCGTGCGCAGGCACAACGTGACCAGGTAAAGATGATTGAGATAAAACTAAGCCAGGGGGCAAAACCTGGACTTGGAGGAATGTTACCAGGGGCAAAGGTAACATCTGAGATCGCAGAAACCCGCAAGGTCCATGCTGGAGAGGATTGCATCTCCCCGCGTGGACATTCGGCATTTTCCACCCCGTTGGAATTGCTGGAATTTGCCGCCAGATTGCGCGACCTGAGCGGTGGCAAGCCGGTGGGCATAAAACTATGTGTGGGCCATATTCATGAAGTGATGGCGCTGATGAAGGCCATGCTGGAGAGCAAGCTCATGCTCGACTTTATCGTTGTCGACGGAGCCGAAGGGGGAACCGGTGCCGCACCGCTGGAGTTTTCCAACCATGTGGGCATGCCACTGCAGGAGGGGCTGGTGATCATGCGCAATGCCCTGGTTGGTACAGGATTGCGGCATAAAGTCCGGCTGGCTGCCAGTGGCAAGATCTATTCTGCAACCGGTCTGGCTGAATGTTTCGCGCTAGGGGCCGACTGGTGCAATGCCGCACGCGCCTTTATGTTTTCCATCGGCTGTATTCAGGCACAGCGCTGCCATACAGGCACATGTCCCACGGGCATCACCACTCAGGATCCGAGGCGCCAATATGGACTGGTGGTAGATGTCCAGGCTCAGCATGCAGCAAATTTTCATGCAAAGACGCTTGAGGCACTGGCAAACATAGTGGCGGCTGCCGGACTGACCCATCCCAGCGAATTACGTCCTTACCATCTGTTTCAGCGCATCACCGCCAACCGATCGCTACCACTTGATCGCGTTTGGCATTTTCTTCCGGAAAATGCGCTACTCAACTCTCCCGATGAGACACCATATGCCCACTGGTGGCACGCTGCCAGAGCTGGCAGTTTCACCCCTCATATTGATCTCCACCGTGTACGCAATGCCACATCAACTTCTGGTATTAATTAGTTGTCCGTTCTCGGAAAATGACGCGACTTACCCTCACTACGGGTAGATGTAGTAGAGGGACTGCACAGGCTTACATCAACTCATAAAACACACTGCCTGTCCCTTGGTCTTCTCCCAATAAAAAACGGGGCCCGCAGGCCCCGTCAACTACACATGTTTCCAATTATTCAAACTTAGAATGTGTGAACGATACCTAGTGAAAGGGCATCCCAGTCCATACCGGGTTCACTATCATCAAAGTTTGTGTACGCGGCATATACCTTGGTGCGGGTGCTCAGCTTGTGATCTACGCCGATACTCCACTGCTCACCATCGACATCAAGCTCACCAGACCCCATAGTACCAGCGCTAAAACTAGCGGATGGATCATTTACAAAATCAGAAACTTCCCCATATGCGATCTTAAAGGTATTGTTACCCATGGTGTAGCTGCCTGACAGTTGCCAGGAGTTGCCGTCATAATCGATATCGTCGAGATGGCGGTCTTCATAGATAAAGCCAACATGCACATTATTGGCGGTGTACCCCAGCCCCAAACGCCACTTATCATAATCAATGTTGTAAGGCGAAGCACTATTGTAAAGTGCTCTGACATAGTCATCAGACAACCTTTCATAGGCCAGGGAGGCGAAGAATGGACCATTCTGGTAGCTACCAGAGATAGAGGTGGCCTCTACACCGTCAGTGTCATTGTTAGCAGAAGGCATAACAATAGCAGCCACGAAGGAGAAACCGTTCCAGTTCGGACTCATGTAGAACACGGCGTCTTGCGCACGAATATCATCGAAATAGAGCTGGTTGTAATCACCGACGGTCTGATCAAATAGCTCCAGGCTGGCAGTTGAGCTCATGAATGGGGTATCCACCTGACCGATACCAACCACACCCCAGTTACCGGCTAGAGCCACAAAGGTGTTGTGGTCATTAGCAACGCCGCCCAGATCATCACCTGAGATAGAAAACTCCATCTGGAATATTGCACTCAAACCATCACCCAGATCCTCTGAACCCTTGATGCCAAAGAATGAGTCGTGGCTGTTAACACCTGAGCCATCATAGCCTGTAGGCAAGGCATCCATACCAGTATCGGGAATTGAGGAGGAAGTTGTAACGGGGTTAAGGCCAGGTCCTAGATTAGAACCATAATCAATGCTGTCAATGCTGTAGTGTAGTTTGCCATATACAGTTACGTCCGCACTTGCAGTCATTGGTAATACAATTGCACTGGCAATCGTTGCTGCGATAAGTTGCTTTTTCATCTTTATAATCCTTCGCGGTTATAAATTGTTTACAAATCAAAATACTATTGGGGTAGAAATCTATCACCAAATATGAGATACAACAACAAAATCTGCATAAAAAACAACAAAAACATAGCTGTCGCATAAATACAACACTAGTTTGATCTTTTCTTGTATGATTTCCCTTGCTCACGGTTTTTTCTGGACATGTTTCGATTATTTTTTTTCCTCTGCGGCACATCAGAACCACAACCGTGCTTTATGCCGGTCCCAGCCGGTTGAAACGCTGGCACCAGATGCCTCTTCCCATTTCCAATCAGATCGGCCCGCCCCATCCTCTTCAGGGCCTCGCGCAGCAGCGGCCAGTTCTCCGGATCGTGATAGCGCAGAAATGCCTTGTGCAGCCGGCGTTGGCGCATACCACGTGCGGTAAAGACCTGTTCCGCCCCCATTCTTATCCTCTTTAACGGATTACGCCCGCTATGGTACATGGCCGACGCTGGGGCCAGTGGCGTCGGCAAAAATGCCTGAACCTGATCCGGACGGAAATCGTTCTGCTTAAGCCAGATTGCAAGATTCAGCATATCTTGATCCGTGGTGCCGGGATGGGCTGCGATAAAATAGGGTATAAGGTACTGCTCTTTTCCGGCCTGTTGCGAGAACTTATCAAACAGCTGCTTAAATTTGTAATAGCTGCCGATCCCCGGCTTCATCATCTTCTCAAGTGGACCGCTCTCGGTGTGTTCCGGTGCTATCTTCAGATATCCGCCTACATGATGCGTAACCAGCTCTTTTATATATTCATGATCACGTAGCGCCAGGTCATAACGCAGACCCGAGGCGATGAGCACACGTTTGATCCCGTCCAGCTTGCGGGCATGCCGATAGAGACTGATCAAGGACTTGTGGTCAGTACTCATCTGTTTACAGATATCAGGATAGATACAGGAGAATCTGCGGCAGGATGATTCCACCTTGGGATCACGGCAACGCAGGTTGTACATGTTGGCCGTGGGTCCGCCCAGATCGGATATGGTGCCGGTAAAGCCCGGAACCGTATCCCGAATGGTCTCTATCTCCCTGATCACAGACTGTTCCGAGCGATTCTGGATGATACGCCCTTCATGTTCGGTTATGGAACAGAAGCTGCAACCGCCAAAGCAGCCGCGCATGATGTTGACAGAGAAACGGATCATCTCCCAGGCCGGGTTTTTGCTCTCCCCATAGGCCGGATGCGGCATGCGGGTGTAGGGCAGCTCATAGATGCGGTCCAGCTCTGCCGTCTCCAATGGGATGGGGGGAGGATTGAGCCAGACATCGCGTTTGCCATGTCGCTGCACCAGCGGTCGGGCATTGCCCGGATTGGTCTCCAGGTGAAACACCCGGGAGGCATGGGCGTATAGATCCCTGTCCTGCACCACCTGATCATAGGATGGGAGCCGCACCACATGATGCGAACGTTCAGTCTGATTCGGGACATGCTGTATACCCTGGACACTGCTGAAATCCAGTTCAATGCAATCTTCAGGGATAGCGGCACGCATAAACCCGGTACCACGCACATCCTGAATCTCAGATATGCCCTCGCCCGCCGCCAGGCGGTGAGCCACCTCCACGATGGCGCGCTCGGCGTTGCCATAGATCAACATATCCGCCTTGGAATCCGGCAGGATGCAGCGCCGTACCTTATCTGACCAGTAGTCATA
Organism: Sedimenticolaceae bacterium; assembly: GCA_050288245.1. GTDB lineage: Bacteria > Pseudomonadota > Gammaproteobacteria > Chromatiales > Chromatiaceae > JAAGZL01. Next base: position 12,294 of record JBNKDM010000017.1, read on the forward strand.
ATGGGCAATACGGCGCAGGCTGGCCTCAATCCCACCAATTATTATCGGTACCCCGGTGTAGGCCTCACGGGCACGCTGTGAGTAGACCACCACGGAACGATCCGGCCGCTTGCCCCCTGCCCCGTCCGGGGTATAGGCATCGTTGGAGCGGATACGCCGGTCTGAGGTGTAGCGATTCACCATTGAATCCATATTGCCGGAGGTGATTCCAAAGAACAGATTGGGCCTGCCCAGGACCCGGAACGGATCAGCCGAGTGCCAGTCCGGCTGGGCGATAATCCCCACTCTGAAACCTTGAGCCTCCAACAATCTACCGACCAATGCCATACCAAAACTGGGATGGTCCACATAGGCATCACCAGTGACAATGATGATGTCACAGCTATCCCAGCCCAACAGATCCATCTCCTCGCTAGACATGGGGAGTACCGGAGCAACCCCAAAACGTGAGGCCCAATATTTACGGTAAGAGAACAGATTCTTGGCGGACTGCATATGAGTATTGAGGGATTCTGGTGGAGCAAACATGATAGCGTAGAAACACTATCCAGTATCAAGGCTACAGACTGAATTGTCCATTATAACGGGCAAAACCACGGGATTAATAAGAGAATATATGTTTAATCCCGTAATCATCCACATTGGCCTGCCTAAGTGTTAGTCAGAATTGGAAGATATATTTTTTATTAACAAAAATACTAAATATTTCGAAAAATCTGCCGCGATAACGTATGAAGGTTCAGAATAAAACCAAAGAAGTAAGTAGGATATATTTAACCAGGAGTATCAAATATGAAAAAAATCAGTGCGTTAATATTCACCTCTATCAGTGCGGCGGTATTGGTGTTTGCCTGCAGCCCCAGCCCTGAACAGCAGGTTTCGTACAAAGCAACAGTAAAACCGATTATCGACAAGCACTGTGCCGAATGCCATCTACCTGGCGGCAAGGGGACTGTAGCAGCCGGGTTCCAGTTGGACTCCTATGATAATCTAATGAAGGGAACAAAATTTGGCCCCGTCATCGTGGCTGGAGATGCCCTCTCAAGCTCACTATACCGGTTGGTTTCAGGCAAAGTAGACAAGTCTATTCGGATGCCACACTCAAAAGAGCCCATGCCTGCATCAGAAGTAGCGGCAATTGAAAAATGGATTGATCAAGGCGCCAAGAATAACTAGGGAAATCCGGTCAGGGAGGGGTAATTCCAAATATGCCTTGTCACAGGGCGCCAGTGGCATATTTGGATAAATTACCCTGCATCAGACTCCATCTCATCATCCTTGAGACGATTAGGATACTCCTGCTCCAGGTAGGCCCGTTCGACCTCCGTAAGCTCCACAGTCTCCACTCCGGTAATCATGGTCTTGATGTAATGCAGTGGCGTCTTACCGGTGGTGGTCATATATATATGTATGATCACAAAGGCGACCATAAAATATGCCGCCAGGGTATGTACTCCAGCAACTATACTCAGATACCCTGTCGCACTCGCAGTACCATTCCACAGATCGTATGACATATAGACGATACCGCTTAACCAGAGTGCAGGACCGATCAATACCATGAAGGTAAGATAGGCCAGGCCTTGCAGTGCATTCTGTTTGCGCCGCAGGGTCTTTTTATGCGGATGTTCTTCTCCAAACAGTATGCCCCACGCATAGTAACGGATTACCGCAAACAGTCCCTTGGTGTTAGGCAGAAACTGCCGCCAGTTTCCGGTGGTGAAGTTCCAGAAGGTGGTGAAGATCCATAGAATAATAAGCAGGATCGCAGCAATGCTGTGCACTGTCACTGCGGTCCCAAAATCCACTAGGGTGATGGTGCCATGCAATCCATAGCCGGAGAACGCCAGAACAAAGATTAGAATAGCCTGACTCCAGTGCCAGAACCTCTCATAGACGGTATAGATAGTTACCGCACGTTTCTCCCGATTAACCTTGATTGCCATCTCCAGCCCCTCCTTACTTGCTAACATCTTTTTTATACATGGCGTAACGCACGGTGGCATGTATCAACACCAGGAACAACGCCCCGAATATAGAGAGGCAGCAAATTATCTCGATCCAACCAAAACTATCACGCCCGGGCATATAAAAACCGGTCAGCTCCTTAAGCCGTCCTGCATGCGAGTGACACTGAGAGCATTGCAACGCCTCCTCTTTTGGAGCCACCATGTGAGTGATGGGCCAATAGGAGTAGGTATCTACAAAGCCATATTCACCGCTGTAAGGTATCCCGTTCTTCTGCATACCAACTTTGATGGCACGGGCAAAATTGTAGTTACCCCAGAAGGCGTCCTGGTCTTCACCCCAGAGATGCATATAGACCAGGGTATTGTTGCCCTTATCGTACGGCTGCACCGTATGCATGCGCTTGAAGGGCCAGATACGTGAATTTTCATCATCAAACGAACCGGTAAAACTGTTTATCGGCACCGGGCCGGATGCCGGATCGAATTTGGTATCTATGGTGGTGTAGTTCATTACCCCGTTAAACCAGGCGTACTGAGGCACCAGATTTTCGCCATATTTGAAATTACCCTTTATGGATTTATAGGTGTGGCGGTGTTCGCCATTGCCCTGGGTATAGCCCTCTATTTTGAAACCCTCTCCATCTTTCAGCTTACCGGCAGTCCGCCAATCCCAATCAACCTTGGTGGCAACCCCGCCGCGCGCAAAGGTGGGTATATGACAGGTCTGACAGGCAACCCGGTCGGTGTGCCCATTGAGCTTTATTGCCTTAACGCTCACACCGGGATGCGGGGAATTCCCATGACAACTCTCACAGGTAGCCACTTTACGCCGCATACCCGGCTTGCCCACGCCCTTAGGATCAGTGGCCATCATGTTGTAACGGCTACCTGACCATTTATGCCCTTCGCCCTGATGGCACTCGGTACAGCTGAAATTCAGACCGGCACTATCCATATGTACATCCAGGGCATGCGGTGGGCTCTTCAGAGAGGAGTCCAGATCACCATGCTTTACCCCATCCCCTCCGCCGCCGTAGAAGTGGCAGGTTCCGCAATTGCTGCGGCTGGGAAGCTCTACGCTCTGCGCGACCTTGGCCCACTGAATAGGTGGTAACCCCTCAAACATACTGGAGCAGGCTGCATTCCCCTTGGAATTTGGAGTACGGTAGTAAGTGCCTGTGGAGTCATGGCATACCAGACAATCGATATTGTTCTGGTTGGAAAAATCGAAACTCTCATCCTTCCAGCCATATCCTGCATGGCACTGGGCACACATCCCTTCATTGCCACGGGCATTGGTACAAAAATTGTTGACCAGGTGCCTCTTCCCTAAAACCTGGCCCGTAACCGGATGCTTATACTCCCAGGTCCAATGGATCCCCCGCATGAACTGGTGGCCAGCCTTGTTGTGACACTCGAGGCACGCCTTGGTGACCTCTGGTCCACTGCTGAACGGCCCCTTTAACTCCTTGAATTCAGAGTGATCTGCCGTGGAGCTATCCTCTTCGGATGCCTTATTATCTGCCACATTTTCCGAGATGGGATGCTGGCTGGTATTCGCATATTCATCTATACCTAACTCCATCTTTTTGCCGTGATCGGACGCCTGGGCACAGCCGAAACTCAACAGCGCCAGCATAAGCAGATAGGGAAAGGCAACCAGTGTTCCCCGCAATATCACTCTATACATATCCATTTAAACCCTGTTTCAACCACACACAGACACATCAACTTATAAGTGGACCAGAGAGGGGGGCACATGGCATTGATAATTATTTATTTGTACAAAATAAAATAGTAATACAGGTCCATTATTACCTAGTTATACGCTTGGTTATTTAGCTCCAAGCATGTTAGGGCATAACATCCTAAAGTTATCTCCCAGACTGCCGATAGACCGCTTGGTAGCGGGAAATGGTGGTGCTGACTGATGTTTGAATGTCGGCCTTTAACAAGCATTCACGCTTTCACAAATACCATACAGATTTCATCCGGACACTGGAGAGCTAAAGATGGCAAACTTTATTCAGTCAGTTGATGACAGAACACAGCTAGCTGGAACAAACAGGCTAGAGGTTCTCCTATTCAGCCTGGGAATGGACAAAAAAACAGGTCGGGATGAAGTATTCGGCATAAACGTATTCAAGGTCAGAGAGGTAATGCATGTACCCGAGATAACCCATGCCCCGGATATGCCGGAAAGCGTGGAGGGTATGGTCAGCCTGCGTGGATCCATGGTGCCGGTAATAAATCTGCAGAAATTCTGCGGGGTAGAGGCGGATGAAGGACCAAAAATTCTGATGATCACAGAATACAACAAGAATGTTCAGGGTTTTTTGGTGCATTCAGTAGACAATATTGAAAGACTTGATTGGGATGAGGTTAAGGCGCCACCAGCTATGCTGGCCAGCCGTCTTGGTGGTTTGGTGACAGCGGTTGCCGAACTCGAGAATAAAAAACTTGTAATGATCATGGACGTGGAAAAGGTGCTGGCGGATACCGCCGCCCTGTATGATGCCGAATCACTGTACGACGGCATCAACAAGCACGATAAAAGTGAACACATCACCGTTCTGTTTGCGGACGACTCGGTCGTGGCCAGAGACCAGATTCAAAACACCCTGGAACGCATGGGCTTTAACTTTATAGTCACCAAGAATGGTGCGGAGGCATGGGCACGCCTCAAAGAGATCGCGGATAAGGCTGATACTACCGGACGTGATATAACTGAATTCATAAACATAGTACTTACCGACGTAGAGATGCCGGAGATGGATGGATATGTGTTAACTCGCAAGGTCAAGGCAGACCAACGCTTCAAAGACATACCGGTAATCATGCACTCCTCTCTGACTGCCGAAGCTAACCAGGCGCTGGGCAAAGGAGTCGGCGCAGATGCCTATGTGCCTAAATTCCAACCGATGGAACTCTCTGCCATGCTGGACAAGATGATTAGTGAACATAAGCACTGATCTCTGCCATGTCCGGCATAACGGCAGACCTAACCCAGGGCGGACGTTAGCCTATATTTTAGTTAGGTACATCCAAAGGCATTCATAAGAATATGGAACAAACCAAAACAGGATCTGGAAATAGACTGGAACTGCTAATGTTCAAATTAGCTGGCAACCAGCGTTTTGGGATAAATGTTCTTAAGATGCAGGAAGTGATCCCCTGCCCCAGCCTCAACCAGATCCCACAATCCCACCCAACTGTTAAAGGTATGGCACACCTGCGTGATATGACTCTACCGATTGTGGATCTATCTGCAGCAATAGGGAAAAGGCCACTTCCAGAAAACGAAAACAATCTCATTATCATCACTGAATTCAATCGCCGGATTCAGGGCTTCCTGGTAAGCATGGTTGACCGGATAGTGGTAATCGATTGGAGTGACGTACAACCACCACCAATGGGGACAACCTCCAATAGTTATCTATCCGGTGTAATCCAGTTGGATGATGAACTTATTGAGATTTTGGATGTGGAGCGTGTTCTGGTAGAAGTTCTTGGCATTGATCCTGATCTTGATGCAGTGGCGCAAACAGATACAGGCAAGTATATGCACGCGGGGCAGAAGGTTCTGATGGTTGACGATTCATCTGTCGCCAGGAAACAGATATCCCGCACCCTGAATGAGATAAATATACCGCATATTATGGCATGCGACGGCAAGGAAGCATTGGATCTACTGAACGAGTTGGCAGCGCAAACAGATACAAATATTACCGACAGCATACCCATGGTAATCTCAGATATCGAGATGCCGGAGATGGATGGTTACACCCTGGTAAAACAGATTAGAAAAACACCTGCCCTGGCAGATCTATATATACTGGTTCATACCTCCTTGAATGGCAGCATCAACGCAGAGCAGGCCAAGAAGAGTGGTGCCAATGAGATCCTGGAAAAATTCGTACCTGAAGAACTTGCGGCAGCCATAGCCCGGGGACTGAAGGAGTGCAACAACATACAAGACGCATCCTGAACGCTCATACCATCACGCACCACCTCACCGAACTTAAGATTTGCACAATCTCAAACTGTGCTACAAACTAATCAGGCAAGTTATACTAAACAGGCAGGTGTTAATATTGCCAATAATAGAGAATTGTCTTGTAGTTATCTTGAGAGAGTCACATGATAATATTCCTACTAAGGTTTGCACCCAGCCTCCTGTTTCTTACCTTTAGCACTATTGTGCTTGCTGATAAGTCCCCGGCATTTGTAGTTAATAAAGCAGCAAAAGAGACCATACAATTAATTCCAAATATTGAGAACGGCAGAAAAATCTTCACCACCTGCGCTGTCTGCCACAGCCCTGAAGGCTGGGGTACCAAGGATGGGCACGTACCCCAGATTGCAGGACAACACAGTAGCGTCATCATCAAACAGATTACCGATATCCGTCAGGGCAATCGTGACAATCCAACCATGCTGCCATTTACCAATCCCCAGGTTATGGGTGAGCAGGATATTGCCGACGTTGCCGCATACGTCGAGTCGCTAAAAATGACGCCAGCAAATGTCACCGGACCAGGTGAAAATCTGAAGTTAGGGGAAGAGATATATAGCAAGGAGTGCGCAAAATGTCATGGCAAAGCAGGTGAAGGGGATGCAGCAGAGTTTTACCCGCGCATTCAGGGGCAGAACTATAAATACCTGCTGAGACAACTGCTATGGATAAAATCCGGTAAGCGCCGTAATGCGAACAGAAATATGGTTAAACAGCTGCAAAGGTTCTCTGAAGCAGAGATAGACGCCGTAATAGACTACTCATCCAGACTACATCCTGACGCATCAAAAGTAGCGGAAATTGGCTGGAGCAATCCTGATTTCCCTAAGAATTTTATTTTTTCCCCCAGATACAACCAATAACCAGCACACCGGGAAAGATATTACTTCTCATTAGTAACGTCTGGGTAACAGCAACAATAAATGATTGTATGATACATACAGAAGAATGTAGTCTTAGTTAAATAATAATAATGTCATAAAACAATAAGATTACTGCGGCATTTCAGCCGCACCAATTGAGGAGGGGTTATGGCTGACAACAAGTCAGAATCCAAGCGCGCATCCAAAAAGAAGATGTTGCTGGTTGCCTTGGTAATTTTTATTTTTGGCATAGGTTTCTCCAGTCTGTTCGGGTACGTACTTGGAAAAACCAACGAGACTGAATTTTGTATCAGCTGCCACAGCATGCAATGGAACTATGAACAACTGCAGGAAACCGTGCATTGGAAAAGCAGGTCAGGTCTCCATGCCGGTTGTGCCGACTGTCATGTGCCCAAACAATTCTGGCCTAAAATCCAGGCCAAGATTATTGCATCGAAGGATATATGGCATGAATTAATCGGTACCATCGACACCCCGGAGAAATTTAAGGCTCGCCAGTGGGAAATGGCAAGCAGGGTATGGAAACGTCTGAAGGAGACTGATTCAAGAGAGTGTCGTAACTGTCACTCATTTGCACATATGGATCTTAGCGAACAGTCGCGTTCGGCCAGAAAGAAACATGATAGGGCCAGTGATGATGACAGCAAGACCTGCATCGATTGCCACAAAGGAATTGCCCACGAGCAACCGGACGAACCGGATGAGCCTGATCCTGTACAAGCGTCAGATGCGACCAAGGAGAATTAGTCATGTGTCGCGCCAACAGCCCACAACAATCGCTTGCAATTATCCTGCTTTTCTCACTGCTACTGGTATTCAGCAACTCAATTTACGCAGTAACAGAATCTATTGATCAGCTCAACATCCAGCTACGTGAAGCCGCAACCGTTGATGACACTGCTGAGGTGGCCAAGCTGTTACAACAGGGTGCACAGGTAAATAGCACAAATGAATTCGGCGTTACCCCACTGATGCGCGCGGTGCAAAGTGGCGGCTGGCAGACAGCCGCCCTGCTTCTATCCCACGGCGCAAATGTGAACGCACGTTCAGTTGCAGGGTGTTCCGCACTAACCATGGCGGCAGAATATAATCATGAGACCATTTCAGCCTTGTTGGTTGAAATGGGCGCAGACGTTTCCAACAAGACCAGATCAGGCTGGGATGCATTGATGATTGCCGCAAGCAGCGGTTACAACCTAATCGTGCAACAGCTGCTTGCATTCCATGCTGATGCAAACGTAACTGACCGGCATGGTGACACTGCGCTGACACTGGCAGCCTATAAGGGAAATACAGAGGTTGTTGCAACCCTGCTCAAACATGGCGTAGATCCCAATCAAAAAAACCATGAGGGCATCACCGCCCTGATCCACGCAGCTGATCAGGGGCACCCGGATGTGGTTACAGTTTTATTAGACCACCATGCTGATATAGAGGCAAAAACTACCGAAGGTGGCACCGCATTGATCTGGGCCTCCGAGAAGGGTAATGAACAGATTGTGGATATGCTGCTTAAACGTGGCGCAAACCCAAACAACCGGGACAACACTGGCACCACAGCCTTGATGGAAGCGGCAGCAGCAGGACACTCCAAGATCGTTTCCCTGCTGTTACATGGTGGTGCCGACCCATCTGCAAAGGACCAGACAGGCAAAAGTGCTATGGAATATGCGCTTAAGAAACACCGGCCAGAAATAATTGAAATCCTAAAATCAGCCGGTGCACACTAAGCATCCCTGAGTCATAGGATTTTGCACAAAAAAAACCCGTATCGGAGATACGGGCTAATAGGACGTAACTAAAAATTCTTTTACTGTCACCGAAAAAAGCGGCACGTCCCTGTGCTGCAACAACCCCATGTCCCGGGGTTTCCGTGGTGAAGTTAGCCGAAAATATCGGCTGTAATATTGTTGTACCAACTATGGGCGTATTCTACTTCGCGCCGCCTGGCTTCAGCAGATGCATCCATGGGCGTCAGTCCACCTGAGCCCTCAACCGGCGTGATAAGGTTCTCAGCTTCATTCAGCCGGTACACTGCCGCGATTGAGACGGCATAGTCCTTGCCGATGATGCTGTAACAGGTATTGATATAGGACGGGGTTCCGCCATCCTTCTTACCACCCAACATCGCAACCACTGCTGCCGCGCACACCTTGGCCTGAGAATTGGCAGAGTAACCAGACTTTGGCATCTTGCTGGCAATGCTGGCATCACCGATAACATGGATATCTTTATGCCTGGTGGATTCAAACGTCTTCTTATCGACCGGACACCAATCGCCATCATTCACATCAGCCATAGAGGCAACCTTGCCTGCTTGCTGTGCCGGGATGATATTGATCACATCGCCCTTCACACTATTAAGTGAACCGGTAGTAACCGTCATCTCATCAGCATTAACCTCCGCCACTCCATTCACCTCATCCTTGGTTGTGCCATGCCACTCGATTAGAGAGTCGGCGGTACCAAAACCATACAGATCCTTCCAGCCCTGCTTGAACAGATCAGACTTGGAGAATGTAGGTTTGGGATCAAGGATGATGATCTTTGACTTTGGTTTCTTGGCCTGAAGGTACATGGCGATCTGGGAGGCACGCTCATATGGTCCAGGTGGACAACGGTAAGGATTGGTTGGCGGCGCAATGATAACAGTGCCGCCATCGCGCATCGCTTCCAATTGTTTACGCAGGGTTACGGTTTGTGGTCCGGCCTGATAGGCATGCGGAATCTTCTCCGCCACCGTGGCGTCATAACCTTCTATGCTATCCCACTTGAAATCTATTCCGGGTGAGAGTACCGCGCGGTCATAGGCGAAGGTCTCTCCCCCTTGCGTCGTAATCTTTTTGGCGGCCGGATCAATAGCTGTGACCGTATCGATCACAACCTTAACCCCATGCTTAGCCAGGCCCTCATAACCATGCCTGATATCGTCCATAGTGCGCTCGCCACTAAGAACCTCATTACTCATGTAGCAGGTAAAGTAGTTCTTGTTCTGTTCGATCAAGGTGACCTCTACTGAAGGATCGAGCATACGAATATATTTGGCTGCAGTTGCCCCGCCGGAACCGCCGCCAACAACCACTACCTTTTTTCCGGCACCCAGAGCAAGCGCTGGAAACCCCACCACTGCCGCCGCCGCAGCAGATACCTTGATGAAATCTCGACGTGAAAATGTTGTCATCGTTTAAATTCCCTAAACCGACCTGTTATTTCTGGCTGGCGTAGTAATCGGCTATAGCCTCGCGGTCAGCCATACTCAGCTCTTTAAGTTTCTTAACCATCTTCCTGACATCTTTCGAATCAATGTTATCCGGATCCAGCTGGGAGAAATCGTATATGGTATTCAGAAGATATTGCCTCAGCTGCCCATTCAGGATGATGTCGTCGTCTTCAGCTGATGCATGACACTTTTTGCAGGTTTTCTTGTGGATCTTGGCACCCATGGCTGCCATTTCTTTATCCACGTTCTGCTGGTGGTTAATACGCTTTATCGAGGAAAAGTATCCTGCTAACAGCTCAATCTCCTTAGCGTCGAATCCCTTGGCAATGCGCCCCATGATGGTTGAAAAGCGTCCATCTTCATTCTGGTAACTCTCCATCTTGCTGATGAAGTTATCCTTGCTTTCACCGGCAATTGACGGACTTGCCGGTCCCAGACTATTTCCATCCGGCCCATGACAACCCACACAGTTATTCGCCAGCATCTGCGCAGACGCCTCAGCCAACACTGCTGGCGTAAAACCTATACAACACATCAGCAACAAAGCGGTATGTACCGCTCTGAATATATATCCGCGCTGCATATCTCCTCCCAAGGCATGTTTTATATTTATTGATCTGTCGTTATTCTTCGATTTAATAGACACAGAGAGCAATATCGGTGCCACCTCAACAAAAGGGTAATAATCAACAGGTTATATTGGTGCAGCTGGAGAATGGATATACGGATATTGCATTTTGCAATCACATGATTGCGAATTGAAACGATTAACGGGGTCAAATATGCCAAAACGACATGGGATAGTTCACATCTAACTCACTACTGTCCCGTTTAGAATAGTAAAATGCTTATTTATCGTCTTCATTTCTGCCTTTACAAGACGCTGAATTGTATAGAGACATGAAATTAGAAAACCGGAGTAACGTCATGCCCGCGCAGGCGGGCATCCAGTAAGCGGTTGATTTGTATGCAGGACATTACAACTGGATTCCCGCCTGCGCAGGAACGACGTGTAAGTGGGACAGCAATGCATCTAACTCCGATACTTCAATGAACCGCCCAGGTGGCTCGCAATCACACGCCTCTTTACTTGGCGGCTTAATCGAGTTTAGTATCTAATCGCAGCAGGAGTTTAGATCCGTATTAACTAAAGTAGAAACAGGTGTCAGGGAGACTGCCATGGATAACTCTGTTGATGTCAAAGACTCCGTTTATGTAATTAACGCGGAACACATACGGATAAGACAGCGCCGAACCGCTGCCAGTCTTCCTGAAGGAAACCCAGGTAGCGACAGCGTAGGATTGGCCCTATCAGGCGGAGGAATCCGTTCCGCCACATTCAATCTCGGCCTGCTTCAGGCCATGAATTACTACAAGTTTCTTCCCAAAGTAGACTACCTATCCACGGTCTCCGGAGGTGGTTATATCGGCTCCTCCCTGACCTGGTTCATGTCCATGTTAGGCCAGAACTTCCCATTTCTCACCACCTCTAAAGACGAGGACGCACGCGTTCTGCGCTGGCTGCGGCGCCACTCATCCTACCTGACCCCGGGCCAGGGCCTGGGGGCAGCAGCGCTGGGCACAGCGATACTGCGCGGCATCTTTATCAATCTACTGATATTTATCCCCATATTTGTAGCCATTGTCTATGGTCTGGCGGCGCAAATATACCCAAGGATTCCCTGGCTGGAATCCTGGACCCGAGCGGATGCCTTTCCCCTAATGTTTGCTTGCGGGGCAGGCATTGCAGCCATCCTGATCCTGGCGTTTTTCAGCTACGCCATCTTTTCCGTGAACATCAGACAGTATGACTTCAATATGCGTCGCTATGCGCATGAATGGCAGGGACGTTTACTTACCGTGGCCCTCGCACTGATGGTGCTGGGGCTGACCCCGGTAATATATAACTGGCTACAGAGCCATCTCCATCAATGGTGGAGTGAGGCCGTATCGTCCATCACCCTGGCGGGTGTAATCAGCTTCCTTTCCGGTTGGTTAGGCCGCACCCGCAGCAACGAAACCAAGGGCACAGTGGCATGGCTGTTACGTGTTGGACTGCTCCTGCTGCTGTTCGGGCTGTTGCTATGGCTATATCACTTTGCCCTCTACCTGCATGGAGCAAACCAACCAGAACTGCTTGGTTTGTCTCAGTCTAGCTGGATGCTGGTTCTGATCGGGGCAGTCGTAAGTGTAGTTACCGGCCTGATGTCCAACGTAAATCTGGTCTCCATGCACCGCTATTACCGTGACCGGCTGTTAGAGGCCTATATGCCTGAGTTTGCCGCAAGCGGTAGCAAGCCCTCGTTCGATAACGCAGACAAATGTTATCTGAAGGACATTAAACAGACCGTGGCCCCTTACCACATCATCAATACCAACATGGTAACTGTCGGTTCGCAAAATCCTAAATACCGTGCGCGCGGCGGCGATAACTTTATCTTCACCCCGGAGTTTATCGGCTCCCAGGCCACCGGTTATGCGAGTACAAAGAATTTTGAATTTGGCCAGATGAATTTGGCTACGGCCTTCGCCATCTCCGGCGCCGCGGTCGATCCCAATACCGGTGCTACCCGTTCACGCCCCCTGGCCTTTATCATGACCCTTCTCAACGTACGCCTGGGTTACTGGATACGTAATCCCAATCGTGCGCATCGTTTATCCGAGGCCTTGAGTAAGCTGTTATCCCGGCCATTCTGGCATTTGTATATATTGCGTGAGATGTTTGGCTGGGGCATGAATGAAGATGGTTGCTATCTACACCTCTCCGACGGCGGACATTTCGAGAACCTGGGACTATACGAATTGGTTCGGCGCAGATGCCGCTACATTATAGTCGCCGATGCCGGCGCTGACCCTGAATGGACCTATGGCGATCTGGCACGGGCCTGCGAACTCATTCGTGCGGATTTCTGCGCCCATATGGTCATCAATACACAACCGATACATCCGGATAACGACAGCCATCTGTCACTCCAGCCCTGTACCCTGGGCAAGATCTATTACGAAGATGGCGGAGAGAGTACCATTCTGTTTCTGAAAACCACCGTATTCCCGAATCTACCGGAAGACATCTACGGCTACAGACGCACTCACGCAAAATTTCCCGACCAGACCACAAGCGACCAATTCTTCGATGAGGCACAGTTCGAGGCATACCGGGAACTGGGTTATGGTGTCGGACGCTATATCTTCGAATGCAGGAGCCTGGAAGAGATCTTTGCCGGAAAATGGCTTACAACATCCGCAAAGACACGGCCGTGGAGGAGATCAATAGGGCACTGATGACGCCTGCAACGGAGAGCGATAGTCCTCTACCCTACTCGTATTGCTGGAGCTTGCGCCAGAGAGTGGATTTATCTATGCCCAACGCCTCCGCCACCATCTTTCTATTGCCCTGGAACTGAACCATCAGCTTGGTGATGTAGCGCTTCTCCAGATCGGCCAGAGTCGGGATATCCGCATCCAGGGCATCCTGGGCCATATTGCTATCCGGGAGGGCATCCACCTTAAGCTCGGCACCATCGGCCAGCACCACATGATGTTCGACCAGGTTGCGCAGCTCCCGCACATTTCCCGGCCAGCTGTACTGTTCCAGCATCTTGATTGAGGCGGAATCAAATCCGCTGACCTCACGGTTATAGCGTTTGGCAAAGATATCGACGAAATGGTTTAGCAGCAGCGGGATATCCTCCGTCCTCTCCCGCAGTGGCGGCATAACTATCTTCACCACATTTATGCGGTGAAACAGATCAGCACGGAAGCTCCCAGCCTTCACCATATCCTCCAACACCTGATTGGAGGCCACCACAAAACGCACATCGATATTGATGGGTTTTACCCCGCCCACCCTGGTGATCTGCTGCTCCTGGATTGCCCGTAGCAGTTTAACCTGCATGGCATCGGATATATTACCTATCTCATCCAGAAAGACCGTACCGCCACTGGCGACCTGCAGCAGTCCCTGCTTGGCACAGCTGGCGCCGGTGAATGCACCTTTCTCATGCCCGAACAGCTCTGACTCCAGCAGGGTACCGCTCAAGGCACCACAATCTATGATTACAAACGGTTTCTCCGCAACCTGACTCAGATTATGTATTGCACGCGCGGCCAACTCCTTACCGGTCCCGGATTCACCCTCAATAATGACGTTACAACGGACATCGGCAACCTTCTTGATGGTGTTGAACACCTCATGTAATGCCGCCGAATTACCGATGAAATCTTGGGTGCTTTTCTCATCCTCGAGCTGCGTCCGCAGGATACGGTTTTCTCTGCGTAGACGCATCCGTTCCATGGTCTTATCCACCAGCAGTAGCAACTCTTCCATATCGAATGGCTTTTTCAGGAAATCACTGGCCCCCAGTCTCAGGGCATCAATCGCACTATCGATAGTAGTGTGTGCGGTTATGATGATCACCGGCACTTCGCAGTCATGATTCCTGATCTCACCGAGCAGTTCGATGCCACTCATTCCCGGCATCTGCAGATCGGTAATAATTGCGTCAGCCCCCTCTTCCATAAAGAACTCCAGCGCCTCTCTGGGATCGTGAAAGATACGGCTGTTATAGGCCGTGCCTTCGCAAAAGCGCTGCAACAACTCTCCGGCAGTTGGATCATCATCTACAAACAGCAGTGTGTATTTTTCGTTCATATGTTTGATTATGTTACCAGGTCACATCTTCGTTGGTATTTACACAGACAGTTTACCCCTATTCCAAAATCAATCATGCAATAAACGAAATAGATGCCCGCACCCCACCATTCTCCCTGTTTGTAAGCTCCAGCACGCCGTTATGCCGCTCAATGATACCCAGACAGATCGATAGGCCCAGACCACTGCCCTGCCCAATGGGTTTGGTGGTAAAAAATGGATCGAAGATATTTGCCATCAGCTTCAGAGGAATTCCGCTGCCGTTATCCTCGACCGTGATCCGCAAAATTGCTTCGGACGCCATGGCCGTAACCTTTACCTCACCCCCGGTTGGAGAGGCATATATAGCATTGTTTATCAGATTGATCATGGCCTGTTGCAGCAGATCGCGGTCACCATCCAACATAAGCCCGTCATTTGCCACCAGGTTTATGCTCACCTCACGCCTGCTTGCCTCCTTCTGAACCAGGGCTATGGTCTCCTCCAGCCATGGCTTGACCTCAATACGACTCTTGTCCGGCTGCACCTGGCGGGCGAAGCTCAGGATGCCTTTTACAATCCTGGATACCCGATCCGCCTCCTCGCGCACCTTGCGTATATCCTCCCTCAGGCCTGTCTCTTCCTGCGGAAGCTCCCGTTCAATCAGCTTGGTCAGAGAGAGGATGTTCCCCAGGGGATTGTTTATCTCGTGGCCGATACCGGCAGCCATCTGTCCTACAGATGCCAGCTTTGCAGTCTGCACCATGGCCTTTTGTGCCTGATCACGCTCCTGTTCGATACGCAGCAATTTACGGGTCATATGATTAAACGCCTCACCCGCCCTGCGCAACTCTTTCGGCCCGCCCACATCCAGCCTTCTGGTGGTGCCATCCGCATAAGCGGTTAATCCTTTCACCAGTTTTCCCACAGGAGTGGCGACCTGTTCAGCACCAAACTTGGCCAGTGCCAGACTTATCATGAGAGCGATGATCATACTCACAATCACCCCCAGCTTGATTCTTTCAAACGGGGCATACAACTCATTCAGATCAACCTGGCTGAAAATCATCCAGTCGATCTGCTGGTTGGGATATGGATGGTATTTCAAAAAATATATCCTGTTCCTGTGATCAGCATCATCCACAAATCCGGATGTTTGACTCAGGGCTCGGCTATACAACTGCGGATACTTCTCCTGTAACCGCCCGGCAACGCTGTGCACACCACAAAATCTAAGTTTTTCTGTATCGTCATACAGAATCAGTCCATCACGCTCGGCATCATTTGGATTGCGCTCTGCAATCAACAGGCTGGCATTATTCAATCGAGGGGATCTATCCAATACCCTGTCCAAAGAGCTGAGCGGAGGATTTACCATGAAGTATCCGACCAGCTTACCTTCATACTGCAATGGGACAGTGGTACTTAACAGTGGCGGCCCGGTTGTAATCGCCTCGGATTTATCCTGCCTGGGGTAGAGAACGCTTCCCACTTTCTGCGGTGAAAGAGAGTGTAGTGACCGCAAAAACCGATCAGATTCAAGCTTAGCCTCAACAACCGGAAGCTCCGTTATCTCACCGGTAGCCAGCTTGGCCGGGCGCGTAGAGCTGACTTTAATGACCGTAGCACCCTGAGTATCCAGGATACGTACCGCCTCCAAATCACGCATGATGGATTGAAATGTCTCCAGAAATCCATTTATCCACTCTGTTCTTAGAACATATTGCGGATGCAGTTTACCCTCAAGATGCTGGTTCAGAACCGGAAGATACCTCTGCATAGCCGGAGCGGAAAGCAATCCTTTGACCAGATCACGCTCAGCCAACAGCCTGCGGTCTATGGCACTGACAATACCTGCAAGACTGGCATTGACCTCATGGTTTACGTTCGTGGTGTACTGACTTTCGCTATAGGCGGTAACAATAAACACCAGCGCAGCCAGCGGCACTACAGCAGCAGGGAATATCCATAAAAATATACTTGTCTTGAGACGCATTGATTACTCTCTAAAAACATACCTTACGGTTTGCATAATTCTAGTCATAAACAACAGCATATCTTAATGCCGGGTGTCCTGCTGAAATCCGGTTCTCTCCTCATATTATCGGGCTAACAGATTGAGCATACCAAGAATGGTGTCAGGTTCCACTAAATGACCAGATCGTATCGTTTAACACCAACACTATTAACCAAACAATTGCCTGCCAAACCTATCCCGCCAACGCCTACAGCCTGCTAAATCACTTGCTACACAACACGTTTTGGTTATACTAAGGTCCCGTTTTTTGCGAAAAATTCACGGATAACTAGGCGTAAATCGTTCAAAACATGCACGGAAGAAATAATAACAACAGCAGTTTGTAACAACTTTTTAACCAGGAGAACCTTATGGCTCATATTGTAATAATTGGCGCAAGTACCGGAGGGCTGCCCGCAGCCTACGATGCGAAAGCCAAACTTGGAAGTACGCATGACGTCACCGTCATAAACGTTTTACCGACATATAGCTTTGTTCCATCGAACCCCTGGGTCGCCGTAGGTTGGCGTACCCGCGAACAGGTAACCTTTGATCTTGAGTCCCCCCTTAAGAAGAAGGGGATCAATTTTATCGCTGGGACTGTAAGCGCAATTGATCCGGACGCAAATAAATTAACCTTAGGTAGCGGTGAATCCGTAAGCTACGATTATCTGATAATTGCTACCGGCCCCAAGCTTGCTTTTGACGAAATTGAAGGTCTCGGCCCTGAAGGGCACACCCAATCTGTCTGCACCCTCGGGCATGCTGAAGAGGCCTATGAAAGATGGCAGGATTTCACCAGCTCACCCGGACCCATTGTTGTTGGTGCCGCTCAGGGCGCCTCCTGCTTTGGACCGGCCTATGAGTTCGCCATGATCATGGATACCGACCTGCGGCGCAAACGCATCAGGGATCAGGTGCCTATGACCTTTATAACATCTGAGCCATACATCGGACATCTGGGTCTCGGCGGTGTCGGTGATTCCAAAGGCCTGCTGGAGTCAGAGCTGCGCCAGCGCCATATCTCCTTTATTACCAATGCCAAAATAACCAAGGTAGAGGCAGGTAAGATGCATGTGGTTGCACACAACCGCAAAGGGGAAGAGACTGAACACCACGAACTGCCATTTTCCTACTCCATGATACTGCCAGCCTTTAAGGGCGTAGATGCCGTTAATGCAGTTGGGGAGGATCTGGTAAATCCGCGTGGTTTTGTCAAGGTGGATAAATTCCAGCGTAATCCCAAGTGGCCAAATATCTATGCCGTTGGTGTATGTATTGCCATTCCTCCGGTCGAGGCAACGCCAGTACCAACCGGCACGCCCAAGACCGGATATATGATCGAATCGATGGTTTCCGCCACCGTGAACAATATCTGGCACGACATCAATGGTGGTGATGCTGAGGCAGTTGCCACCTGGAACGCATTCTGTCTGGCCGATATGGGTGATGTGGGAGCGGCCTTTATCGCCCTGCCACAGATTCCGCCGCGCAATGTAACCTGGGCCCGACGTGGCCGCTGGGTACACTGGGCCAAGGTCATGTTCGAAAAGTATTTCATTCGCAACATGAAGAAAGGCACTACGGAACCACTCTATCAGAAGTATGCCCTGCGCCTGATGGGCATTGATCGACTGAAGCCGGGAAAATAGTAACGCCCGACCCAGTCTCAAGCTAAACTATTTCCACCGCCCTTAGGACCTGCTGGCAACAGCTGGTCCTAAGGGCGGTTGGATTTTGTGCTGTATAAAACAGCTGTACATAAATATTTGTTAGTTGAGATTTACCCAAGTATGAACATAGTAAACGGTCTGCATTTCAATAATATCAGGGGTGACATATATGGAGGACTTACTGCCGCCGTAGTTGCCCTGCCACTGGCGCTGGCGATGGGTGTCGCCTCCGGCGCGGGCCCGATTGCCGGTATCTACGGCGCCATCTTCGTGGGGCTGTTTGCCTCCCTGTTTGGCGGCACTCCGGCCCAGGTCTCAGGACCAACCGGTCCCATGACCGTGGTAATGGCTGCCGTCTTTACCAAATACACCGCTATGTTTCCCGGCAACCCGGAACATGGCGCTGCTCTGGCCTTTACCGTAGTAATCATGGGTGGGGTACTGCAGGCCATGTTCGGCATGATGAAACTTGGCAGGTATATAAATCTTATTCCACATCCGGTTGTATCCGGGTTTATGAGCGGTATTGGAGTAATCATCATACTGCTTCAGCTCCCTCCCCTGTTTGGCTATGACGCAGTTCCAGGACCCAAGGCGGCGATAGAGATACTGCCCCAGATCCTGTCTGAACCCATGATTGCACCTCTGCTGATCGGTGGGCTGGCCCTGGTTGTGGTCTATTTTCTGCCCAAACGTGTCAACCAGATCCTTCCATCCCCGCTATTTGCCCTGATCCTGGGTACGCTTGTGCTCTATCTGTGGCAGGGCGGAGAGATCAACACTGTGGTTGAAGGAGGCAATACCGTCTTCAAGCTAGGGGCGGTTTCTGTCTTGGGAGACATCCCAACAGCCATACCCACACCCATACTGCCACTGTTTGAACCAACACTGTTTATCAAGATGATGAAATCGGCACTGATGCTTGCGGCCCTGGGTAGCATAGACTCGCTGCTTACCTCCCTGGTGGCGGATAACGTAACCCGCACCTATCACAAATCCGACCGGGAACTTATCGGTCAGGGGATCGGTAATGCCATGGCCGGTCTTTTCGGTGGATTACCCGGAGCCGGCGCCACCATGCGTACGGTAGTCAACGTACGTGCCGGCGGGCTTACCCCCATATCCGGAGTGCTGCACTCACTGGTGCTCCTGGCCATCGTGCTAGGTGCAGGCTCGGTTGCGCGCTACATCCCACACGCCCTGCTGGCTGGCATCCTGATCAAGGTCGGCACCGACATCATCGACTGGGATTACCTGAAACGCATTCGACACCTGCCTGTGACCGGTGTCGTGGTAATGCTGACGGTATTTCTGATTACTGTGTTTGTGGATCTGATTACGGCCGTTGCCGTCGGCATGATCATGGCGTCCTTTATCTTTATGCAACGCATGGCCGATCTGCAGATTGAATCGGTTACCGCCATCACCGACCCTCATGATGAATCACCTCTCTCCGCAGAAGAGTCAGAGCTATTGGCGGCAGCAAAGGGACACATACTGCTCTACCATATATCCGGACCCATGAGTTTCGGTGCAGCCAAGGACATGGTACGAATAATGGCAAACTTTAATACCTACGATCTGCTGATACTGGACCTGTCAGATGTTCCGCAAATAGATTTCACCTCAGCCAAGGCCCTGGAGGATATCCTATACAGTGCCTGGTCGCTGCACAGAGAGACATATCTGGTTAACTGTAAACCTGCGGTCTATCGAGTGTTATGCAAACATGGATTGGTGGACAAATTCCAACCGCATCAGATCAAGGCAAAACGTATTGACGCCCTGAGAGACGGACTGAAATTTGTGGAAGAGCGCCATCCGGAATAAACCGATGTCTGTCGGAGCCAACCCCTGCGAGCGATTGTAATATTGGGCCAGGGATTAGGGCCGAGGTAGTGTAGGGATTAGTGCCGAGGGCCAGAGAAAACCGTCATCCCCTGGATCCCCGCCTGCGCGGGGATGACGTAAGGCCGGGAAATAGCACCCCCAACCTCCTTCGACGCAGCCGAGTACCGGAACCACAACAGGATCAGGCCCGCAGGGGCGTCACAAGGCAAGGATTGCAGGAGCAATCTCTGCCATGGGCTCGTACCTCCCCCTCACCCTAACCCTCTCCCCCAAAGAGGGAGAGGGGATTTTAGATTATGGGAATAACTCCTCGCCTGTAGGAGACCAGTCCTCGGGGCGATCATAAACAAGAATCGCAACCGTTCCCGAACATCCTGTTCTCCACATCACTCGCGCAGGAGCGGGATCCTACAAACCTCCTTCGACGCAGCCGAGTACCGGAACCGCAACAGGATCAGGCCCGCAGGGGCGTCACAGGGAAGTGACGCCTCCAGCGAGGGATAGGGATATCCCTTCGCTGGAGCCCCTGGTGCGGTGAGGAACGCAGGGAACCCGTAGGGCAAGTCGGGGAGTGTCATTCTCTTTGGGTACTTTCTCTTGGACAAGCAAGAGAAAGTACCTCGCAGCCTGCGTAAGTCTGCAAGAAAAAGGCGCTGGGATAGTTAGGCTGTG
>JBNKDM010000018.1:0-33149 GCA_050288245.1 Sedimenticolaceae bacterium
AGTGAAAGAATTAAAAAACTTAACAGTTCATGTATTTCTTATTGTTGGATTTATAAGAAGGGTTCGAAGTATGATTGTCCGCTGTTTTGGCATGAAATATTTAGATCTCTCTTCAGAACGGCTTTGATAACGCTTTAGGGTGAGGACATATGAAACCGATGAATTTAACGGAAAAGATCTTCTCTGAACACCTTGTGGGTGGGGGGGATTTGCCGCCGGCTGGCCAAGTGGTTACGCTGAAAATTGACGAGGCATTTACCCAGGATGCGACAGGCACCATGTGTATGTTGCAGCTGGAAGCCATGGGGGTTAAGCGGGTGAAGCCGCTTTCTGTGAACTTCGTCGATCACTCTATGATGCAGTCTGGTTTTCGCAACCCGGATGATCATGAGTACCTGCGTACCGTATCCAAGAAACTGGGCATCATCTTTTCGCCTCCGGGCACAGGTATCTGCCATTTCCTGAATATTGAGAACTTCGTCAAGCCGGGTATGACAGGTATTGGCGCCGATAGCCACACTGTGAATGCCGGTGGTATGGGTGCGATCTACTTTGGCGCTGGTGGTTATGACGTGGCGCTGGCCATGGCAACCGGTGAATATAAACTGCCTATGCCGCAGGTGGTAAGGGTGAACCTTACCGGTTCTCTCAAGCCGGGCGTTATGGCCATGGATGTTATCCTCAAGATGCTCTCTATCGTTGGGGTTAAGGGCGGTAAGGGCAAGATCTTTGAATACGCCGGTCCTGGTGTGGCCTCACTCTCCCTGACCGAACGCGCCACCATCACAAACATGGGCGCTGAGATGGGGGCATCCACCTCCATCTTCCCGAGTGATGAGCGCACCAAGCAGTATTTGGAGAGCCGTAACCGCGGCGCTGACTACAAGCCGATGTCCGCAGATGAGGGTGCCGAGTACTCCGATCAGATCGATATCAATCTGGACGAACTCGAGCCGCTGATCGCCATCTATCCATCTCCAGGAAACGTAGAGAAGGTTGCACAAAGGGCTGGCGACAAGATCCATCAGGTGTGTGTGGGCAGCTGCACCAACAGCTCCTATGAGAACATCGCCACCTTCGCCGAGATGTTGAAGGGCAAGCGGGTGGTGGTGGATACGCTGTTGTATCCTGGCTCCCGCGCCGTGGCCACCCAGCTGGCCAACGCCGGTTATGTCACCTCTCTGTTCCAGTCCGGTGTGCGTATCATGGAGAACGGCTGTGGCGCCTGTATCGGCCAGGGCGGTTCCCCGGTCAGCAAGGGCCTGAGCCTGCGCACCTTCAACCGTAACTTCCCGAAACGCTCCGGCACCGATGACGCCGAGGTGCATCTGGTCAGCCCGGGCGTGGCCGCAGCCAGCGCCCTGACCGGTGTCATCACCGTTCCGACTGAGGCCGTGGATTTTACCGATTCACCGCAGGTGGACGATACCGCCTCATTCGTAATGCCGATCCCACAGGCAGAGGCGGAGAAGGTGGTGCCAGTACAGGGTCCCAACATCATGCCGCTGCCGGACTTCGATCCGCTGCCGGCCACCCTGAAGGGCGAGGTGCTGTTGAAGATGGGCGACAACATCAGTACCGACGACATCCAGCCGGCCGGCATCTATCTGCCTCTGCGTTCCAACGTGAAGGAATACGCCATGCAGGCCACCTTCAACCAGATCGATCCTACTTTTGGTGATCGTGCCGTAGCCCATCGTGATGCCGGTGGTCACGGGGTACTGGTTGGTCGTGAAAACTATGGCCAGGGCAGCTCCCGCGAGCACGCCGCGATCTGTCCGGCGTACCTGGGCGTCAAGGCCGTCATCGCCAAGGGCCTCGAGCGGATCCACGTTGCCAACCTGGTCAACTTCGGCATCGTGCCCCTGACCTTCAAGAACATGGAAGATTACGACAAGGTCAGCCAGGGGGACAGTGTTTCTATTGATGTCTCCAATCTGGAAGGGGAGCTCTCCATGCAGGTGAATGGCGGGACCATCCCACTTGAGGCCGCATTCGAGCCGAAGGATATCGACATCCTGAAGGCAGGTGGTGCCCTGGCGTACTTTAAGCGGACCCACAACGGCTGATTGTTGCTGTGAAATATGAATCGGCCGGATGCCCCCTGACTGCTGGGGAGATCCGGCCGTTTTTTTATGTAAGGCTGTTTTCTGACAAAAATCTGAGATCGATGTAGTTAAATTCCCTATATGTCCTATTATTTTACTTGGTATTTTCTACGAAAAACTAAGAACGCTTAGGAAAAGAGGAGAGCGAGATGTCGATGCGGATTGGTGTTCCAAAGGAGATCCACCCAAACGAGAAGAGAGTTGCGGCAACACCTGAGACGATAGGCTGGCTCCAGAAGTTAGGGTTTGCGGTTGTGGTCGAGGCCGGTGCCGGTGCGGCGGCAGATTTTCTGGACGCGGCATACCGGGAGGCGGGTGCAGAGGTTGTTGCCGGAGCCAACGCGGTCTGGGAGCAGGCGGATATCATCCTGAAGGTACGCGCGCCCGAGATGCACCCTGCTCTGGGGGTGCATGAGGCAGATCTGCTGCAGGAGGGCAAGACCCTGATCAGCTTTCTGTGGCCGGCGCAGAATCCGGAGCTGCTGGAGAGACTCTCCCAGCGCAAGGCTACCGTACTTGCCATGGATAGTGTGCCACGCATGTCCAGGGCACAGAAATTGGATGCCCTGAGTTCCATGGCAAACATCGCCGGTTACCGCGCAGTCATTGAGGCCGCCGCGAATTTCGGCCGTTTCTTCACCGGGCAGATCACCGCTGCCGGTAAGGTGCCACCGGCCAAGGTACTTATTATCGGTGCCGGCGTGGCCGGTCTCGCCGCCGTAGGTGCCGCCGGCAGTATGGGGGCGGTAGTCCGCTCCTTCGATACCCGTCCGGAGGTAAAGGAGCAGGTGGAGAGCATGGGGGCAGAGTTCCTGCTGCTGGATTTTGCCGAGGATGGCAGCGGCAGTGGCGGTTATGCCAAGACCATGAGTCCGGAGTTTATTCAGGCGGAGATGGAGCTGTTCGCGCAACAGGCCAGGGAGGTCGATATCATCATCACTACCGCCTTGATTCCGGGCAAGCCGGCACCGGAGCTGATAACCGAAGCCATGGTGGAGTCCATGCGTGAAGGTAGTGTGATTGTGGATCTGGCCGCCGAGCAGGGCGGTAACTGCGCCCTGACCGAGCCGGATAATATTGTGGTCAGACATGGTGTGACCATCATCGGCTATACCGATCTGCCCTCCAGGATGGCCGCGCAATCCAGTCAGCTGTATGGAACCAATCTGCGGCATATGTTGGCGGAGTTGTGTAAGGGCAAGGATGGCCAGATAGAGGTAAATATGGAGGATGAGGTGATTCGCGGTGCCACCGTGGTGAGAGATGGTGAGATCACCTGGCCACCGCCGGCACCCAAGCTGCAGGCAGCTCCATCCCAGCAGAAACCCACCCCGGCCATAGCGCCGGCTGAGAAGAGAGAGAAGAGGAGGTCGAGCGGCCTCGGTGCCTGGCTGTTGCTCGCAGTTGGTGGGGCATGCCTGTACGGCCTGGGTCAGATCGCACCCAGTGCGTTTCTCTCACACTTCACTGTATTCGTGTTGGCCTGTTTTGTCGGCTATATGGTGATATGGAATGTAACCCCTGCCCTGCATACACCGCTTATGAGCGTGACCAATGCTATCAGTGGCATCATCGTAATAGGCGCCCTGCTGCAGATCTCCAGCTCCAGCTGGATTGTGGTTATTCTGGCCGCTATTGCGACCCTCATTGCCACGGTAAACGTGTTCGGTGGGTTCTTCGTAACACAGCGCATGCTGCGCATGTTCCGTAAGTAGGGGGAAATAACAATGACAGAGAGCCTGCTTACCACAGCATACATCGCCGCCAGCATCCTGTTCATTCTTGCGCTGGGCGGACTGAGTAATCCGGAGAGCTCAAGACGTGGGAATCTCTACGGGATTCTGGGCATGGCCATAGCGCTGGGCGCGACTATTGCAGGTGCCCATGTAACCAGCTACATCGTCCTGGCCATGTGTATGAGTATCGGCGCCGTGGCCGGCATCATCGTTGCCGCCAGGGTGCAGATGACGCAGATGCCGGAACTGGTCGCCATCCTGCATAGCTTTGTGGGTCTGGCGGCAGTGCTGGTGGGGTTTGCCAGCTACATTGGTCCCGAGACGCATTTTGTCGGGACAGAGAAGACAGTGCACGATCTGGAGATCTACCTGGGGGTGTTGATCGGGGCGGTTACCTTCACCGGTTCGGTGGTTGCCTTCGGTAAACTCAGTGCCAGGATCACCAGCAAACCACTGGCGTTGCCGGCACGGCACTGGCTGAATCTGGGGATGGGTCTGCTGTGTATCTGGCTGGGGATCGGTTTTATCGGCGCTGAGAGTGTCGGCGGAGGCATGTTTCTGTTGCTGCTGATGACCCTTATAGCCTTTGCCTTTGGTGTGCATATGGTTATGGCTATCGGTGGAGCCGATATGCCGGTGGTGATCTCCATGCTCAACAGTTACTCAGGTTGGGCCGCAGCAGCGACCGGTTTTATGTTATCCAATGATCTGTTGATTGTAACAGGCGCCCTGGTTGGCAGTAGTGGCGCCATCCTCTCCTACATCATGTGTACCGCGATGAATCGTAGATTTCTTTCGGTTATCGCCGGTGGTTTCGGGAGTGCAGGTGGTTCGGTTGCAGCTGAGGGTGACGCAGAGGCAGGAGAGGTGGTTGCCATCTCCGCGGAAGAGGTTGGGCAGCTGTTGCGGGAATCAAAGCAGGTGGTTATTGTCCCTGGCTATGGTATGGCAGTGGCTCAGGCCCAACATCTCATCTTCGATATCACTAAGAAGCTGCGGGACATGGGCATAAATGTTCGTTTTGCCATACATCCGGTTGCCGGGCGTATGCCTGGACATATGAATGTGCTGTTGGCGGAGGCCAAGGTCCCCTACGATATCGTTATGGAGATGGACGAGATCAATGAGGATTTTCCTGAGACCGATGCAGTTCTGGTGGTTGGGGCCAACGATATCGTTAACCCATCCGCCCAGACCGATCCGAACAGTCCGATAGCCGGTATGCCGGTACTTGAGGTCTGGAACGCCGAGACAGTTGTGGTGATGAAGCGTAGTATGGCCACGGGTTACGCCGGGGTGCAGAATCCCCTGTTCTATAAAGAGAATACCCGCATGCTGTTTGGCGATGCCAAGGCCAGCGTTGAAGGGATATTGGCTGCTATCTAAGCTCCTATGGAGCTGTGTAATGAAAAACGTCCCCAGGCAGAGGTTTTTTATTCTGGGGCTAGGGTAGTTTTTGCAGAATTTTGTTACCCTTATAAGTTCCATCAGCCCAAGGGCTAAGAACATTTATTATTCTTTCCCTAGGCTCTTTTAATACTATGTATAGTTTCATCAAACCTTATTTAGGCTGCTGTAAAGCGATAATATAGGCAGAAGAGTTATGGCAAGACCGGAAAAACATGTTTTTGTTTGTACTCAGTCCCGGCCGCCGGGCCATCCGCGCGGATCCTGTATGGAAAAAGCGAGTGGGGATCTAATGGCTGAGTTTGGACAACAGTTTGAGCAGAAGGGGCTTTGGGGAAGATTTCTGTTGACCAGCACAGGATGTATAGGGGGGTGCGATTCTGGTCCAGTCGTATTGATCTACCCCGAAGGCGTTATGTACGGAAATGTTAGCAAGGAGGATGTAAGCGCGATCATTGATGAGCATCTGCTTGCAGATAAACATGTGGAGCGGCTCAAGGTTGCACCGGAGGTTTGGTAACCATCAGTTATGACTTACACTGCCTGCCAATATATTCTGACAGGTTTCTGAATTAATCTTTTTATTTTGAAATTCCGGCACTGGTATCTTACGGTGGCAGTCCGGGTGTATTAAACAGTTAGGGGAATCCCATGACGGAAAAGAACGATCTGATCATACGAATTGCTGGAGAAGGCGGCGAAGGTATTGTCTCCACCGGTGATTTTATTTCGGCTGCCTGTGCCCGCGCCGGTCTGGAGATCTACACCTTCAAGACCTTTCCGGCCGAAATCAAAGGTGGCTACTGTCTGTATCAGGTACGAGCCAGTGCGGAACGTATTTACAACCAGGGCGATACCTTTGATGTGTTTGTGGCCTATAACGGTGAGGCCTACGAATTGAACAAGCATCTCCTGACACCAGGTACCACCTTCGTATATGACGGTCCTGGCGGCGATTTCGAACCGGAGATACCGGAAGGCGTGACGGCCTATGCCATCCCTATGTCCAAGACCGCCAAAGATCTGGGCTCCTATCGCTCTAAAAACATGGTGGCCCTGGGCGCCTTGTCAGTGTTGTTCAATATTCCGGAAAACACCCTTATCGAGGTGTTGACCGACAAGTTTAAATCCAAGGGCGAGGATATCCTCGAGTTCAATCTCAAGGCCTTTGCTGAGGGCAAGAAGCTGGCCGAGGTGCATGAGAAGACAGATAAGTGGCGTGTTGCCGATGCAACCGATCCCAAGGATGTAATCATCATCTCCGGTAATGAGGCGGTCGGTTTGGGCGCTATCCTCGGCAAGCTTGATTTCTTCTCCGCCTATCCTCTGACTCCGGCTACCGAGGTAGCTAAATTTGTCTCGAAAAATATTCCGAAGACAGGTGGCACCCTGATCCAGGCCGAGGATGAGATCGCCTCTATCTCTCAGGTGCTGGGCGCCTCTTTTGCCGGCAAACGTTCGATGACCGCCACCTCCGGTCCGGGTCTGTCACTGATGAGTGAGATGATAGGCATGAGCACCATGGCCGAGCTGCCGGCACTGATCGTAGATGTACAGCGCGGCGGCCCTTCCACCGGTCTGCCCACCAAACATGAGCAGTCCGACCTGTTTCTGGCTGTTCATGGCGGCCACGGCGACTCACCGCGTATTGTGCTTTCGGTCGAGGATGTGAACGACTGCGTAAACATGACGGTGCAGGCCCTTAATCTGGCAGATAAGTATCAGGCCCCGGTAATACTGCTTTCCGACGGCTCACTGGCGTTCGCCACTCAGACTATTCCGGCTCCAAAGCCTGATGAGATCGAGATAGTGGAGAGGGAGCGTTGGGATGGTAAGGGTGAATATCAGCGCTATAAGATAACTGAGAATTTTATTTCACCTATGGTGGATCCGGGTACTCCGGGCGGCATGCATGTGGCCGCCAGCCTGGAACACTCGGAGTCCGGAGCGCCCAAGTACACCTCAGAAAATCATGAGGCCAATGCGATCAAGCGGTTTGGCAAGATCAAGGCGGTTATCGATGAATATCCTCCGGTCGAGATCGACGGCGAGGGCGAGGCGGATA
Organism: Sedimenticolaceae bacterium; assembly: GCA_050288245.1. GTDB lineage: Bacteria > Pseudomonadota > Gammaproteobacteria > Chromatiales > Chromatiaceae > JAAGZL01. The sequence continues at coordinate 7,317 of JBNKDM010000018.1, forward strand.
TCGGTATTATCGCCTGGGGCAGTACCATCGGCGTGGTGCGTGAGGCACTGGACCGCCTGCAGGCTGAGGGCTATAAGGTAAAGGGGTTCTATCCTAAACTGATGTATCCGATGCCGGTGGAGCAGTATGAGGCCTTCGCTGCGACCTGTAAGCAGATCCTGGTGCCTGAGGTAAACTTTCAGGGGCAGCTTTCCCACTTCATTCGGGCTGAGACCTCAATCAAGCCCATCCCATATACCATCTGCGGCGGTCTCCCGTTTACCCCCGCTATGATTGTGAACAAGGTTAAGGAGATCAGCTAATGGTTACAGCATTATTTAATAAGGTTGATATGAAGCCGAAGGATTATAAGTCCGAGGTCAAGCCGGTTTGGTGCCCTGGTTGTGGTCATCACGGGGTGCTGGCGAGTGTCTATCGCACACTTTCCGAATTGGGTATCCAGCCTTCAGATTTTATAAATATATCCGGTATAGGTTGCTCCTCACGCCTGCCATACTTCGTTCAGTCCTATAAGATGCATACTCTGCATGGGCGTGCCGGTGCCGTGGCAACCGGCACCCAGTTGGCGCGTCCGGATATGCCGATCCTGGTTACCGGTGGTGATGGTGATGGCTTCTCCATTGGTGGCGGGCATATGCCCCATATGGCACGTAAGAATGTGAATATGACCTATGTCTTGATGGATAACGGTATCTACGGTCTTACCAAAGGTCAGGTGTCACCAACCTCCAGGCGCGAGATGAAGGCCTACACCACCCCATATGGCGGTGTGGAAGAGCCACTAAACCCGATCCTGTATATGCTTACCTATGGTGCCACCTATGTGGCTCAGGCCTTTGCCGGTAACCCAACGATGTGTGCCGAGATGATCAAGGGTGCGATAGAGCATAAAGGCTTCTCTTATGTGAACATATTCTCTCAGTGTCCCACCTTCAATAAGATTGACACCGCAAAGTTCTTCCGTGAACTGGTTCAAGAGGTTCCGGAGGATCACGATACCAGCAATATGGAGGCCGCTATGCATCTGGCCCGTCGTCCCGGCGGCCGTGCCCCGGTTGGTCTGCTGTACAAGGAGGATCGCCAGACCCTGGATGAGGCCATGGCGGACATAGTAAAGAAGGTAGGCGGTGGTCCTGATTATGATCTGAACAAGATAGTTGACCTCAGCCGTCCATAATACAGCGTTGTGGAGGAGGAACAGCTGGAGCGTTTTGCAGATAGGGAGTCCTTGCTGGATGCCCGGGGAAAGGGTGGAGCTCTGGTTAATGCAGATCTCTCGTTTCTTGACCTGCATGACCTGGACCTTTCGGGATTGGATCTCTCAGGCGCCCTCTTGACGGAGAGCGACCTGAGAGGGGCCAATCTAACCGGATGTAATCTCGAGGGACTGTTTGCTCAGGATGCAGTAATGGACGGGGCATGCTTCAGGGACGTTAGCTTCCGTCAGGGTATATTTCAACGTATCTCCCTTGCCGGGGTAGATTTCAGTGGGTCTGATCTGACCGAGACCAAGCTATTTCTCTGTAACCTGCAACAGACAATATTCGCCAAGAGCATCCTGGTGGATGCCGAGTTGCTTGGTTGTGATATGAGCCGTTCTATCTTTGAGTTTAGTAGCTTGGAGGGTGCCGTGCTGCGTGAGTCAGAACTGGCCGGAGCAGAATTTATTTCCTGCAATCTGCGCCGGGCTGATTTTCGTAAAGCTACCCTGCTCTCGGCAAATTATAAGGCTGTTGAGGTTGCGGGAGCCCTGTATTATGGCAAGCCGCCCTGGGAGGGCGGCGGTCTGGAAGAGGACTGGAACGGGATTATGCCCTCTTTTGACGGGGAGTGAATATCTGGTCAGCGCTTGATATTGCAGCCTTACTGTCATTTTAATCACTCCAAATCAGCCGCCTATAGTAATTTCTTATGAGCCGATCAGATTTAAAAGTTTGACGGGGATGTCAGGAATCAGTTCACTTGCCAGTTCGGATCGTTTTTACTCTATATGAATCTTTTTTTACTAAAGGGCTGTAAAAACGTTCATTAATTTATTACTATTTACTAAATATCTTTATTCTTAGCTGGGCCATGCCGCATGCAGGTATGTGTGTCAAAGAACCTGGAGTAGAAAAAATGAGCGAAACAAATCTTACCTTTCGGCGCTTTGAAGATGGTGAGCATGAGCCTCTGCCATGGGAAGAAGTGGTTGTCAGTTCAGGCGAATCATATATCTGCCCAACCTATATCCAACGTACTCCGCCTTGCCAGAATGCCTGCCCATCCGGCCATGACATTCGCGGCTGGCTGTCTATTGTGCGTGGTCTGGATCAGCCGCCAGAGGGCATGGCCTGGGAAGAGTACGCGTTCCACCGTATGACCATGTCTAATCCGTTCCCTGCTGTGATGGGACGTGTCTGTCCGGCGCCATGCCAGGATAACTGCAACCGGATAGAGGTAGAAGGTTTCGTTGGTATCAACTCCATTGAACAGTACATCGGGGACTGGGCGCAAGCCAACAACATCAAATTTCCGGCACCTGGTCCTGATAGCGGCAAAAAGGTTGCCATCGTGGGCAGTGGCCCTGCCGGACTGGCGGCTGCCTATTTCCTGCGCAAGCTGGGTCATGGCGCCACTATCTTTGAGGAGTATCATGCCCTGGGCGGTATGATGCGCTTTGGGCTTCCCGAGTATCGTGTACCCCGCGACATGCTGGATAAAGAGATCCAGCGTATCCTGGATCTTGGGGTTGAGGTTAAACTTAACACCCGCGTCGGCAGAGATGTCTCCGTAGAAGATCTGGAAAAAGAGTACGACGCCATCTTCTGGGGTATAGGTTGTGTTCATGGCAAGTCCTTGCCGATTCCTGGTGCCGAGGCCCCGAATGTTGTGGATGGTATGACCTTCCTCAAGGCATTCAACGAAGGCAAACTGAAGTATCTGTCCGGGCGCATATTGGTAATCGGTGGTGGTGATACCGCCATGGACGTGGCCGCAGTTTCCAAGCGTATCGGCGACCTGGCCGATATCGATCCTGCCAACCGCCCGGAAAATGTATTCGAGGGTAAGGTCGAGCACAGTGAAGCCGATGCGGCCAAGCGTAAGGATGCAGATTGTTGGCTGGTATATCGTCGGCCGATATCCAAGGCCCCATGTACCGCACACGAGCTCAAGGCCATCATCGATGAGGGCGTAGAGATCCATGACAGTCTGGCACCGCTGGAGGCGGTACTGGATGAAGAGGGGCGTGCTAGAGCACTAAAGGTGCAACCGGTAGATTGGTCGACCGGCAAGATGGTCGAGAATGGCGAGCCCTTCGAGATTGAATGTACCATGATAGTTGGCGCCACTGGCCAGATGGGTAACTACGAAGGTATCGAGTCGCTGGATAATGGTAAGGGCCAGGTCGCTACCGATAGAACCTATCAGGTCAAAGGAAAGCCCGGTCAGTTTGTAGGCGGTGATGCGGTTACCCCGCATTTGCTGACTTCAGCCATAGGCCATGCCTCTATTGCTGTAGAGGGCATAGATTCATTCTTGCGCAAAGGGTCGGTTGCGGAGCGTCCCAAGGTAGACGTTCATAGATTCGAAATGCTGCAAGAGCTGAAAAAACGCGGTCTCGATCCTGAGCCATATGATCATACCCAGGTACGGGGTACCTTTAATTCGAAGTTTGCAGTGCATAACTTCGATGATCGTGCTGAATCTGAGGTGATCAAGCCCGCTGAGCTGTTCAAGGCCCATTTTTCCTATGAGCCAGCGTATGAACGCGAGATGGTGGATATAAACTCCAGCAATATCCTGAATAACATGCAGGAGCGTTTTGCCGGTCTGGATGAAGAAAACGCCAAAAAAGAGGCTAATCGCTGCATGAGCTGCGGCATGTGTTTTGAATGCGATAACTGTGTGATCTACTGTCCTCAGGATGCCGTTATCCGGGTTAAGAAGGGTGAGCGGGCCATGGGACGGTACGTGGAGACAAACTATGCGCTGTGTGTGGGTTGTCATATCTGCAAAGAGGTTTGTCCCACCGGCTATATTGAGATGGGGCTTGGATTCGCCTAGACCATATTAGCTTTTTGCATGAGAAGGCCGGCTCCGGAAAATCGGGGCCGGCTTTTTTTGTATCCGGAAGTGGTAAAGTTTCACTCTTGATCGGTTACAATCGCTCCAAGGGTAAATTGAAACCAGATTGATTTGCCGATGAGTCGTTTTCATTATGTAATGGGAATAATATGTCAGAATTTAATAATGTCACAGTGGTAAAACAGGCCAATATATACTTTGATGGCAAGGTGAGCAGTCGCACCATCAAATTCGGTGACGGCTCCAGTAAAACCCTTGGGTTTATGTTGCCCGGAGAGTATCAGTTTAACACGGCTGATAAGGAGCTTATGGAGATCATGTCCGGTGAGAGCGAAGTGCTGCTGCCAGGTAGTGAGGAGAGGGTAATGGTCAGGGGAGGTGAATCATTTGAGGTGCCGGCCAATGCCAGATTTACCATCAAGGCGCTGACTCCGGTTGATTACTGCTGTTCATTTATCAAATAGCTTTGCGATCTACAATCGTAATTTTTATAGCTTCAGAATATGTCAACATCTCCATGATGCACGCCCCGGGTTATTGTGGAACGTGAAAAGATTATTTTTCCTAATATTCTCTTTATACCTTCTGGCCATGGGGTATATTTTTCTGACGCAACGCTCATTTATCTATTTCCCCGAGCAGAGCAAACCGGTCAGGGTTGCGCCAAACTTTGAGCTAGTAAATAGTGGACTCCAGCTGAAGGGGTGGGTGCTGAATCAAGAGTGTCAGGACGCCATCATCTATTTTGGCGGAAATGGAGAGAGCCTGGAATATAATCTTCCTCTATTCCAAAGTATGTTTCCGGGCAGCGCAGTGTATATGCTTGCATATCGCGGATATGGCGAGAGTGAGGGTGAGCCGACAGAGGCAGGTATCTATGCTGATGCAATAGCTTTATATGATTCGGTCCAAACCAAATACAACTCTATATCAGTAATTGGCCGGAGTCTTGGCAGCGGAGTTGCCACCTATCTCGCTGCACATAGACCTACACATAAACTTGCCTTGATCACACCATTTTCTAGTCTTGAGGATATTGCGAAAAGGAAATTTCCGATATTTCCGGTAGGCCTGTTGTTGCAGGATAGATATGCATCTGTGCAACGAGCCAAGCAAATTGCTGCTGAATCCTTGATAATCTATGCTGAAAATGACAGGGTTGTTCCAGAAGCGAGTACCAGAGAGCTAATAGCTGGATTCCATCCTGGCCAGGTAAAAGTAATGAAAATAGCGGACGCCGGACATAATTCAATCTCGGGTTTTTCTGAGTATAAAACAGCGTTACAGCAATTCTTTTTTACAACAGACTAGCATCTCATATGCCGTTGCAGTTATAGCGATTAACCGAAGAGAAGATCCATATGGCAAATCACAAACTGGTACTTCCGGGACATCTAAACCACTATGGATTTTTATTCGGGGGCAATCTATTACAGTGGGCAGACGAAGTCGCCTGGATCGCCTGCACCCTGGAATATCCGGACTGTAACTTTGTTACCATCGGGATGGACAAGGTCAAGTTTCTTAAAAGCGTAAAAGAGGGAACAATCCTCGAGTTTGTGGTGGAGAAGCTCAGACGGGGGAATACCACGCTTACCTATCAGGTCAATGTGTGCCGCCTGCACACAGAGATTGAACATGATCTGATATTTTCTACCGAGATCACCTTCATCCGAATCGATGAAGATGGTAAAAAGATGAGTCTGCCGCAATAGTGGCGCGATGGGCCGCTCGGATCATGGCTAAAAGCGAGAGTTAAGGTTCTCTTCTTAAAACCTCTAACTTGGCTATTCTGCTCTTATGCAGATGGGCGATCATCTTTCCGTTATAGAGCAGGTGTTCAACGTTTACCGTACTGTGTTTGATAGAAACCAACAGACCCTGCTTAGGAATGCTATTGTCGATGGTGTAGATGCGTACCCGGCGATTGATATATTTTGGCAGGTCAGAGATATCCGTCTCTATATATCGCAGTTTTGCCCGGGATTTCGTCGTTGTGGCAGTACTAGCTACAGGGCCCGGTTCAGGGCTTAAGTTTTGTGAGCGCTTTATTTTGGTTGGTGATGCGCTCATTTTCTCCTTGCGTGATTTCAGAGAAAATCTGAGGTCGTTAACCGGTTTGTTGTTATAGCTGACGGTTATCCCCAATAGATCAACCAGATCATCAGCCCGGTAGGCTGATAGTGTGGCGGGATCAATACCAGCCGGTGGAATTGCCCAAATATCCAGCTCGCCTCCACGGGTGATTAACTGTTTAAGCATGGCAGAGAGTCCAGGCCCTGGTATGAATCCAAGTGACTCCAGATAGTATTTGTCCGGCTGGGTAAAAAGCTTGTCAATGAAGGCGTCAGGGGTTTGGGCGGCGGTGGCAGAACACATAGTAACAATCTGCTTCATGTATCCGGGCTGAACCATATGCACATAATGCAGATCATCAATTACCGGCATTTTCCCCTTCCCGGTGACTACATCAGGCGAAAGTCTGTTCACCTTTAGACTTATGCTGGATGATTCTACTCCTGCGAGCTCATAAACCAGATCGAATTGTATCTCTCCGGTATTTTTATCATATCGGTATCCCATCTTTCCGTTAATGGAGAGGGAGGGGTATCCCAGCTCCTTTAATCCGGAAGAGCGTAAAATGCCGGCGAGGGAACATGGTTCTACCTTACGCTTCTCAAGTTCTAAATCGTCTTTACCAAAATTATGCATCAGGCTGGTGATAAATTGGTTCGTTACCGGACTTTCCAGCTGGCGAACGGTAATAATCATCTGCTCCGGCGGTTTCCCTCGCTTAAATCCCCGTGTCAGGTCATAAAGAAACAGTGGGCCATCGCCGGAAATGACTAGTTGGCGAATGGATATTTCGTCATAAGATCCTGTTGGAGTCAGCGACACCCTGTCTAGGTAGATACTTCCGTTGAGGCTGGAGCCAAAGCCACCATACTCCAGCTGGATGATTGGAGCTGCGATGCGCTTTATCTTGTCCAGACTATCGGTGACTGTATAGTAGATATATCCCTTTGCGGCGATATATACCACAGCTGCGAGTATTAGGGGGATGGTAATCAGTGCCTTGATTTTCACTCTAGCCTCCAGTTCCTTGCATTAAATTAGCTGTGGCTGCGCTTAGTTGCAACTGAATTCTAACAAAGTGTGATTAAATCCATTATTGTTATGTGGCGGCTGGGGCTAAGGGTAACTAAAACCGAAAGGCCGATCTATTTATCGATAGATTCATAGATCGGCCCTATAGCGGCTATATAGATCTCTATATCAAGCCAGCCCGATAGTTTCCATGTGATTGCGGAAGGCAAGCTCTCTGCTATCTGGTGCTACGCCGCCCAATTCAGGGGTAAGCTCGGTAGTAACCAGACGATCACCGTTAAGCTTGGTGATAACCGCAAGTTCTGGGACTTCACTGGCCAGGGCAGAACGGATTTGTTCCAGATCGGCCAGATCTCTGTTATCTGCCAGCTCCGCCAGAGTGCTGATGCCTGCCTTGTCATCGGGATTCTGCATAGAACCACGCAGGATTGCCAGGGCGCCATCACGATTCAGCACAGCGCCGTCGATGGTGAGTGGGTCAGACATGGGCAGAAGCTGATCCGCCTCTGGCGTAACACCAGGAGTTGTTAGTGCGATGATGCTGGCATTACCTGCCTGAGAGCGGCTGATGCCTGATCCAACAGAGACTATGCATTCAACTGCTGCTTCAGTCAGAGGTGTTGCTCCAAGGCGCTGAAATAGAGCCAGATTGGCCTCACCACTGATTTTGGTATTGCCGGTAATCTCTCCAGATGTCCCTTCCAGGTAGTTGAGAGATGCATCTAATCCCTTCGCCAGTTGAGCAGACAGGTATATCTGTTCTACTGTCAGGCGGGGTGAAATCACTACGGCCTTGCTACTTGCCGCTGCCAGGGTCTGTTTGGCCTGGGCAATATCAGCTTCGACACTACCCTGAGACAATAGCTGATAGCTGAACCTGCCTTCGGCGCATATTACCGCGCCATTGACCGGGTCGTTGTTGATACTCTGAACCTTCACCACGCGGCCTTCATTGGTGTGTACATTTATTCCACAGGCACGATCGCAGGCGGTGCAACTGGTGCTGCGGGTAAGCCAGAGCCAGGGACCGGCTTCTTTGCCGGTGTTGGGACTGATGGCGCCGGTGGGACAGACATCGGTACACATGCCGCAGGCATCACAACCTGTATCCTGCAGCGGATCATCGAAGTTCGGTCCAATGCGGGTGCTAAACCCGCGCTGGATAAAACTCAGGGCGGATATACCGCGTACCTCGCTACAGATGCGCACGCAGCTGGCACAGGTGATACATTTGTCGGCCTCAATGCGGATCAATGGGTGGCGGATGTCTTCCGCGTAGTTGCGTTTTTCGCCGCCCAGGGTCTGTTCGCTGGCGCCATAGTCACTGGCGTATTTACGCAGGTCACAGTCAAAACGGGCAGAGCAGCCACACTCGATACAGCGAGTGGCCTCGGCAATGGCCTGCAGGTTATCCAATCCGACATTGATGGGGTTGTAGCCGCCGTTGGCCAGACGCACATCGGCCGGATGGGTTGATTCGAGCGCACGCTTCTTGTGCTCAAAGCGCGGTGAGAAGTCATCGTTGTTAAGTTGATCCAGGCGTCCGCGGCTGATGGCGTATGGCTTGGTAAGCATCACCGGTGAGCCGTCCAGATACAGGTCGATGGCCTGAGCGGCACGTCGTCCTTCCGCAATGGCGCGGATTAGGATGTCTGGGCCGAAGGCACAGTCACCGGCGGCGAAGACGCCATCGATGTTGGTAACCTGAGTGTTTTCATCATAGACGAAGGTGTTCCATCTGGTGGTCTCAGGTGCGTCGGCTTCGTCCTTGATACAGGACATATCCGGTTCCTGACCGATAGCCGGGATAATGGTGTCGAACTCCATGATCTCTTCGCTGCCCTCGATCGGCACCGGACGCCGGCGTCCGGAATCATCCGGCTCGCCCAATTCCATGGTGATTACCTCCATGCCTTTGGCCCGTCCGGAATCATCAAGAATCACCTTGGTAGGTGCGGTGAGGAAACGGATATCCACACCCTCTTCGATGGTCTCCTCCTGCTCGATCGGCAGGGCCGGCATCTCAGCCTGAGTGCGGCGATAGAGCAGGGTCACCTCGGCACCGAGGCGGCGTGAGACGCGGGCACAATCCATAGCGGTGTCACCGCCACCGATTACTGCAACCTTCTTACCTATGTCGGTGATGTTGCCGAGGACAACCTCACGCAGAAAATCCACACCGCCGATTACCCCTTCGGAGTTCTCATTTTCAACCCGCATCGGCTTGGGCTTGTGCGCGCCAGTGGCGAGCAGCACAGCGCCAAAGCCCTTTGCCTTGAGATCGGAGATGCTGAAGTCTGTGCCCAGACGCTGGTTGTAGTTTACCTTCACTCCCAGATCGGTGATGGCCTTGATCTCCTTGTCCATCAGATCCCATGGCATGCGAAAACGGGGGATGCCATAGCGGGCCATGCCGCCCAGTTCCGGCAGTGCCTCAAAGATCTCTACCGCATGGCCCAGACGCCGCAGATAAAATGCGGCCGACAGGCCAGCCGGGCCACCACCTACGATGGCGACCCGCTTACCACTGTCAGGTCCAGCCTCGTGCAGGAATGGACCACTCTCCAGATCGTGTTCGGAGGCGAAGCGTTTTAGCGGGTTAATGGCGACCGGCTCATCCACCAGTCCACGGCGGCACTGGGATTCGCAGGGATGGGGGCAGATGCGACCGCAAACAACTGGGAGTGGGTTACGCTCTTTGATCAGGCGTACCGCAGCGTCTGGGTCGTTATTGGCCAGATGGGCGATATACCCCTGGATGTCGATATTGGCGGGACAGGTGGCCTCACATGGGGCAACACAGTCTCCTGCGTGATCCGATAGCATAAGATCCAGGGCCATCTTGCGGCTCTTGGTTACGCGTTCGTTGTCGGTCTCAATAACCATGCCGGGCGCCACCTGGGTGGAGCAGGCAGGAACTAGTCCGCGCGCCTTCTCCACATCCACCACACAGAGAAAGCATGAAGCGAAAGGCTTCAGGCGGTCGTCATGGCAGAATGTCGGTATGTGTACGCCCTGGGATTCGGCCGCCTCACGTATAGTGGAGCCGCTCTTTACCTCAACCTGTTGGCCATTAAGGGTAATGGAAGTCATGTCACTCATTACTAATCCTCTTTAATTCTTTATGCCGGATCACACTGCGGTGATGGCTTCGGAGTTACATACCTCAACGCACATGCCGCAGTTGATGCAGACCTCCTGATTGATGCTCCAGGTCTCACCCTTCTTTTTCTCTCCGCTGATACAGCCTACCGGGCAGTAACGTTCGCAGATAGAGCAGCCATTACACTCCTCATTTATGATGGTATGGGTGATGAGACCCTTACACACGCCGGCCGGACAGCGCTTCTCCTTAACATGCGCCTCATACTCTTCCCGGAAGTACTTGAGGGTGGTGAGTACCGGGTTTGGTGCGGTCTGGCCCAGACCACACAGGCTGGACTGCTTCACTCCCATTGCCAGCTCCTCCAGGGTATCGATATCCTCCATGCTGGCTTCACCGTCGCTGATCTTGGTCAGGATCTCCTTCATACGCAGGGTGCCGATACGGCAGAAGGTGCATTTGCCGCAGGACTCGATCTGGGTGAAGTCGAGAAAGAATTTGGCCAGGTCCACCATGCAGGATTTCTCATCCATCACGATGATGCCGCCGGAACCCATGATGGCGCCGGTGGCGTTGATGGAGGCGTACTCAATCGGGGTGTCGAACAGCGAGGCAGGTACGCAGCCGCCGCTGGGACCGCCTAACTGTACCGCCTTAAGCGGTTTGCCGGTGGAGGAGCCGCCACCAATATCGTAGATCATCTCGCGCAGGGTCATGCCCATGGGTATCTCAACCAGACCGCCACGGGCGATGGCACCGGCCAGGGCGAATACCTTGGTGCCGCGGCTATCCTCGGTGCCGATGGCGGCATAGGCAGCGCCACCGTTATCGATGATCCAGGGAAGGTTGGAGAGGGTCTCGACGTTATTGATGATAGTTGGTTTGCCAAACAGACCCTTGATAGCGGGGAAGGGCGGGCGGATACGCGGCATGCCGCGCTCACCCTCGATGGAGGCGATCAGGGCCGTCTCTTCACCACAGACGAAGGCGCCGGCACCCTGTTTGATCTTGAGATCAAAGCTGAAGTTGCTGCCCAGGATATTGTCTCCCAGGTAGCCGGCTGCAGTGGCGTCCTCAATGGCCTTGCCGAAGTTCTTTACCGCCAGCGGGTATTCGGCGCGGATGTAGGCATAGCCGGCGCTGGCGCCGATGGCATAGGCCGCAATCAGCATGCCTTCAACGATGTTGTGCGGATCACCCTCAAGCAGGGAGCGATCCATAAATGCACCCGGATCACCTTCATCGCCGTTACAGATCAGATATTTCTTATCGCCTTCGGCACCGCGGGCGAAGGTCCATTTGGTTGCAGTAGGGAAGCCGGCACCGCCACGTCCACGGATCCCGGCGATCTTAACCTCTTCGATCACCTGCTCCGGAGTCATGCCGCTGTTAATGATCTTCTCTATCGCCTTATATCCGCCACGGTCTTTGTACTGTTGCATATCGGTCGGATCGATAGTGCCGACATTGCGCAGGGCCAGCCGGGTTTGGCGGGTCAGATACTGGCCGCCCTGAAGATCCGGTTGCCCGGTGGCGGAGAGCAGCATTATCCCTTCAGGCAGCTCCTCTTCACCGCGATGGAATTTGAGAATACTGGCAACACTCTTTTTGTCCACCTTGCCATACATGTGTGATCTGCCATCGCCGTCTCTGACCTCAACCATAACCTCGGCGTGACACATGCCGACACAGCCTACACTGCGAATGGTTGCCTCAGGTGCGCTTTTTTGAAATTGTGCCAGGACCTCGACAGAGCCGGATGCGCGACCACAGGTCCCCTCGCCAACGATTATTTCGAGATTACTGTCGCTCATAGTTGGGCCTCCTCACTACCGGCTTCGCGGGCAACGTTGGCACCCTGCTTTTTCTTGCCACTGTCGTCTCCCGGGAGAACTTCATTACAGCCGCGGGCATGCTTCTTGAGCTGGCGCTGGGCATCCGCTCCAGTCAGATTGCCGGTGATTTCATTGTCGATTACCAGGGCGGGTGCAAGACTGCAGCAACCGACACAGGCCACGTCTTCCAGCGTATAGCTACCGTTGGAAGCAGTATCTTCATTCTCATCCTCTATCGCCAGGATGTGGCGCAGCGAGGTGTTGAGGCGGTCTGCACCCCGCACGTGACAGGCGGTGCCGTGGCACACCTTTATCAGGTGGCGACCCACCGGGCGCATACGAAATTGGGCATAGAAGGTTGCGACGCCAAATAGCTGACTGGCAGAGATATCGGTGTTGGCAACTACCAGGTCCATGGCGGTACGTGGCAGATAGCCATATTCGCCCTGAATGGCCTGCAGTAATGGAACGGCGGCGGATACGCCGCTGCCGATTTCGTTGATCCATTTGTCGACCAGCTCAGGGTCTACTGTTGCTTCCAGTGTTTGGTTGCTCACGCTGGGGCCTCCTTCAAGAGCAAAGATGCTTTGGATAAGGGGTAAAAACGGTAAGTTCTGCGATAACCTGCCTACAGCCAATCTTCTAGAGGCTAGTGCTGGGAAATGGACGTTACCCGTATTCTCCGATGTATTACCACACTCTACATTAGCACAACATAATACTGAATATCTGGTGTATTACTCAAGTACAAACGTATTAAATCTGTTCTAAATGCAAGATGTTGCATAAATCCCAGGGTTATTTTGTGCTGGGGGATGCGAGATAGCTGCTAATCATTCGCAAATACGCCACTATTGGCTGGGGGAGGGGTGGCAGAATATAAAAAACGCCGCCCGGGCGGGCGGCGTTTGTTCATTTAGCTTATTTATCCTCGGCCCGTTCCACGGCCATGGCAGCAAGCTGTTCGTAGTGTTTGAACCTTATGGTCGCATCGGCCTGGGCTTCGGTAGCCAATCTTTCAGCAGCCTCAGGATCGATGCGGGATAGATGACTGAAGCGGGTCTCGGTCTTCATGAAATCTTTCAGTGCAATCTCCGGTTCTTTTGAATCCAGCTGCAGCGGATTCTTCCCGCTCCAGGCCAGTCTTGGATCGAAGCGGTAGAGAGGGAAGTGGCCACTCTTAACCGCCAGCTCCTGTTGCTGCAGGTTGGTGGTCAGGTCGATACCCTGGGCGATACATGGGCTGTAGGCGATGATGATGGAGACGCCATCATATGATTCAGCCTCCTGGAACGCCTTCAGGGTGCGTATATCCTTGGCGCCATATGCGACCTGGGCGACATAGACCTCGCCATAGGCCATGGCGATCAAGCCAAGATCTTTTTTCCTGCTCGGTTTACCGCCTGCGGCGAATTTGGCTATAGCGCCCTTGGGGGTGGATTTTGACATCTGGCCACCGGTGTTGGAGTAGACCTCGGTATCCAATACCAGAATGTTTACATTTCTGCCGGAGGCAAGCACATGGTCCAGTCCGCCGTAGCCGATGTCATAGGCCCAGCCGTCACCACCAAACATCCAGACGCTTCTCTTGGCCAGGTTGCTGATTACCGCCTCCAGGTCACGTGCCTCTTCAGTGGCGATGGAGCTGATCTTCTGTTTTACCTGCTCCAGCCGCTCCCGCTGTTGGAAGATTCCGGTTTCGGTGGACTGATCGGCGTTGATGATTGCATCTACCAGTTCGTCACCGATCTGATCGCGCATCTCATTCAGCAATACCTGGGCATGCTCTGCCTGGGTGTCGATGGATACGCGAAAGCCGAGACCGAATTCAGCGGTGTCCTCAAACAGCGAGTTGTTCCAGGCCGGGCCGCGCCCATCGGCATTGGTGGCATAAGGTGTGGTTGGCAGGTTGCCGCCATAGATGGATGAGCAACCGGTTGCGTTGGCGATCACCATGCGGTCACCGAACAGCTGGGTAGCAAGACGGATATAGGAGGTCTCACCACAACCGACACAGGCGCCGGATGATTCGAACAACGGACGCGCCAGCATGGCGGTCTTCATGGTGCCGAAATTGATCTTGGTGCGATCGTAATCCGGGATGCTCATAAAGAAATCCCAGTTCTCGCGCTCTGATTCACGCAGCGGTGGCTGCGGCATCATATCCAGGGCCTTGTGCTCAGGATTGTTCTTGTCTACGGCCGGACAGATTTCAGCACACAGGGTGCAACCGGTGCAATCCTCCGGCGCGACCTGATAGGTGATGTGCTCGCCTTCGGCGAACTCTTTGCCCTTGACCTGGATGTGCTTGAAGGTTTCAGGTGCATCCTTGGTTACAGACACATCGAATACCTTACTGCGGATGGCGGCATGTGGGCAGACAAATACGCACTTGCCGCAGTAGATGCAGAGTTCTGCGTCCCATACCGGTATCTCGCGGGCCAGGTTGCGTTTCTCGTAGGAGGAGCTGTCCAACGGCCAGGTGCCATCGGCCGGGATCATGCTGACCGGGACACTGTCGCCGCGTCCGGCGATAATCTCACCGGCAACCTTGCGGATAAACTCAGGTGCGCTGTCAATGACCGGAGGGATCTGCTCGAAGGTGGAGCTGGCACTGGCCGGAACCTCAATCTGGTGCATGTTGGCTAGACTGGCATCGATGGCCATGAAGTTCTGCTTTACTACTGCAGGCCCTTTTTTGCCGTAGGTCTTTTCGGCGGCAGCCTTGATCTTGGCTATGGCCTCATCCTTTGGCAGGATGCCGGAGATAGCAAAGAAGCAGGTCTGCATGATGGTATTGATACGCCGCCCCATCGCGGTCTCTTCCGCCACCTTATAGGCATCAATGGCGTAGACGGTGAGCTTCTTGTCTATGATCTGCTGCTGAAGTTTACGCGGGATGGTCTGCCATACCTGGTCTGTAGGTGCAGGCGAGTTGAGCAGGAACACACCACCTTCACGGGCATACTCCAGCATGTCGTACTTCTCCAGAAATACCGGCTGATGACAGGCAACAAAGTTGGCCTGACCATGACCAATCAGGTATGAGGAGTTGATCGGTTCCGGACCAAAGCGCAGGTGGGAGACGGTAACGGCACCGGCCTTCTTGGAGTCATAGACGAAGTAACCCTGACCGAACATGTCGGTTTCCTCGCCGATGATCTTGATGGAGTTCTTGTTGGCGCTGACGGTACCGTCGGCACCCAGACCGTAGAACATGCACTGGGTTACCTTGTCCTGGTCGATGGTGGTGTAGCTGGGATCCCACTCCAGATTGGTGTGGGTAACATCATCGATGATGCCGACAGTGAAGTTATTCTTCGGGCTGGTGCTGTCCAGGTCGTCGAAGATACCCTTGACCATGGCCGGGGTAAACTCCTTGGAGGAGAGCCCGAAACGACCGCCGACTACACGTGGCATGGCTGAGAACTTATCTCCGCCGGTGGCAACATAAT
This sequence comes from Sedimenticolaceae bacterium, assembly GCA_050288245.1. Lineage (GTDB taxonomy): Bacteria > Pseudomonadota > Gammaproteobacteria > Chromatiales > Chromatiaceae > JAAGZL01. The sequence continues at coordinate 22,886 of JBNKDM010000018.1, forward strand.
TGGCCAGGGCGGTAATCACATCCTTGTACAGCGGTTCGCCGTCGGCGCCCGGCTCTTTACAGCGGTCCAGCACAGAAATCTTTTTGGCACTGGCAGGCAGGGCGGCGATCATATGTTCTGGTGAAAATGGGCGATAGAGGCGCACGATCAGCATGCCGACCTTCTCTCCCGCCGCAACCATCTTTTGCACGGTCTCTTTGGCGGTATCAGCGGCAGAGCCTATCAGCACGATTACCCGTTCAGCGTCAGCGGCTCCGAAGTAATCAAATAGGTGGTACTGACGCCCGGTGAGGCCGGCAAACTTATCCATGGCCTTCTGAACGATGGCTGGGGTTGCATTGTAGTAGCTATTTACCGTTTCTCGGCCCTGAAAATAGATGTCAGGGTTCTGAGAGGTTCCGCGAATTACCGGTCTATCCGGGTTCAGGGCACGATCACGATGGGCGCGCACCAGGTTGTTAGGGATCATGGCGCGCATCACGTCATCTTCAACCAGTTCCGCCTTGGAGACCTCATGTGAGGTACGGAAGCCATCAAAGAAGTGAATGAATGGAATGCGTGATTCCAAGGTGGCGGCCTGGGCAATCAGGGCGGTATCCATAACCTCCTGCGGGTTGTTGGAAGCGAGCATGGCATAGCCGGTGGCACGGGTGGACATGACATCACTATGATCGCCAAAGATCGACAGTCCTTGTGCGGCAATGGAACGTGCCGCCACATGGATCACCGATGGGGTCAATTCACCTGCGATCTTAAACATGCTGGGTATCATCAGCAGCAGGCCCTGGGATGAGGTAAAGGTGGTGGTCAGAGAGCCGGTCTGTAGGGCGCCATGTACCGCAGCCACCGCGCCACCCTCATGCTGCATTTCGACTACCTGAGGTACTGTGCCCCATAGGTTGGTTCTGCCCTTGGCTGAGTATTCATCGCTCAACTCACCCATACCGGATGATGGAGTAATGGGGTAGATAGCGATAACTTCGTTGGTCTTGTGAGCAACGTGGGCAGCCGCTTCAATTCCATCCACGGTTACCATGTTGGGTTTAGACATCTCAGCCTCCAGGACCTGTTTTGGTCTTAATCAGTACAAAATGGATATGGTTCCAGCTCCCTGCATGCTCACTGCGCCCTAGTGGTAGCAGCAATTGCAAGCCGGCTATTATCATTTAGCTTAGGGGAAAAATCCACAGTAACAGGATATTAATGATAATCATGATATTAGATCGGTATGTTCTCGTCCATCTATGTGATTTTTCAACAGATTGAATTTGATGGTTTGCGGGAGACTCGCCCACAATTAATCTGATATTGAAATTAGGTATCTTAATAGGTGGTTGCAGATGTAGGTGGAAGGGGACTTAAGACCGCTCCCTCAGTTCATTAGTAATGCAATGGATCGGTTATGCGTATGCTAATGACTTTGACTTCGAATATGTAAGGTTAAATGCATAGCAATGCCCTCTCCAACCGGAAGAGTTTTCCAGCGCACACTGGAAAAATGAAGGAGGGAATAGCATTAAATTTTGTCTGAATGCGTCAGAACTCCTGCGGCAAGCTGGCAAGCTGTTCCGCCCAGAACACCGGACCATCGATACAGACGTAGGTCGATCCTATATTGCATCTTCCACACTTGCCTAATCCGCACTTCATGCGGTTCTCCAGGGTGGTTATCATCTGGTCACGTTTGAACCCAAGTCTCTCCAGGGCCTCGAAGGTGAATTTGATCATGATGGGTGGTCCGCAAACGATGGCGATGGTGTTATCCGGTTTGGGGGCAAATTCATTCTCCAATATCGTGGGCACAAAGCCCACGTGGCCATCCCAGTCATCGGTTTCGCCCCCTGGGTCTACGGTCTTAACCAGGGTAACATCAGAGCGCTCGTCCCACTCTACCAGTTCCCTTTTATATACCAGGTCTGACACACTACGGGCTCCGTATACGATAGAGACTTCTTTAAAGCGGTCTCTGGTGTCCAGTACGTTCCAGATCACCGAACGCAGAGGTGGCAGGGCGATGCCGCCACCGATAAAGATCAGGTTCTTGCCCTCGAACTTATCTAGTGGGAACACATTGCCGTAGGGGCCGCGGAACCCGATAGTATCGCCTTCCGACAATTCGAACAGGGCAGAGGTGACCTTGCCGGTTTTGCGAAAACAGCACTCGATATGATCCATGCGTGTGGGAGAAGATGCGATACAAAAGGTGCTCTCGCCAGCGCCGAACGCGGAGTATTCGGCGAACTGACCTGTTTGAAAGCGAAATCTCTCTCGCATCTCCTTATCCTGAAAAACCAGGTGGAATGTCTTGATGTCCGGAGTCTCCTGGATGACGCTTCTTATGGTCATCAGATGAGGCTGATAGATATTGGACACGGATATATACCTCTGCGCTACTCGTTAATATGGTTCAGAAAACATGGGTTTAGCTAAGGCTGCCTTTTGTGCAACCTCCTGCATATATTCAGTTATATCCAGATTAACCGGACAGCTGCGGATACATCTGCCGCAGCCGACACAACCCTGGGCCTGAAATTTCTCCTGGTAGATCTTGAACTTGCAGCTGAAGCGGTTGCGGTAACGCTTGTACTGCCGATCTCGAGGGTTATGTCCTGATGCATGCAGGGTAAAATGGTCGAATTGGCATGAATCCCAGAATTTTACCCGGTAACCTTTGTCGGTACGCTTTTCATCTACGATGTCAAAACAGTGGCAGGTAGGGCAGACGAAACTGCAGGCGCCGCAGCCCAGACATTTTTCACCCAGACGTTGCCACATCTCATCGTCGAAGTTCATCATGTCGTCCAGCCAGCCCCGGATCGGGTCTACCCTTCTCTGACGAGAGATCTTTTTGAATACCTCTTTCCCTGCTTGATCACGTGCAATTATGTCGCCCTCGTCCACAAGTATAGGTTGCAGGACCTTGGCCAATTCCTTGCCGACCTTGGTTACCTCCTCTACGTGTAGCTTGCCGTTGCCGATCTCGGTTATGTGCAGGTCGGAGCCCTGGTTACTGTCTGGTGTCAGTCCGACTGAGGTGCAGAAGCAGTTTGTATCCGGATCGGTGCAGGAGTAGGTGATAAATGCGGTCTGCTCCAGTCGCTGAGTGAAGAGGGTATCGTCATAACCCTCGTTTGCCTTGGAGAATACGGCATTCAGGGACGCAACCGATGCAGCGTCGCAGGGGCGCACCCCGATGATAACGGTCTTGGGGAAATCATGACTGACCGGAGTAAGGGCTACTCTCTTGTCGTGTTGCTGAAAGGCAAACAGGGGCTCATGTTTAACGAACAGAAACTCTTTGACCCCGTTAATGGGCAAGCCAACACCTATGGCATGCTCCTCTCCCGGCAGGATCTCTTGAAAGACAGGAAGCTCAATGGAGTCGCCGCTATCAGGCTGGGGTTGCATTCTGGGCGCTATGACACGATAGCCAGCCTGCGACAGCAGCTCTATGCATGTATCGAAATCACTCTTATTGAAGGTTGCTGTTATCATATCGTCTTGGGCCTAGCGAATGAAATCTTCGCTGTCATCCACGTTAAAAGTGATTAGAGACGGTTTCTCTTCCTGCGAATAGCCGGATTTATAACCGAAGTTCTCCTGGACCACCTCTTTCATACGTTGGTTGAACGCATCCACCGGAATCCCCATCGGGCAGGCGCGGGTGCATTCGCCGCAGCCGGTGCAACGCCCGGCCAGATGCATGGCACGGGTCATATGCCAGGCAAAGACCCCTTTCTTGTGTGCTGCCTGGTCCAGCCAGTTGGGTTGAGTGCGGTCGGTAATACAGATGTTGCAGGAGCAGTGCGGACATACCTCACGGCAGGCATAGCACTTGAAACAGCGCTCAAACTCATCACGCCAGAATGCAAAGCGATGGTCGGTTTTCATCTCCATCAGATTCAACACCTGTGGAGAGGTAACCTGGTAGGGGCCTGAGTGGTCATATTTTGGCAGAGTGCCGCCGGGGTAAAAATCTGCATCCGTCGGGATCTTTACGTCGCAGTTGGAACATTTGTTGGCAGTGTTCCCCGCTGTCAGTTCACCATCCCAATTGCTTGGATGGGAAACCACCCCTTCACAGGGGAAACCGAAAATGTATACCTCGTCCCGCTGCAACTGATTTTCGGCAATCAACTGGGTAATGGCTCTGATGTCGCAACCCTTGCCTATAACGCCGGTCTTGCCCCAGCCCTTACGCGGATATTCGTGCCGCTTATTCAGATACAGGGGCAGGGAGTTAACGCAACGGCCGTCAATGACCAGTTTGTTCACGTCATCCGGCGTGCGGCAGAAGATGGGAGTGGTGCGGGAGGGATCGCTGCCCTCGGCATAGCCGATGATCACATCCAGCTCTCCTGATGCCAACAGCTCTCTGGCCTTGTTGCGGAGCTCTTCGATCATGCGGAGGCCTCGGTTTTGACCAAACGTTCGGCGTAGGGATCCAGCATATCTCCGTAGGTGGTATGTGGCCCCATCTCCTGTATCCTGCCGGTGAATTCGTCGACTATCTTAGTCCATTTAATGGCCTCGGCCGCCGAGATCCAGGAGAATTCCAGACGCTGTAGCTCAATACCATGGAAATCCAGCAACTGACGGAAGGCCAGGTTGCGCCGCCGGGCATAGTAGTTGCCCTCGTTATAGTGGCAGTCACCGGGATGGCAGCCGGATACTATGACTCCATCTACTCCCTGTTCAAACGCCTTGATCAGAAACTGGGGGTCGATACGTCCCGAACAGGGCAGGCGCACGACGCGTACGTTGGGTGCATAGTCCATGCGGCTGGTGCCTGCCAGGTCAGCGCCGGAATAGGTGCACCATTTACATACGAAGGCCATTATCTTAGGCTCAAAATCGTGTCTTTCGATCTTCTTGCTCACACGAAAGCTCCTTCGAAGGCAGTGATCTGGGCATAAACCTGCTGGTCGGTGTAGCCCTGAAGTTCTATGCTCTTAGAGCGGCAGACGGTATTGCATAGTCCGCAGCCCTGACACAGTCCGGGGTTGACGGCGGCGGCCAGCTTGATGACATTGCCGTTGCGGTCTTTGATCTCTTCCCGGCTGATGGCCTTGTAGGGACAGACGGTGAGGCAGTCCCAGCAATTCATGCAGTCTGCCTGTTTGACCACTGCCACCTCGGGTTCCCGTAGCAGCTCATCTTTGGAGAACATCTGCAGCACCTTGGAGGCGGCGGCGGAGGCCTGAGCTACCGTCTCCGGTATGTCTTTTACCCCCTGACAGGCACCTGCGAGATAGATCCCACCTGTAGAGGAGTCTACCGGCATAAGTTTTGGATGCTGTTCGGAGTAGAAGCCGTAGTGGTCGTAGCTGATGCCTATCTTCTTTGCCATATCGGCAGCCCCGTCCTGAGGCATCATGGCAGTGGCCAGGACCACCATATCCACCTCCAGATCAACCGACTCACCCAGCAGGGTGTCGGCCCCTTTTACCAATATCTTGTCGCCCTGTTTCAATAGCCGTGAGACCCTGCCACGGATGTACTCCGTGCCCTCTCTCTGGGCGCGGTTGACAAACTCCTCGTAGCCCTTGCCTCCGGCTCGGATATCCATATAGAAGACGTAGGCCTTGCCATCATGTACGCTGTGGTTGTACAGCATGGTGTGTTTTGCGGTGTACATGCAGCAGATCTTGGAGCAGTACTCCACACCTTTGTTACAGTCGCGCGAACCTACGCAGGCGATAAAGGCGATTGATTCTGGTTTTTTGCCGTCGGATGGACGGCGGATCTCACCGCCGGTAGGACCTGATGCCGAGGCCAGGCGTTCAAACTCTAAACCATTGATGACATCTACTAGACGCCCGGCCGTAGACCTTGGTTGCTCTTTCTGCAGTTTCTTGGTCATCTTCTTCGGAATCATATGCTGAGGACGTATCCCGCCATACTCCGGATAGACGTTGGGCATCAGCTTGAAGCCGGTGGCGACGATGATGGCGCCAAACTCCTGTTGGATTATGCTGTCCTGCTGGGTAAAGTCGATGGCCTTGGGTTCGCAGGCATCGGCGCAGAGACCGCACTTGTCTTTCAGAAACTTGGGGCAGTTGGCGCGGTCGATTACCGGCACGGTCGGTACGGCTTGCGGGAATGGGATGTAGATCATCTTGCGATCGGTAAGCTGCATATCGAATTCGCTTTCCACCGTAAACGGACACTTCTCCCAGCAGTCGCCACAGCCGGTGCACTTACTCGCGTCAACGGATTTGGCCTTCTGTCTGATGGTGGCGCGAAAGTTACCGATGTAGCCCTCCAGTTTTTCCAGCTCGGAATAGGTGTAGAGGGTGATGTTCGGATGGTTGGCAACCTCCACCATCTTGGGGGTCATGATGCACTGGGAGCAGTCCAGGGTTGGAAAGGTCTCAGAGAGACGTGCCATATTGCCGCCTATGGATGGCTCTCTCTCTACCAGGGTTACCGGGTAACCGGAATTGGCCAGATCCAGTGAGGCCTGGATGCCGGCGATGCCGCCGCCGATGACCAGAGTGCGCTTGGTCAATGGCATACGGTAGCGTTCCAGGGGGCGATTGAACTTGATACGTTCAACCATCATCTTGGTGAGATCTTTGGTCTTGGCCGTTGCGATCTCTTTGTCGTCATGTACCCAGGAGCACTGTTCGCGGATATTGGCTATCTCCACCCGGTAGGGATTCAGCCCCGCAGCCTCCGCAGCATTGCGAAAGGTGGCTTCATGCATCTTGGGGCTGCAGGCCGCCACGATACAGCCATCCAGCTCCTTCTCTTTAATGGCCTTTTTGAAGGCCTCCTGGCCTGGGTTGGAGCACATGAATTTGTGGTTTTCCACAAACTCCACCCCGGCCTGCTGTTTGGCCCACTCTGCCACGTCCGGCGTATCAACAGTGCGGGCAATGTTTTTGCCGCAGTCACATACGAAGACACCTATCTTAGCCATGGTTGTTCCTCAGGCCCCTGCTCAAATCACCGGGGACTTCACGTCCCACCTCTTATTCCGGATATCGTCGGTTGCATAATTGGGCAGGATCATCGGGCTGAGCACGCCCCGGTCCAGTCCTGCATCGGCCAAGGCGTTTCCGTAACTCTTTATATGGCCCATGTTGGGGGCGCCGGGCAGGGCGCCGGCGGCGATGGCTCTGGAGGCGGCCAGGCCGGCACGGCGTCCGAACACCAGGATATCCAGCAGCGAGTTCCCCATCAGTCTATTGTGGCCATGCACTCCGCCGGTGGTTTCGCCCGCAGCGTAGAGCCCCGGGATATTGCTTTCGGCCTGGTCGTTTATGGCTATACCGCCGTTTTGATAGTGCAGGGTGGGGTAGATCAGCATGGGCACCTTGGCGATGTCTATCCCGAAGCGCTTGAACTGAATATATTTGGCCGGCAGCTCGCGCTGCACCGTGCCCTGACCATGCAGCAGGTCAATCAGCGGAGAGTCGAGCCATACACCAAGGCGCCCGGTGGGGGTGCGGATGCCTTTGCCCCTGCCTATGCATTCACGGATGATGGCGGCTGACTCCACATCGCGTGGTTCCAGTGGGAACACGAACTGTTCACCATCGATATTCAGCAGTTGTCCGCCCAGGCCACGCACCTTTTCGGTAACCAGCAGGCCCACATTCTGTTCCGGATAGGCGGTGCCAGTGGGGTGATACTGCACAGAGTCCATATAGCCTAGTTTGGCGCCGGCACGGTAGGCCATTACCAGGCCATCGCCGGTGGCACCATAGTGGTTGGTGCAGGCGAAGCCACGGTAGTGCAGACGGCCGGTGCCGCCGGTGGCAATGATGACGGCCTTGGCCTTTACCACATGGAAGGTGGATGTCTCCAGATTGTGCAGGATGGCACCGGCACAGCGGCCATTGTCATCCAGCAGCAGTTCAATTGCCGGTGAGAACTCCAGGACTTTTATCAGATCAGCCCGGTTACGTGCCTCGTCGCGCACCACCCGCATGATCTCTGCACCTGTCATGTCTCCGGAGGAGTGCATGCGTTTCCTGCTGGTGCCACCGCCATGGCGCACCTGCATGCGACCATCCGGATGTTTATCGAACATCATGCCCAGGGATTCGAGCCACTCGATGATCAGCGGCGCATCGTTGGTCAAAGCAGCCACCAGGGATGGTTCATTGGTGAAATGACCGCCGCCGATTACATCCAGATAGTGAAAATAGGGGGAGTCTGGCTCCTGGTCGGCACCCTGGATACCGCCTTCGGCCATCACTGTGTTGGAGTCGCCGTGCCGCAGTTTGGTGGCAAGCAGTACCCGGTTACCCTCGGCCGCCGCTGTCAGTGCCGCCGCCGTGCCGCCGCCGCCACCGCCGATGACCAGCACATCGGTCTCCAGGTCGGGTTGGCTGACGTCGATGGCAACAGACTCAAGCATGCTGCGGGATTCGAGCAGGTCCACCAGCTCCTCGGGGTAGATCTCCCCCTGGTTCGGACCTATGCCTAATGAGCGGCGCCCCTCAGGGGTGTAATCCGGATGAAAGGCGTTTAGCACCTCTTCACGCGCATCCATGGACATGGCTGGAAAGCTTTCGCCGGCTCGCGACTGGGCCAGGCGGGCCGGACGGCTCGCTTCAACCCGCTTTATCAGCTCCAGCATCTCGGGTGTGTAACCTTGTTGCATTGGCATACCTATATGTTGGTCTGGTCCTGAGGCATCCACTCTCCAGGTTTGGAGAGATCCGGTTCGCGCTCACGTTGGACATAGAGCTCTTTCAGCTCATCTTTGTTCATGGAGCATAGTTTGGCCAGCATCGGCTCATACCGGCCGGAACGCACTTGATCAGCACGGTTTTTCGTGGTCTCTGAACGCGGGGTCATCTGTCCGGCTGCGATCCGGCGGGCCGCCATAGCCACGTTCATCTGCGAGATATTGGCCGGGCAGCGGCTGACACAGAGTCCGCACATGATGCAGTCGAATGATGCCTTGGCTCCGCGCATGACATCGCCCCGTTTGAAGTGGGCTATGTAATTCATCACATCTATATCCATCGGGCAGGTGCGGGTGCAGGTGCCGCATCCTACACAGCGGAATATCTCCGGGTAGAGGGTGGCGAGCTGTTCATCAGGGGGACGTGAGCTGTCGGCGGCACCATGATCGGCCCGGTTGGCAGGGAAGAATGGCACCTGGGCCAGGATCATCCCCTCTTCCGCCACGGTCTGACAGGCCAGGCCGGTACGCAGGGTGTGTTCGCCCTGTTTGCGGTAGAAGGTGCCACATGCCCCGCAGATACCGCCACGGCAACCGCAGCCGCGCTTGAACTGGTAGCCCGCGTACTCCATCGCCTTAAGGATGGTTAGGGTCTCGGGGATCTGATAGGCCTGACCCATGATATAGATGGTGATGAATCGGGCCCCCTCTGGCGGGATGGTCCGGTCACCCACCATTAAGGTTTCAACTTTTTGGCCGGTTGCTTCCACGTATCGACTCCTATGCGCTCTCTTTGATTGCAGACACATCAGCGCCACAGGTGGCGATAATCACCAGCGGGTCGATGCTGTTCTGTTCAAATCTATGTTCTTCGGTGCTTATCCCCAGGGCGATCGCCAACAGCTGGGTGAAATAGAATATGGGCATGCCCTCGCGCTCAGTGGTCGCCTGGGTCCTGTCCAGATTGGAGTGGCAGAGTGGGCAGGCCGTTACGATGCTCTCCGCGCCATAAGCGCGGGCCTCGTCTATGATGCCGTTGGATAACTCTTTGGTCTTCTCCGGCTCCCGCATGATGAGATAAGAGCCACAGCAGTTCACCTGCCCGGGGAAATCCACCAGGGTGCATCCCAGGGCATCGATGAAATCGTGCAGAATGGTCGGTTCCTCCGGGTTGTCCAGGCCGATCTCCTTGCCGGGCTTGAGCAGCAGACAGCCGTAATAAGGCGCCACCTTGAAGCCGCTCATATCCACCTTGACCAGCTCAGCAAGTTTGTCAAAGCCGACTGTGTCCCGCAGAAACTCAAGGTAATGCTCCACCTTTACTGTGCCCTGATAGTCCCTCTCCAGGAATGCGTTGAGGGTCGTACGCTTCTCCGGTTTTTGCTTGAAGGCATAGTCGGTGCGTTTCAACGTGTTGTAGCAGAAGGAGCAGAGGGTGACGATGCGGGGGTCGATACCCCTGTTGCGGCAATGATTCTCTGCCTCTATCAGTACATTGGTGGGGCCTGCCAGCCCCATCAGATTGCTATCGATCAGCGGAAAGGAGGCGCCGCAGCAGTTCCAGTCCGGCAACTCGTCCAACTCAAATCCGATCTCGCGGGCGCAATCCATGGCGGAACG
>JBNKDM010000019.1:0-31927 GCA_050288245.1 Sedimenticolaceae bacterium
TAGGGGTTTTGGATTAGCGCGTTCAGATAGGCTGTTGCAGCCGGGACAGTTTCGCAGAGTTTTTCAGCGCCCCATTAAAACCACGGATGATTTTTTTACGATACTTTGTCGTCCAGGCGATCTTGCTTCACCCAGGCTTGGTATGGCGGTTTCAAAAAAATATGCGCGCCGTGCGGTCGACAGAAATCGTATTAAAAGAGTTATAAGAGAGAGCTTCCGTAGCAACAAAGAAGATCTTGGTGGGATTGATTGTGTGGTGCTCAATCGCAAAGGCACCGACAACATAGAGAATTCGATCCTGTTTGCATCTCTCAGTCGCCACTGGAAAATGCTGCAGCGACGGGGTGATTTACAAAACGGCTAGTTATTATTCGATTAGAGGTTATCCTCTATTCCTGATTGTGCATATTTTAAGGTCAACACCTTAACTACTAACAAACAGAGCCTTCACATTCATAATTTTAGTTATCTAGAGACCGTACATGGATAATCTGCGCCTGATCTTGGTTTTCGCCCTCATTATTACCTCAGTGCTGTTATGGCAGGCCTGGCAGAAGGATTACGGACCTTCCTCTGAGACAACAGCTCAATCCGGGAGCCAGACCGAGCAAATTGCGGCCGGCACAGAAACAACTCCACCAAATGTTTCCGGCGAGACCTCCGTGCCGAACATCAATGTTACAGCAGACAACAGCGCCAATACCTCTGCACAGACTCCAAACACTGAGACTGCCGAAACGCCTTCTGGCCATATGATCAAGGTAGAGACAGACCTGTTTAAGCTGGATATAGATACCAGAGGCGGGACCGTCAAGGATATGTTCTTGATGGACTACCCCAAGACACTGAAGAATCCAGAAGAGAAGTTTCAGCTTATGCGTGGGACTCCACCAGGCTTGTTCATCGCACAATCAGGCCTGATAGGTATGGACAAAGATGCTGCGCCGACCCATGAGAACCAGTACTCAGTAGCAAGCGATAGTTTTAAGATGGCACCGGGAAAAGATAGCCTCAGCGTGGATCTGAATTGGTCCAGCCCCAACGGCATTGCCGTCACCAAGCGGTTTATCTTTACCCGCGGTTCCTATCAGATCAAGGTTCAACATATTGTGAAAAACGGTTCCGGACAGCCCTGGTCCGGACGCGAATATGATCAACTGCAACGTAGCCCGGATGCGGAAAACGGCAAAAGTAACTTCATGTATACCTATACCGGTGCCGCCATATATACACCTGAGAACAAGTACGAAAAGATTAATTTCGATACCATTAAGGAGACCAAGCTCAACCTGAAGACAAAAGGTGGTTGGGTGGCCATGCTGCAGCACTATTTTCTTGGTGCTTGGGTTCCCAATCCGGATGAAGAGAACCATTTCTACACCAATGTACTTTCTGGAGAGCGCTACACAGTCGGGACCTATACTCCATCCATCACCGTGCCCAAAGGCGGCGAATATACCTTTAATAGTTCCCTGGTAGCCGGACCCAAGTTGCAGAATCAACTGCGTGCTATCTCCCCCGGCCTGGAGCTTACGGTTGATTATGGGTGGTTAACCATCATAGCACAGCCGATCTTCTGGCTGATGGGCAAGCTCCACTCCATTCTGGGGAACTGGGGCTGGTCGATCATAGTCCTGACTTTGCTGATTAAGCTGGCATTCTACAAGCTGTCGGAAACCAGCTATAAATCCATGGCCAATATGCGCAAGATGACCCCACGCATGAAGGCGCTGAAGGAGCGTTTTGGGGATGATAAGCAGCGTCTGAATCAGGCCATGATGGATCTCTACAAGAAAGAGAAGATAAATCCGTTGGGTGGTTGCTTGCCGGTTATTGTTCAGATCCCTGTATTCATCGCCCTCTATTGGGTGCTGCTTGAGAGCGTTGAATTGCGTCAGGCGCCATTTATGTTTTGGATTCATGATCTCTCGACCAAAGATCCATATTATGTGTTGCCGGTCATCATGGGCATCTCCATGTTTATTCAGCAGAAGCTGAATCCAACACCACCGGATCCGATTCAGGCCAAAGTCATGATGGCGCTGCCATTCGTGTTTACCGTCATGTTTGCTACCTTCCCAGCCGGTCTGGTGTTGTACTGGGTAGTGAACAACATCCTGTCTATCACACAGCAGTGGTACATCACCCGGCAGATAGATAAGGCCGCTAAATAGCCAGAGACCTAGAGAAGCCTGTGTCTGAGCAGGAGACTATAACCGCTATCGCCACCCCACCAGGATATGGTGGTGTCGGCATTGTGCGGATCTCCGGTCCATTGGTTTGCCGGATAGCAGAGGCGATCCTGGAGTGCATACCGAAGCCGCGGCAGGCGCACTTGGCAAATTTCCACAATGGAGCGGGCGATACCATCGATAGCGGCCTCGCCCTGTTCTTTCCGGCCCCCAACTCATTTACCGGCGAAGATGTCCTGGAACTTCAGGGGCATGGCGGACCGGTGGTTATGGATCTGCTGTTACAGCGGGTGATCGAGCTGGGTGCACGCTTGGCCACACCGGGCGAATTCAGTCAACGCGCCTTTCTGAATGGAAAACTGGATCTGGCTCAGGCCGAGGCGATTGCCGATCTGATAGAGTCTGGCACGGCGGCAGCGGCACGTATGGCTGTTCGCTCTCTGGCCGGAGATTTTTCTGATCGCATCCATATCCTGGTCGATGCTGTTACCCGGTTACGTATGTTTGTGGAGGCGGCGATAGACTTTCCCGAGGAGGAGATTGATTTTCTCGCGGATGGAAAAGTAAGCGCTGACCTACTTGCCATACAGCAACAACTGGCCGATGTGCAGAAAAGTGCATCGGTCGGACGTCTGCTCCGGGACGGACTCACCCTGGTGATCGCCGGCCCGCCAAATGCTGGAAAATCCAGCATCATGAACGCCCTTTCCGGCCGGGATACGGCAATCGTTACCGACGTCCCGGGTACCACCCGTGATCTGCTCAAGGAGCAGATTCAGATAGATGGCCTGCCACTGCATCTGATAGATACAGCCGGACTGCGCGAAAGCGGTGACATGATAGAGCAGGAGGGGATGCGTCGAGCCAGGGAGCAGATAGCCAATGCCGACAGTGTGCTGTGGGTGTTCGATGATCAGGCCGACCCGGAACATACGGCATTTAACCGGGATAGTCTGCCGCAAGGGGTGCCACTGCTGTTCATCCGCAACAAGATCGATCTGACGGGGCGCAATCCCGGGATAACAGAGAGTGAAAATGGAACTGAAATCGCCATTTCTGCCCACGCAAAAAGCGACATCCAGCTACTGCGCGAGTATCTGAAACAGAGCTGTGGTTTTCATGGCGAGCAGGAGGGAGAATTTCTGGCCCGCCGCCGGCATCTGGATGCACTGGAGCGGGCAGCCGGATCTCTTGGTGCAGGGGCACATGCCCTGCAACAAACCGGTTCGGGGGAACTGCTGGCGGAGGAGTTGCGCCAGGCACAGTTGGCGCTGTCAGAGATTACCGGCGAATTCAGCGCTGATGATCTGTTAGGAGAGATATTCTCCAGTTTCTGTATTGGTAAATAGTATCTTTCCCGGACTCTTCTGTTATTGTCCCAGCCAAAGCTAAATCCGGTAAAATCCTCGAATGTTTTATGCTGACAGATATGATGTGATCGTAATAGGTGGTGGCCATGCTGGTGCCGAGGCTGCGCTTGCCTCCGCCCGCATGGGTGCCAAGACCCTGCTGCTCACCCACAACATTGAGACCCTGGGACAGATGAGCTGCAATCCGGCCATCGGCGGTATCGGCAAGGGCCATCTGGTACGCGAGGTGGACGCCATGGGCGGCATGATGGCGCGGGCTGCGGATCGTGCCGGAATTCAGTTTCGTACCCTGAATTCGCGCAAGGGTCCGGCGGTACGTGCCACCCGTGCCCAGGCCGACCGGCAACTGTATAAGACGGCGGCAAGGCAGATCCTGGAAAACCAACCCAATCTCGATCTGTTTCAACAGGCGGTGGATGACCTGATCATCGAAGGAGGCCGTGTGACCGGGGTCGTCACCAAGATGGCCCTTAAATTTCAAGCCCGCGCCGTAGTGCTAACGGCTGGCACCTTCCTGGGGGGGCGTATCCATATCGGGCTGAGCAATTATGAGGGGGGGCGCGCCGGCGATCCCCCGGCCAACGCCCTGGCCCGGCGGCTGCGGGAGCTGCCGTTCAAGGTGGAGCGGCTGAAGACCGGGACGCCTCCCCGGATAGATGGCCGCAGTATCGACTATAAGGTACTGCAGGAGCAGCCGAGTGATACCCCGCTGCCGGTGTTTTCCTTTATCGGATCGGCAGCAGAGCATCCAACCCAGGTCAGTTGCCATATCACCCATACCAATCAGCGTACCCATGAGATCATTCGCAGCGGTCTGTCCCGTTCTCCTATGTATACCGGGGTGATCGAGGGGGTGGGGCCGCGCTACTGCCCCTCTATAGAGGATAAGGTGGTACGGTTTTCCGATAAGGAGTCCCATCAGATCTTTATCGAGCCGGAAGGGCTGAATTGTAACGAGGTATATCCCAACGGCATCTCCACCTCGCTGCCGTTTGATATCCAGTATCGGCTGGTGCGCTCGATGCGCGGGTTTGAGCAGGCCCGCATCATGCGTCCAGGATACGCCATCGAGTATGACTTCTTCGATCCGCGCGATCTGCACTCTAGCCTGGAGACCAGGTCGGTGCAGGGACTCTATTTTGCCGGCCAGATAAATGGGACCACTGGTTACGAAGAGGCTGCGGCCCAGGGGCTGTTGGCCGGGCTGAATGCGGTGCTGCAGATAAGAGAACAGGAGCCCTGGTGTCCGCGCCGCGATCAGGCCTATCTCGGGGTGTTGGTGGATGATCTGATCACCCGCGGTACCAGTGAGCCGTACCGCATGTTTACCAGCCGGGCGGAATACCGACTGCTGCTGCGGGAGGATAATGCCGATCTGCGCCTGACCGAGCTGGGACGCAGTTTTGGCCTGGTGCCGGATGAGCGCTGGGAGAGGTTCGAACGTAAACGCGAATCGATAGAGCTGGAGCGTCAGCGTCTGCACGATATCTGGATACGTCCGGAGAGCCCGGCGGCACAGCAAGTTACCTCCGCTACCGGCACCTCCATCTCGCGTGAGGTGCGGGCGCTGGATCTGTTGGCACGTCAGGAGGTCTCCTATGCCGAGCTGCAAGATCTGCCCGGCATCGGACCGGGGGTGCCGGACCCCAAGGTGGCAGAGCAGCTGGAGATTCAGAGTAAATATGCCGGTTATATCAAACGGCAGCAGCTGGAGATCGAGAGACATCTTAGCAATGAGGCACAGGTGATACCGCCAGAACTGGACTATACCGAGGTGCGGGGACTCTCTTCCGAGGTGCGCGAGAAGTTGATACGCAACAGACCAGAGACCATCGGCCAGGCGGGACGGACCCCAGGGGTAACCCCGGCAGCTATCTCCCTGCTACTGATACACCTGAAAAAGAAGAGCTGGAAATGAACGAATGGCAGCAGATCTGGCGCAAGCAGCTTGGCAGCGGCCTGGAACAGATGGACCTGAGGATGAGTCAGCAGCAACAACAGAGGCTGTTGGAGTATCTGGCGTTGCTGATGAAATGGAACCGGACCTACAATCTCACCGCCATTCGCAACCCAGAAGAGATGGTGGCACGGCAGTTGTTGGACTCCCTTTCCATCCTAACCCTGGTGCAGGGTAGGCGGATTCTGGATGTGGGGACCGGTGCCGGGCTGCCGGGGATTCCCCTGGCAATATGCATGCCGCAGGCAGAATTTACCCTGGTCGACTCCAACGGCAAGAAGAGCCGTTTTGTCCAGCAGGCCAAGCTGGAGCTGGGGCTGGACAATCTGGAGGTACACCAGTCCCGGATAGAGCAGTTTGAGGCGGCAGAGGGGTTCGATACCATCACCACCCGTGCTTTTGCCGCTCTTCCCAAGATAGTTGGACTTACGGCAAGGTTGTTATCAGACAACGGAATAGTTTTGGCGATGAAAGGAAGCGTGCCGGAAGACGAGGTGGAGCTGTTGCGTGCCGAAGGCAATTTGGTGCAAATCATCAGGCTTCCGGCTGTATCAGGCGGGGAGCGCCATGCCATCATAGTACAGGCAGAAGAACCGTCGCGTACGCGGTAGCATGAACCTGTTCGCACAAACACCGGCTGTTAACAGTGCATATTTGTCCAGGCTGAGTTAACCTTCTACCACAGATTTTGCTGTAGTTGCATAATAGCAGGACCCTGCGGGCCCATCTGCCCCAAAAACTGAATTCAAAATAAGCAACGGAGAATACGACATGAAGACATCCTTAAAACTGTCTCTGGAAGTGGTGGTTTCTGTAGCACTCCTGATCTTTGCCATAGAGGCAAGCGCAATTGATAACTGGGCAACGGCCGGTACCGGCGGCAAGGTGATAAACAGTTATGACGAATGTTATCAGGCGCTGGGCGGCAGCCAGGCCGCATGTCGTAATGATAGCGACGGTGATGGAGTAACTGATGATCTGGATCAGTGCCCGGACACGCCAAAGGATGTGCAGGTTGATGCCGTAGGCTGTCCCCTGGATGGTGATGGTGATGGCGTAGCCGACTATCAAGATCAGTGCCCCCAGACCCCACCAGGGGCAACGGTTGATCAGGTTGGTTGTATGAAGCAGCTGGTGCTGAACAATGTGGAGTTTATGCTGGATAGCTCAGAATTGACCATGGATGCCAAGGCCAGCCTGGATTTAGTGGCAGATGCACTTAAGGGGCGTCCGGATGTTAAGAGTGTCAGTGTTATCGGCCATACCGATAGCACCGGATCTGATGTGTACAACCAGAAACTCTCAGAGAAGAGGGCTGCTGCTGTGGCTGCCTATCTGCGGCGTACCGGAGTAAGTTGCAGATTTATCAGCTCAGGCAGAGGTGAATCCCAACCTGTTGCGGATAACATGACGGAAGAGGGCAGGGCCAGGAATCGTCGGGTTGAGCTGAATGTGATTAAGTAAATTCGAAGCCCGGCTAAATCAGCGAGTTAATATCAGCGGGCCTGCATCTTTAACAAGATGTGGGCCCGCCTGTTTTGCCACGTATAATATCCTGGTGGTAGATTAGAGATTGGGTGGGTGATAAAGGTATTCCGGGAGGCCAGGTTGATGAACAGAGAAATCATAGGCAGTTGCTGGAACTGCGGAGACGGTCTGAAGGCCAGTGACTATGGACGGGAGACCAGCTGTCTGAAATGTGGCAAGCCAACCAGGGTATGTCTGAACTGCCGCTGGTACGCGCCATCCCGTCCGAATGCCTGTGAAGAACCAATGGCGGAACCGGTAATGGATAAGCAGCGCGCTAACTTCTGTAATTTCTTTGAGCCTGACAGCGAGAGAAAAGGCGGGGCGGGGCAGCAGGCGGATACCGATCATCTGGCAGCGGCGGAGGATCTGTTCAAGTTTTAATCCGGCAAATCCCGCCTTCCCGATCCGGTATTTCGTTGTGGTCGCGCCTGCGCTGTAAGTGTTTGATAATCAAGCAAGCGGAAAACCGACCTTTGTACTGGCGTATTGCCCAGGTATTTTTTGCGGTTGGGTTCTGATATTCTCGCTAACCTGCTGCGCGTTAACGTTGATCTGGCGCGTTCTTACAATAACAGTGTGGAAGATGTTCCATGGGTCGAGTCATAGCCATTGCGAATCAAAAAGGGGGTGTGGGTAAAACCACTACCGCCATCAATCTTGCTGCCTGTCTGGCTGCGCAAGGTAAAAAGGTGTTGATGCTGGATCTGGATCCGCAGGGAAATGCCACCATGGGAAGCGGGGTGGATAAGTATAATCTGGAAAAATCCTCATATGATGTGCTGCTGAATGATACGCCTTTGTCGGCGGCAGTATTGTATTCAGCGGTGTCAGGTTTCGATGTGCTTCCCTCCAATGCCGATCTGACCGCAGCCGAGGTTGGTCTGATGAATGTGCCGATGAAAGAGAAGCGGCTAAGCCTGGCATTGGCTCCGGCCAGAACCAAATACGATTATATTTTTATCGATTGTCCGCCCTCGCTGAATATGCTTACGGTGAACGCGCTGGTGGCATCCGATGGGGTGATCATCCCCCTGCAATGCGAATACTATGCCCTGGAGGGGTTGACCTCTCTGCTTGATACCATCCGCCAGATCCAACAGAGTAGAAATGCGAATCTGAAGGTCGAGGGGATTTTGCGTACCATGCATGATCCCAGAAATAATCTCTCCAATGATGTCTCTTCACAATTGATCTCGCATTTCAACGAACTGGTATTTCGTACCGTGATTCCCAGAAATGTACGGATAGCCGAGGCCCCCAGCCATGGGCTGCCGATCATGGCATACGATAAGAGTTCACGCGGGGCATTCTCATATCTGGCATTAGCGGGGGAGTTTCTCCGGCGCAATGAACGGCGCGGAACTGCAACCGTTTGATACACTGTAGCGGGTTTTTATTATCTTTTATCTGATTTGGAACTGATCAATGGCAGCAAAAAAGCGGGGGTTGGGTCGAGGTCTTGATGCCTTACTAGGCGGAGCCGCACTCTCTGAGGAGGGCAGGGAAGAGAGTAGCGACAGTCTGACCAGTAATCTAAGCAGCTTGCCGGTGGATGTCATCGAGCGTGGCCGTTATCAACCGCGGCGCGATTTTAATCCCGAGAGTCTGCAGGAACTTGCGGACTCCATTGCAGCCCAGGGGGTGGTACAACCCATTGTGGTACGGCCGATCGAATCACCCGGGCGCTACGAGATCATCGCCGGCGAACGCCGCTGGCGGGCTGCACAGCTTGCCGGCCTGGATCAGATCCCGGTCGTGGTGCGTGATGTGCCAGATCAGACCGCCATGGCCATGGGGCTGATCGAAAACATTCAACGTGATGATCTCAATCCGCTGGAAGAGGCGGCGGCACTGCACCGGCTGTTGCATGAATTTGAACTGACGCATCAGCAGATAGCTCAGGCCGTGGGCAAATCACGTACAACGGTGACCAATCTATTGCGTCTTCTCGATCTGAACCCGGATGTTAAGGCCTATATCGACCAACGCAAACTGGAGATGGGTCATGCCCGCGCCCTGTTGGGCCTGAAAGAGCAGACCCAGAGCGATGCCGCCAAACAGGTGGTAAATCTCGGGCTATCCGTGCGGGAGACGGAGAGGTTGGTACGCAGACTGCTGGATGGTCCAAAAGGTCGCACAGAGACCAAAAATGCCCCAAAAGAGGACCCAAACGTGCGGCGGCTGCAGGATGACCTGTCCGAAAGGCTTGGGGCCAGGGTTAATATCCAGCAAGCAGCCACCGGTAAGGGCAAGCTGGTTATCGCATACAACAGTCTGGATGAGCTTGAGGGGATATTGGACCATTTCCAATAGGCGGAAGCGCCCCACATTTTTCTGCATGTATGACCTAAAATTGTGCCTCAGGACCCACTAAATTCCTGAGCCATTTATAGTGTTATTATTTATTTCCATATTGATTGACCTTATGGGTCAAAGCCATTATAGTTCGGCCCCTGATGCGGGGCTCTAGGCGGGGGTGGGCTATAGTTAACGCTTCTAAAAGGCCTCTTTCAGGACAGGATCTGGGCTGGAAGCTGTTCCTGGCTCAATGTGCGCTATGTGTGCTTATAGCCGCAATCCTGTCACCGTTTGGCCTGGTTTATGCATATTCAGGCGCTGTGGGTGGCGGTATTGCAACCCTAGGCAATGCGGTAGTAGCCAGGAAGATATTTATTGAATACAGGGCCCAGAACCCAGGTTCTCTGCTGGCAAATTTTTATGGAGCAGAGATACAAAAGATAATTGTCATAGCGGTACTTTTTGCATCTGCGATAATTTGGATTGACGTGTTGAGCTACGCAACGCTCATTGGCGGCTACTTGTTTGTACAGATAGCGCCGTTAATATTAATTCATCTTAAATATAGTTAGATTATTACATTCAGGATAAGCATAAATGGCTGGCGATACGCTTACCTCTGGCGAATATATCAAACACCATCTTACCAATCTGGTGTTTGGTCGGACGCCTGACGGCTCCTGGGCCCTAGCGCACAATGCGGAGGAGGCCAAGGAGATGGGCTTTATGGCTATCAATATTGATACCATGTTTTGGTCCATTATTCTGGGTGTGTTGATGCTTTATGTGTTGCGTAGAGTCGCAGTCAATGCCACCAGCGGCGTACCTGGTAAACTCCAGAATTTTGCCGAAATGCTGGTGGAGTTTATCGACACTAGCGTGCGCGGCTCCTTCTCCTCCCAAAATTCCCTGGTAGCGCCGCTGTCGCTCACTATTTTTGTCTGGATTTTTCTGCAGAATCTCATGGATCTGATTCCGGTGGATCTGATCCCATATGTGCTCGGGGATCACGGGATTGAGATTGCCCACTTTATGCGGGTGGTGCCCAGCGCCGATCCGAACGGCACCTTTGGCATGGCCTTCGGCGTGTTCTTTCTGGTGCTCTACTACAGTGTCAAGATAAAGGGCGTGGGTGGTTTTGCGGGGGAACTGACCCTGCAGCCATTCAGCTCCAATAACGTTGTGGTACAAACTCTGTTTGTGCCGATGAATTTCATCTTGGAGTTTGTCGGCCTGGTGGCTAAACCCATCTCTTTGGCCTTGCGACTTTTCGGCAACATGTATGCCGGCGAGATGATCTTTATCCTTATTGCCCTGATGTACAGCGGTGGTATTGCCCTGGGGCTGTTTGGAGGAGTTCTGCAGCTGCTGTGGGCCGGATTCCATATTCTTATTATCACGCTACAGGCGTTTATCTTCATGGTTCTGACCATAGTCTATCTGGACATGGCCCATCATGAACATTGATGTATTCGATTAATTTTACAACTGCACCATATTAACTGGAGACCAAAATGGACCAAGCACTTATATACATCGCCGGCGCAATCATGATGGGCTTTGGAGCCCTGGGCGCTGCTTTGGGTATCGGCCTACTCGGTGGACGTTTCTTGAGGGCGCTGCCCGCCAGCCGGAGCTTATCCCGCTGCTGCGCACACAGTTTTTCATTGTAATGGGTCTGGTCGACGCGGTGCCAATGATCGCCGTGGGCCTCTCCATGTATATCCTGTTCGCTGTTGTCGGCTGATCCGCTTTGATAGTGACTGAATCAAATATTATCTCGTTTAACGCAAGGTGATTCTCAGATGAATATTAATCTGACTCTGGTTGCTCAGTTGATCTCCTTCATTGTGTTCGTGTGGTTCACCATGAAATATGTGTGGACTCCGATCATGGCGGCGCTGGAAAAACGTAAAGGCGAAATAGCTGATGGCCTGGCTGCGGCGGAGCGGGGGCAGCGTGAACAGGAATTGGCACAGGGCCGCGCCAGGGATGTGTTGTATGAGGCCAAGATGCAGGCTGCTGATATCGTCTCTCAGGCCCAGAAACGTGCCGCAGAGATTGTGGAGGAGTCCAAGGATAATGCCAAGGCTGAGGGAGAACGCATTCTGATCGCTGCAAAGGCGGATGTGGAGCAGGAGGCGGTTAAGGCACGCGAGGAGCTGCGCGAGAAGGTTGCCGAGTTGGCGATCGCAGGCGCAAGCAAGATCCTACAGCGAGAGATTGATGCCAAGGCACATAAAGATATCGTCATGTCTTTGGCCAAGCAGATCTAACCCATTATGGCAGCTGACGCGACCACAATAGCCCGCCCCTATGCCGAGGCCCTCTTCTCGCGAGGAGTTGAGACCAAGTCCCTGGATCTCTGGAGTGAGGTTCTGGCGCTGCTTACCGCGGTGGTGCAGGACCAGGCCATGGCGAACGCCATCGCCGATCCGCTGTTTGACCGGGCAGATCTGGTCAAATTACTGCTGGATATCGGCGGCGAACAGTTTGGATCGGAGGCGCAGAATCTGGTCCGTCTCCTGGTAGCAAACGGGCGTCTCTCCGTGGTGCCGGAGATAGCGACCATATATGAACAGTTAAAGGCAGCGAGTCGGCAACAGCTAAAGGTGCATGTGCGCTCCGCCTATGAATTTACCCCAGACCACGAACAGCAGATTGCTGCTGGTCTGAAGCGAATGCTCGGTCTTGATGTGACCATTACCAGCGAACAGGATCAGGATCTCATCGGCGGTGTGCATATCCGCGCCGGTGATCTTGTTATCGATGGCTCCATCAAGGGAAAGCTAGAACAATTGGCCAACGAATTGGGAATTTAAGCGAGAAGCCACAATGCAACTCAATCCATCAGAGATCAGCGAACTGATCAAAAGTAAGATCGAAAAATTCGATCTCAAGACCGAAGCCCACCACGAGGGAACGATCATAAGCCTGACTGACGGCATCACTCGTATTCATGGCCTGCAAGACGCCATGTCATATGAGATGCTGGAATTTCCGGGCAACACCTATGGACTGGCACTAAACCTGGAGCGTGACTCTGTCGGTGCGGTGATCCTGGGCGATTATAAACACCTCTCGGAGGGTGACCCGGTTAAATGTACCGGCCGGGTACTTGAGGTTCCGGTTGGTGAAGGGCTGCTGGGACGTGTGGTTGACTCACTGGGCAATCCCATCGATGGCAAGGGTCCGATTGAATATAGCGAGACCTCCCCGATCGAGAAGGTAGCGCCTGGCGTTATTACCCGTAAATCGGTTGACCAGCCGGTTCAGACCGGTCTCAAGGCGATCGACGCCATGGTCCCGATCGGCCGTGGCCAACGTGAGCTGATCATCGGTGACAGACAGACCGGGAAAACCGCCGTTGCTATTGATGCCATCATCAATCAGAAGGGCACCGGAGTGAAGTGCATCTATGTGGCGGTTGGACAGAAAAACTCCTCCATTGCCCAGGTGATGCATAAGCTGGAGGAGCACGGGGCACTGGAACACACCATCATCGTAGCTGCCCCGGCCGCTGATTCAGCCGCCATGCAGTTCATTGCACCCTACGCCGGCTGCACCATGGGTGAATACTTCCGTGACAGGGGTGAGGATGCTCTGATTATCTATGATGATCTCACCAAGCAGGCATGGGCCTACCGTCAGGTATCCCTGCTGCTGCGACGCCCACCCGGCCGCGAGGCATACCCCGGAGACGTTTTCTATCTGCATTCCCGTCTGCTTGAGCGCGCGGCTCGGGTAAACGAGGCCTATGTAGAGAAGGCAACCGACGGCAAGGTGAAAGGAAAAACCGGGTCGCTTACCGCAATGCCAATCATCGAGACCCAGGCCGGGGACGTATCAGCGTTCGTACCGACCAACGTTATCTCTATTACAGACGGTCAGATCTTTCTGGAGTCGGATCTGTTTAACGCCAATATCCGTCCGGCCATCAACGCCGGTCTCTCAGTATCACGTGTAGGTGGTGCGGCTCAGACCAAGATTATCAAGAAGCTTGGTGGCGGTACGCGTCTGGCTCTGGCCCAGTACCGTGAGTTGGCGGCCTTCTCTCAGTTCGCTTCCGATCTGGACGAGGCCACCCGCAAACAGCTGGAACTGGGCGAGCGGGTAACAGAACTTATGAAGCAGCCACAATACTCGCCACTGTCGGTGGCGGAGATGGCCGTCTCCCTGTTTGCTGCCAACGAAGGCTACCTGGACGATATTGACACCAATAAGGTCGTTGATTTTGAAGCGGCACTGCGTGGATATATGAAGAGCAGCCATGCCGATCTTTTACAGAAAATTAATGAGACAGGCGATTATAACGATGAGATCGAACAGGCCTTGAATGCGGCGCTGAAGGATTTCAAGGATAACAATACCTGGTAATGAACGGCTTCAGAACGAACGCACCAGATAAGGTTTAACTATGGCAGGCGCAAAAGAGATACGCACAAAGATTGCCAGCATCAAAAACACGCAGAAGATCACGCGTGCCATGGAGATGGTGGCCGCCTCTAAGATGCGTAAGGCTCAAGATCGGATGAAGGCGACGCGTCCTTACGCAGAAAAGATGCGCAACGTGATCGGCCACCTCTGTCAGGCACACCCGGAATATCGCCACAGCTTTATGCAGCAACGCGAGGTTAAGCGGGTCGGATACATAGTTGTCTCCTCTGATCGTGGTTTGTGCGGAGGGCTGAACAATAACCTGTTTCGCATGATGCTGAAGGACCTGCGGGAATTTCAGGAAGCCGGAGTGGAGGTAGAGTTCTGTACCATCGGGACCAAGGCTCTGGGATTCTTCCGTCGTTTTGGTGGCAAGGTCCGGGGACAGGTTAGTCATTTGGGGGATGCTCCCCGTTTTGAGGATCTCATCGGTACGGTCAAAACCATGCTGGATGCCTTTATGGAAGATAAGGTGGATCGGGTCTATCTGGCGTCCAATGTATTTGTAAACACCATGACCCAGAAGCCGATCGTAGAGCAACTGATACCCATTGCCGCTAAACCGGAAGAGGCACTGAAACACCATTGGGACTACATCTATGAACCGGATTCAAAAGAGGTTTTAGATGGCCTGATGAACAGGTACATAGAGGCACTGGCGTATCAGGCCGTGGTTGAGAATGGCGCCTGCGAGCAGTCTGCCAGAATGGTGGCAATGAAGGCGGCATCTGACAATGCCGGTGGCATTATAGATGAGCTGCAACTGATCTATAACAAGGCGCGTCAGGCAGCCATTACCCAGGAGATTTCTGAAATCGTAGGCGGCGCTGCCGCAGTATGATCGGAAGGTTTTGAAAACAATTTTAATGCGTCGGGGCTGGCCCGGCACCAATGCAAAGATTTGATATGAAAGAGGAACCGCAAATGAGTTCGGGAAAAGTGGTGGAAATCATCGGCGCAGTAGTCGACGTTCAGTTCCCCATGGGCGCAATGCCTAAGGTTTACGACGCACTAAAGATTGATGCTGTCGGCCTGACCCTTGAGGTTCAGCAGCAGTTGGGTGACGGCGTTGCGCGTTGTATCGCCATGGGCTCGACCGATGGACTGAAACGTGGTCTTGAGGCCAACAACACCGGTGCCCCAATCACTATTCCAGTGGGCAAAGGAACTCTGGGACGCATCATGGATGTATTGGGCAATCCGGTGGATGATGCCGGAGCGATTGAGACGGAAGACGCCATGCCGATTCACCGTCCGCCACCATCATTTGAAGAGCAGGCCACCTCCACCGAGGTACTTGAGACCGGCATTAAGGTTATTGACCTGATCATGCCGATTGCCAAGGGCGGAAAGATCGGACTGTTTGGGGGTGCGGGTGTAGGTAAGACCGTAACATTGATGGAATTGATTCGTAATATCGCAGTAGAGCACTCCGGGTTTTCCGTATTCGCCGGTGTGGGTGAGCGTACTCGTGAGGGTAACGATTTCTACCATGAGATGAGCGAAGGCGGGGTTCTGGATAAGGTGGCCCTGGTTTATGGCCAGATGAATGAGCCGCCGGGCAACCGTCTGCGCGTAGCGCTGACCGGCTTGACCATGGCCGAGTTCTTTCGTGATCAGGGCCGCGACGTGTTGATGTTTGTAGATAACATCTATCGTTACACCCTGGCCGGAACCGAGGTGTCAGCACTGCTGGGACGTATGCCGTCCGCCGTAGGTTATCAGCCCACTCTGGCAGAAGAGATGGGTGTGCTGCAGGAGCGTATTACCTCCACCAAGACCGGTTCCATCACCTCGTTCCAGGCGGTATATGTGCCTGCGGATGACTTGACCGATCCATCTCCGGCAACCACTTTTGCCCACCTGGATGCGACCCTGGTGTTGTCGCGTCAGATTGCAGAGCTGGGTATCTATCCGGCTGTAGACCCACTTGATTCAACCAGTCGCATCCTTGATCCCAACGTAGTTGGTCAGGAGCACTACGAGGTTGCCCGTCAGGTACA
The DNA here is from genome assembly GCA_050288245.1 of Sedimenticolaceae bacterium. Classification (GTDB taxonomy): domain Bacteria; phylum Pseudomonadota; class Gammaproteobacteria; order Chromatiales; family Chromatiaceae; genus JAAGZL01. Next base: position 15,788 of record JBNKDM010000019.1, read on the forward strand.
GGGTACCCTGCAGCGTTACAAAGAGTTGAAGGACATCATTGCAATTCTGGGTATGGACGAGTTATCTGAAGAGGATAAGCTGACCGTATCCCGTGCCCGTAAGATTCAACGCTTTCTCTCCCAGCCATTTTTCGTGGCCGAGGTGTTTACCGGAACCCCCGGCAAATATGTCAGTCTGAAAGATACCATCCAAGGCTTCAAGGCCATCGCTAATGGTGAACACGATGATCTGCCGGAACAGGCCTTCTATATGGTGGGCAGTATTGAAGAAGCGGTTGAGCGCGGCGCGAAAGGCTAAGTGGTAGGGAGATAATATTATGGCCATGACAATCCATGTGGATATAGTCAGCGCTGAGGCTGAGATTTATTCCGGCTTGGCGGAGATGGTCTATGCCCCCGCTGAAATGGGTGATGTGGGTATTGCCCCTATGCATGCCCCGTTGGTGACCCGCCTCCGTCCAGGTGAGGTACGGGTTGATATGGGCGGCGACAAGGGGATGAAATACTTCTATGTATCCGGCGGCATATTGGAGGTTCAGCCCTATACCGTAACTATACTGGCAGATACTGCCGTGCGGGCCAAGGATCTGGATGAGGCCGCGGCACTTGAGGCCAAGAGGCGGGCAGAAGATGCCCTGGCAGGACATGAGGCCGATATGGATTTTGCCAAGGCCCAGGCAGAGCTGCACGCGGCCGTGGCACAGCTACGTGCTATTGATAGAATAAGAAAACACAAATAGAATCCCTACCTTTATCCTGAACCCATACCGGGTCGGGCGTGCATTTATACAACGGCGGACCCTGATATGCCCAAGGAAAAAATCCAACCGGGTAAATACGTCTCTCTTACCTACACGATCAGTGATACAGAGGGTAATCTCCTGGAGCAGAATGACATACCGGTAAACTATATCCATAGTGGAGATACAGAACTTATCGGCGGTATGGACCGGGCAGTTCTGGGGAAAAAGGCGGGTGATAAGATCGAGATGGTGGTTCCGCCAGAGGATGGATTTGGTGAACATCATCCTGATCTGACATTCACCGATGATCTGGAAAATGTTCCACCGGAATTTCGCCGGGTGGGGGCAGAGGTCCAGATGGAGAGTGAGTCGGGTGAGGTGAAGACCTTCTACGTTACCAAGATCGAGGATGGTAAACTGACCGTGGATGGCAACCACCCCCTGGCTGGAAAAACCCTGAAGGTTAGTGTAAAGATCCTGGAGGTGCGTAATCCTACCCCAGAGGACTTAAGCACCGATACCGGCGGATTTCCCATCAACTGAATATTCTCCCAGGATTAACAAGCCGCTAGGCCCGGGTATTTGGGTGAGGCCGCAGCTTCATTCTCATGACCTCGCTTTGTAGCATCCTGGCTGCAGTTATAAAATTCGCCAAAAAGGGGGCCAGAATTTTTCCGGTCTCAGTTATAATGCCCCGCTAGTGTAGCAACATCGGGTTATGTAGGATCGCGGCGTCGAAAATATAATCTTGGAGAGTGTATGAAGCTGGGTGTGGTAATTCTTGCGGCTGGACAGGGGACGCGTATGCGTTCCAAGTTACCAAAGGTGCTCCATTCCCTAGCCGGCCGGCCACTGCTTGATCACGCCATTCAGGCAGCTAAACGCCTCGCAGCCGAACGTGTTGCAGTGGTTTACGGTCATGCCGGCGAGCAGGTGAAGGGTGCCTTCTCTGATCCGGATCTGATTTGGGTGGAGCAAAAGGAGCAGCTTGGGACCGGACATGCCGTAGAGCAGGCTATGCCGGCAATGGAGGAGATGGATCAGGTGCTGGTGCTATATGGTGACGTGCCGTTGATTCGAGATACAACCCTTAGCTCTCTCACCACGGCCTGTATGTATGCTGACCTTGCACTGTTGACCGCAGCCTTCGACGATCCAACCGGCTATGGTCGTATCATCCGTAACAATAGCGGCAAGATAGAGAGCATTGTAGAACACAAGGATGCCACCCCGAACCAACTCCTGCTCAAAGAGATCAATACCGGTATTCTGATCGCCAGACGCGAGGCCCTGGCGGGCTGGCTGCAGCGGCTGGAGAATAACAATGCCCAGGGCGAGTTCTATCTTACCGATGTAGTAGAGTTAGCGGTTGCAGACGGCGTCTGCGTTCAGTCTTCACAGCCGGAGGATCTGGATGAGGTTGCGGGGGTGAATGACCGCGCACAGCTCGCCCATTTGGAGCGTAGATTTCAGGAGTGGCAGGCAGATCAGCTGATGCGTGATGGTCTCGGACTGCGTGATCCGAACCGGTTTGATCTGCGTGGCACACTAAAGTTTGGCCAGGATGTAAGCATTGATCTTAATGTGCTGATGGAGGGGGAGATCGAGCTGGGTGATGATGTCTCAATCGGCGCTAACAGCGTGCTACGTAATTGCCGGGTAGCGCATGGGGTGGTGATCAAAGAGAATTGCGTATTGGAAGATGCGGTGATCGGGGCCAACTGCAGCATCGGACCATTTGCCCGCATCCGCCCGGAAACCGAAGTGGCGGAAGATGCCCACATCGGGAATTTTGTCGAGATCAAAAAGTCCAGTATCGGAACAGGCAGCAAGGTCAATCATCTGAGCTATATCGGCGATTGCAACATCGGCAGGCAGGTCAATGTGGGGGCCGGCACCATAACCTGTAACTACGATGGCGCCAATAAGCATCTTACGGTGATCGGTGATGGCGCGTTTATCGGTTCTGATACTCAGCTGGTAGCACCAGTAGAGATAGGTGCCGGGGCCACCATTGGCGCCGGTTCCACTATAACCAGCAGGGCCCCGGATGATACCCTGACCCTAAGTCGTTCCAAGCAGATATCTATCAAAGGGTGGAAACGGCCGGTAAAGAAGCCGAAGGAGTAATTACATGTGCGGTATTGTAGGGGCTATTTCCGGTGATCAGGTTGCATCCATCCTACTCGACGGGCTCAAACGTCTGGAGTACCGGGGCTATGATTCTGCAGGTATAGCCATCAACAGTGATGCCGGACAGCTCCAACGGATTCGCTCGGTGGGTAAGGTATCTCAACTGCAGGAGTTGTTGGATCGCTCCCCCATCCAGGGGGTAATGGGGATTGCCCACACCCGCTGGGCCACCCATGGCATGCCGGCGGAGCGCAACGCCCATCCGCATCAGAGCGGGGAACGGGTGGCGGTGGTACACAACGGCATCATCGAAAATCATGCGCAGTTGCGCAAACAGCTCGAGGCCAAGGGCTATGAATTTACCTCTGATACCGATACCGAAGTAATTGCCCACTTGCTGGCCAGCATGCTGGATCAGGGCAAAGATTTGCTTACGGCGGTGCGCGATACGACCAAACTGTTGGTTGGCGCCTATGCCCTGGCGGTGATGAGCCCGGAAGATAACAGTCGCCTGGTGGTGGCGCGCGCAGGCAGCCCACTGGTGGTTGGAGTGTCAGATGATGGCAACTATGTGGCCTCAGACGTGTTTGCCCTGCTCCCGGTGACCAAGCGCTTCCTGTTTCTGGATGAGGGGGATATAGCAGAGATAGGTCGTAGCGGGGTTACTGTTTTCGATAGTAATAACAACCCGGTCGAGCGACAGGTGCAGGAGTCCAGCCGCACCGCATCGGAGGCGGATAAAGGGCAGTATCGCCACTACATGCTGAAGGAGATCTTCGAGCAGCCGGCGGTTATTGCCGAGACCCTGGAGGGGCGGATTCATCAGGGCCGGCTGCTGGAAGCGAGTTTCGGGCATGAGGCCAAGGAGCTGCTGGACCAGGTAAAGAGTGTGCAGATCATCGCCTGTGGCACCAGTTACCATGCCGGTTATGTGGCGCGTTATTGGCTGGAGGAGATCGGGGTGCCCTGTAGTATCGAGGTAGCCAGCGAATTTCGTTATCGCAAGACAGTGGTACAGGACGGCTGCCTGTTTCTGACCATATCCCAATCTGGCGAGACTGCAGATACCCTGGCAGCACTGCGCGGGGCAAAAAAGTCAGGCTATCTGGGCAGCCTCTGTGTCTGCAATGTCCCAGAGAGCTCACTGGTGCGGGAGTCAGATGTTACCCTGATGACCCGGGCCGGTCCTGAGATCGGAGTGGCTTCTACCAAGGCCTTCACCACCCAACTGGTAGCGCTGCGCCTGTTGGTGCTGGCATTGGCCCGGCGCAGGGGCATGACCGCAGAGCGGGAGAAGGAGCTGGTGGACGAGCTGCATGCACTGCCGCGCCAGGTCGAGGTAGTACTCAATCTGAGCGACGACATCCAGCAGATGGCAGAGGCGTTTGCCGACAAGCAAAACGCCCTGTTCCTCGGGCGCGGTACCTTCTATCCGGTTGCGATGGAGGGGGCGTTGAAACTGAAGGAGATATCCTACATACACGCCGAGGCCTATCCGGCCGGAGAGCTCAAACATGGTCCGCTGGCATTGGTGGATGCATCCATGCCGGTAGTCTGTGCGCTTCCGGATGATCCGCTGCTGGAGAAGGTGCTCTCCAATCTGCAGGAGGTAAGGGCGCGCGGTGGAGATCTGTTTCTATTCAGCGATCAAAAGGTATCCATCGATCTGGATAACTATCAAAATCTGACCCTGTCTGACATCTGCCCGACCACGGCGCCTATTGTCTATAGTATTCCACTGCAGTTGCTCGCCTATCATGTGGCGGTGCTGAAGGGTACGGATGTAGACCAGCCGCGTAACCTGGCCAAGTCGGTGACCGTGGAGTAGAAATTTTTACACTTCAGGACATTCGGGCAGCAACAGATCTCACTGTTTAAGCGGGCACCGTTATTTAAAGCGCAGATAAAATGTATATTTTGAAAGCGGGAAAAAACTGTATTCTGACTTAATCACTTCGTACGAACTAAACCCGTTGGCTGCGGTATATTTTTCTATGGCATCAGTCGCGAACAGCAGGGCTCCATCACGATCTCCGCCTCCACCAACGTATACATTGATGTACGGCAAGGCGCTTTCAGCGTCGTGCTGAATGCCTTTTCCATATAAAGAGTAGGTTCCCGGATTCGCAGATTTTGTGAGTACCTGTTTAGCCGTATCAGTTTTGGTTGTATTCATGGCACAACCAAAAAGCAGCGCGACTATAGGAATTAGAGTCGTCAATTTTGTATGCATATTTTTACCCCTGGGCTCTAATCAGTCTGATTGACTCGTTTGAATATTGATGACTGTCGCAAAACCGGTAATTCTTTAAGGATTTAGTTTGCCTGGTAAATTATGATGTTATGTAACATTTAATTACGCCTTTTCACAGGAGCGATGGACGGTTATCCGGTCGGATCCTCTAGCAAAAAATTGCAGGCAGGGAGGTGTGTATGCTTAGAATAAAATCTTATCTTGTGGCTGTCATATTCTTGATAGCACCACTGAGTGTATCGGCGGCAGCATTGGTTATTGACCATAACTTCACAAAGCTTTACGCCTATACACAATCTCAATATCAACTGGCAAAAGACACACTGCACATCGCCTATGGACATACATCCCATGGGAGTCAGGTCACCACCGGCATGTCATCCATGGTCGGGTTTATCAATGGCGGCGGGCTGGGTATGAGCATGCCGACCAATTTCTTTAGCTATAACAACGGTGGATCCGGCGGGGCGTTGGACCTGCATGATTATTTCAAAGATGGTGATCTGGGTGCTCCGGACCGCACAACCTGGGCGGTAAGAACCAGAGACTATCTGAATGATCCGGTCAATAGTGATACCAATGTTGTCATGTGGTCCTGGTGCGGCGAGGCAGACACCTCAGCAGCAAACATAGACATTTACCTTAATACCATGAGCGCCCTGGAGACGGACTATCCGGATGTAACCTTTGTCTATATGACCGGACATGTGAATGGAGGCGCTCCTGGCAGTAATCTGCTATTGAGAAATCAGCAGATACGGGACTTTGTACTGGCCAATGGCAAGGTGCTGTTCGATTTTGCCGACATCGAAAGCTGGGATCCTGACGGCATCTACTATGGAGATAAACTGCTGACGGATGGCCTCGACTACGATTCCAATGGAGATGGGAGCCGGGATAAAAACTGGGCGGTGGACTGGCGTCTGGCGCATACCGAAGGAGAAGACTGGTTTAGCGCTTCATCTGCTCACAGCGATGCCCTTAATGCCAATATAAAGGCCTATGCGGCCTGGGCGATGTTTGCTGAGATCGCTGCGGATAGAAACAGTGTTGTTCCCATCCCCGGTGCGGTCTGGCTGTTCGGTACAGGAGTTGTTGGCCTGTTCGGAATCAGACGGAGATCAAGGGGTTAACTCCCTTTGCCCGATTTCGAGTAGCAGCCGCACGGGCTGGAGCGACTCACAATATCGCCGCCGGTTGCGCCATAGTCCTATAGAGTGCAGTTTGTGTACTGTAGAGCGTCCGCCAAATTAATAGTGGCAGTCCTTGCCTATTTTCATTGGCTATCTCCCCTTGGTTATTGCTCTCAAGTTACCGGTGGTGAAAAAATGGAAATTGCAGAATTCATGTTGTCACTGGAATACACAGAACGTCTTGAAGCGCAGGTAGGGAAAATGTCCCCCTGGTTGCAGGGAAACTACTGACTATTTGGCTGCTGTTCAAAACAATGCATGATTAACAGATGAACGTACTCCTTATTCAGCCCCCGAGTAGCGATCCACTCTCCGACCAGATATTTATGTTCGAGCCGCTGGCGTTGGAGTATCTGGGGGCTGGATTGAATATGGATGGGCATGATGTAAAAATCCTGGATGCCCGGTTAACGCCGAATATCGATGAAATCTGCCACCAGTTCCAGCCCCAGATTGTGGGGCTGACCGGCTACACCAGCCATCTCAATATAATTAAGGATATCGCCAAGCGCCTCAAGACCGGCCACGAGGATCTGGTCGTGGTAGTGGGAGGACATCACGCCACGGTCTGCCCGGGTGATCTCAACGATCCTGCTATCGATGTCGTTGTCATCGGCGAAGGTGTCTTTGCCATGCGTGAAATCGTGCAGGCGGTTGCAGCGGGGGGTGACTTTCTCGACATCCCCGGAGTGGCTGTGCCAGGTCCAGACGGCATGCGCTATGGTTTGCCGCGCAAATACACGGATCTTGATGAATTGCCGCTTCCGGATAGGATGCTGACTGCAGCACACCGGCAAAACTATTTCAGTGAATGGTTCAAACCGTTGGCTTCGGTGCGTACCTCGCTGGGCTGTACCGCCCGTTGTAATTTCTGTGCCCTTTGGTCTATCACCGCTGGTAAATACCTGCGCCGTTCACCGGAGTCTGTTGTGGAAGAGCTGAAGTCTGTGGCAGAACATAATATATTTTTCTGCGACGATGAGTCCATGTGCGATCCGCGACGTATGGATCGGCTGGCTGATCTGATCAAGGATGCGGGTATAAAGAAAAACTATTTTCTCTACGGACGGGTGGACACCATAGTCGCGCATCCGGAGCTGTTCGCTAAATGGGCAAAAATCGGATTGTCGCAAGTGTTCGTAGGGATGGAGGATTACTCTGATCGGCGCCTTGCCGCTATGCATAAAGGCATTACCTCGGCACAACAGATAGAGGCGGTGCGTATCCTCGACGGTCTGGGTATCATGATGTACGCCTCCTACATGGTAGATCCAGCCTACAGCCGCGAGGATTTCCGCGATCTGCTGGCCTATGTGCGGCGGCTAAAACATAAGTACGCCACTTTCACAGTGCTGACGCCACTGCCCGGAACAGAGTTACATGCGCAAAGAGAGCGGCAGCTTCTTAGCCGCAAGCCGGAACTCTACGATATGGTGCACGCGCTGTTGCCGACCACACTGCCTCTGGTAGAATTTTATGAGGAATACGCCAGACTTTGGACCAAAGCGGTGCCTTTTTATCGGATCATTCCGACACTTATCCGTTTCGGGGCGCAGGGAATGCTGCAGCGGGTGCGTCTGTTCGATAAGTTTCTCGAAAAAATCCGCATGGCTCATCTAGACTATTAATCAGAAACCAAGTTGTTTTTGCCGCTCAATTTCATTTCGCATGTTGTTGTGTGGCCTTATGGCCAGACAACTTTCCGGAAACGTAAAACTTATCCAGCCCCCAAGAGTACATCATAGAATAATCCTCAATACTGGCGGCCACCGGTTTGCGCATGGGGATCTGTGCAAGCAGAGCTGCGCCTTTTGGGGTATTGGCCATATCCAATATAGCTTGAAGCACTCTCTTGCGGTGGGCTACAGGAACACGTGGATGTGCGCTTATCGGGTGCGGAGTCACCGGCCTTGTCTTGTATAGGATCCGCAGTTTTTGCCTGATCTCAGGTTCCTGGGAGTTTAGGGTAGAGACTACGCCACCGCCCGCTGCGGTTTTGCCAAGCGCCACATGCAGATAGACCGAGCTGTGGGTCTGCACATATTTGGGAACAACCTCTACGCCGTGTAATCTGGACAGTTCTGCCCGCATGAGAAGAGAGGCCCCCAGGGCATTCGCTGACGGGAAAGCGACAAGCTTGCCGTCAAGCTCCTGTACGTTCTGTATCGGACTATCTTTGGGAACGACGAGCACACCTGTGAGCATGCGTCCTCCATCCTTTACCAGGGGCAGATAGCCCTGTGTGTCGTGTGCCATAAGAATATGGTAGGGATTCATGAAGGCAAAGTCATATACACCTTGCAAATATTTATCTTCGAAGATCGGGGTCTTGGGATCACCAACCAGCCTGAAGGTGAAGCCGGTGCGTTGCTGCAACTCGTCGAGGATGGGGCGCCAGATGCGGAAGGTTTTACGATACTCATACTGGGGAACGACGCCGAAACTGTATACGGCTGTTTCCTCGGAAAAACAGCCTAGGGGGAAGATAATAGCAAGGGCGGTAAACAGCAGAGCGTAACAGAAGAGTGAGGGGTTTTTCATATAAAAAGTGCTTCACTAGGTAAATGCAAGACTTCACATATGCTGAACATAGTATGAAGTATATAAAAATATACATCCAGCGCTCAGATTGATTGCCAGTTAATTTCTCATCGGTGAATTCACCCATTAAGGGCACGAGTCATGCGGTATTGGATAGGTTTGATTGTAAGTTTTTCGAGAAAATTCGTCTGGCTCGTCTAGACTATCCATGAACGGCGCAACGCATCCGCAAGTTATCAATTAGAAGGAGACCGTATGCACATTCCAGATTCCATGTTGCTTGGTAGTGTATGTCCAGTAACTGCAGTTGTTAGTGCGGTTGGCGTTATTGCCGCGTCATACTATGGGTTCAAAGCAGTAGAGAGACCTACCGCAGCCAGGTTTGGGGCGATCACCGCATTGATCTTTGCCGGGCAGATGATGAATTTCCCCATCATGGATGGGACCTCCGGCCATCTGCTTGGCGGGGTCCTGGCAGCGAGCATACTGGGTACTCCGTTCGGGGTGTTGGCCATAGCGCTGGTGGTTGCTATTCAAAGCCTGCTGTTTTCAGATGGAGGAATCACCGTACTCGGTGCCAATATTCTGAATATGGCGGTTCTGGGTGCCGGTGTTGGCGGAATCCTGCGGTCGGTGCTGGCGACCCGCTGGCAGGGTACACCAGGCAAATATGCAGCTACAGCCGTTGCCGCGTGGTTCTCGGTTCTTCTGGCAGCGTTTGCGGTAAGCATCGAACTTGCAGCGGATGGCCAGATCGCTTTCTTCAGTGTTGTTACTGCTATGGTGGGGACCCACGCCCTTATTGGCATTGGCGAGGCGTTTATCACGGCTGCCGGTTGCCTGCTGCTGGCGACGAATAGTGTATCCGGTAGAGGCTATGGGCAGGTTGCCGTCCCGCTAGTGGCGGCATTCCTGGTGGCATTGCTGCTCAGTCCGTTCGCATCCGTGTTTCCCGATGGCCTGGAGTGGGTGGCAGAGAGATATGGATTTCTGCATGCGGCCGCCCCCGCCTTTGTCGGCCCCTTATCGGGCTATTCAACTCCATTGGTGAATAATGACTTTGTTGCGACCGGGGTTGCTGGTGTGGCAGGTGTTATTATTTCGTATGGGTTGGCGTGGCTCCTATTGCGTATCATGGGTATGGCTACAACAAGAGAAGAGATGATCTAATCTGAAGTTTCTGTGATCAATAATCTTACTATACGCTACAGACTGCTGCATCTGTCGGAGTGGTGATGAATCTATTCGCGTACGGGACATTAATGGATCCCGGGATAATGGCACATGTATGCGATGAGGCCTACAGATCGCAGCGAGCCACTCTTCTTCACTATGTCAGGAGGCGGGTGAGCGGAGAGGTCTATCCTGCGATTATCGCGCAACCTGGGGGCGCAGTTGCTGGCGTCATCTATTTCGATGTTTCCCCTGCGGCCATGGCCCGTCTCGACAGATTTGAAGGCGATCTTTACCAGAGGGCTGAGGTGGCAGTGATCTCTGATGCCGGTGAGAGTATGACTACCCAGACATATGTCATAGCGGCAGACTCCGCCCATAAGTTGTCTGATGATGATTGGAACTATGAGGTTTTCATGGTAAACCACAAGCAGATCTTTCAGGATGATTATTGTGGATATGCTGAGCTGGAATGAGGCTGGTACTCCGCCATCACAGATGTTTCGTCAGGCTCTAAAGTGAGATAGAGCGGTTAGCCGATATCTGTGATCTCCGTTCAGGATGTGAAATGGGGGCTTTTTATTAAGGCCATTTGTGGGTAATATCAGCAGTTAAAGCTGTTGCTTAAGAATATCGCGCAACCTTGGTTTAAGTAAGAATATATCTTATTTCATGATAGGATACTTTTACAATGAATCAACGAGTTACACTCAATCCGGACAAGATCCCTATCGTGCCGATCTATAGTAGAGATTCCTATCAAAACGAGGTAATAGCCGGGAGCAGAGCCCTGCACGGGCGCGCACTTCGGCGCGTGTTCCTGATCAGTCTGCTCGTTTTGACCGGTGCAGGTTGTGTCTCTGTGCCACCACCGGAAAATGTCGAGAATATCTGCTCTATCTTCCAGGAAAAGGAGGGTTGGTATGAGGATGTTCTGGCAGCTGAACAGAAATGGGGGACACCCCCGCCGGTGCTGATGGCGATAGTCCGGCATGAATCCAGGTTTGTTGATGACGCCAGACCACCGATGAAGACCTTTTTTGGGATCATTCCACTGGGCAGACCGACCACGGCCTACGGCTATTGCCAGGCGGTGAACGGAACCTGGGAGTCCTATCTGGAGGAGACCGGCAACCGTGATGCGCAGCGGGTCAACTTCGAGGATGCGATAGACTTTGTGGGTTGGTACACTAATGTCAGTTTTGAAAAGCTGGGTATCCCCAAATGGGATGGCTATAACCAGTATCTGGCTTACCATGAAGGGCATGTCGGATACAGCCAGAAGAGTTTTAACAAGAAGGCCTGGTTGCTGCGGGTTGCCGATAAGGTCCAGTCCACTTCAGAGCTGTACGCATATCAATTGAAAGATTGCCAGGAGCAGCTGGAGTTGCAGCGGATGGCTAAAAAGGCCACAGCAAGGTCTGGGGATTAACGCGGCACCATAGATCCAAACGGTTTCAGAACAGATCTATATCTCCGGATTCGATACCAGGGTCTTCGCTGATGCTGCCATTCTTGATCAGATCCTCATAGATACAGGTCATGTTTCTGCCGTGGTCTTTGGCATAATAGAGGGCCTTGTCGGCGCAAGAAATTACCTCCGCACTTTCACTCTGTGCGTTGACCTCAACTATGCCGATACTTACATTTAGCTCCCCAACCTGTGGAAAGGTGTGCTTGGCGATGGTGGTGCGCAGGCGCTCAAATACACTAAAGGCATCATCCTTGTTTAGCACCTTGATCAGTACGACAAACTCTTCACCGCCGTAGCGGAAAATAAGATCGTCATCTCTGAATACTTCGGTCATAAATCCGGCCATAAGTATCAATACTTCATCACCAAACAGATGGCCGAGCCTATCGTTTACCGATTTAAAGTGGTCAACATCTATGACGCCCAGCCAGTGTTCAATCTCGTCAGAGACGCGCCGGGTTCTCTGGTTATGAATGAATTTACGCCGATGGGATTTTTCCATCAAAATCTGCAAGATCTCTTTGTTCAGGGTCTCCCGGTTTAGCAGGCCCGTGAGTTTATCGCGCAGGTTATCGTCCAGCAGATTGAGATAGTTGGCATAGATGCGCAGAAGCCCGAAAACAATCCGTTGGTCGTCAAAACGGACATTATTGGTAAACTGTACCAGCGCAGCGGATATGACCCCTTTTTTGCCGAAGACCGGAAAGATATTGCACTGATGATTATGTTCATTACTTTCCAGGGTGACTATATCTTCGGCCTCAATTGCCTGGATTATTGCCTGCTGCAGGCTGTCGGTGAGCTCATGGTCTGTTTGCGTTTCGCTGGCCACATCCCTGGCTGCGGATTTGTTGGCGGTGATGATAAGTTCGAGATTGGGTGGTTGCTGGATCACCTTGTATAGGCGGTACTCTTCAGAAGGCACGCTCTCAGCCAGGGTTTCAACCAGGCTGCGCTCCAAAATCTCCTTATCTTGATACCGCGTTATTTCTGCCAGACTGTCGATTATCTTTACTGTAGATACTCTAGGTTTCACCATGACCCCGAACTTTATTTATATATATTCTTATTCTAATAGTAGTTTGCCAGTCTAAGTCTCACCTGTTTTAACGATTAAGTCGAGCTCTTTCGGCTGGCGCAACAGGGTTATCGGCAATATTCTATGGATATTGAGGGAATTATCGAATAACTGCCTTAAATATGGATTTGAGAGGGGCTGCAACAGTCGTGAATTAGGCTCCGCCCCTGATAGAATGTCTCCATGGATGTATCACATATCTTGCAAGAGCTGAATGAGGCCCAGCGCCAGGCAATTACTGCGCCTGCCGGAAGTACCCTGGTGTTGGCCGGGGCCGGTTCCGGCAAGACCCGGGTGCTGGTTCACCGCATAGCCTGGCTTACCGGCGTAGAGGGGGCCACCTCCTGGGGTATCCTGGCAGTCACCTTCACCAACAAGGCGGCCCGGGAGATGCGGCACCGGATCGAACATCTGCTGGGGCAGCCGGTGGGCGGGATGTGGGTCGGCACCTTTCACGGTTTGGCCCACCGGCTGCTGCGTGCGCACTGGCAGGATGCGGGTCTGCCCAAGACGTTTCAGATTCTGGATGCCGATGACCAGCATCGCCTGATCAAACGCATCATCCGGGAGATGAACCTGGATGATACAAAGTGGCCACCGCGTCAGGCCCAGTGGTTTATCAATGCCCAGAAGGATGAGGGGCGCAGGCCTCAGCATATGGATGATGATGGTGATCACTACCTGCGTCAGATGATAGCCATCTATCGCAATTACCAGGAGGCGTGTGATCGGGCGGGCGCGGTGGATTTTGCTGAGCTGCTATTACGGGCGCACGAGTTGCTGAGGGATCGCCCGGATATTCTGCATCACTACCGTGAGCGGTTTGCGCATATTCTGGTGGATGAGTTTCAGGACACCAACTCCATCCAATATGCCTGGTTGCGGCTGTTGTCGGGAGAGCGTAACAACTTGTTTGTAGTGGGCGATGATGATCAGTCCATCTATGGCTGGCGTGGAGCCAAGGTCGAGAACATCCGCCACTTTCAGCGCGACTATCCCAAGTCAAACCTGGTGCGGCTGGAGCAGAACTATCGCTCCACAGGAAACATCCTTCAGGCGGCCAATGCCGTCATCTCCAATAACTCCACCCGTCTGGGCAAGAACCTCTGGACAGATGGTCAGCAGGGCGACCCGATCCGGGTCTATGCCGCCTTTGATGAAGTGGATGAGGCACGCTTTGTGGTCGGGCGGATCAGCGCAGCCATCGATACGGGAAAGAGACGTAGCGATATCGCTATTCTCTATCGCACCTCGGCCCAGTCACGACTGTTTGAAGAGCTGTTGCTGCAGATGGGTATACCCTACCGGGTCTATGGCGGGCTGCGCTTTTTTGAGCGGGCTGAGATCAAGGATGCCCTGGCCTATATGCGGCTGTTATCCAACCGTGAGAGTGATCCGGCGTATGAGCGGGCGATCAACCAGCCGCCCCGCGGAATCGGCCCCCGTACCCTGGATGCGGTGCGCGCCCACGCACGGGATTTTGGCTGCTCCCTATGGCAGGCATCACATGAACTGTTGCGCGGAGGCAAGATGACGGCCCGGGCAGCCAATGCCTTGCGGGGCTTTATAGAGCTGATTGAGGAGCTTGCTGCAGCGACTACCGATATGGCTTTGGCGGATCTTGCTGCTGAGGTACTTAATCAGAGCAGATTGCTGGAGCACTTCAAAAATTCCAAGGATGGAAAAGGCCAGGATCGGATTGAGAATCTGGAGGAGCTGGTTAACGCCGCTCGCCAGTTTGAAGATTTTTCTCTGGGGCTGAATGGTGTGGATCCTGAAGCCGCAGACGCAGATCCGGTCGAGGAGATGAGTGAACTGGATGCCTTTTTGTCGCATGCCGCCCTGGAGGCGGGGGAGACCCAGGCCGGAGAGTACGAGGATAGTGTTCAGCTGATGACGCTACACTCTGCCAAGGGGCTGGAATTTCCGCTGGTGTTTATCGGCGGGATGGAAGAGGGGCTGTTTCCCCACAGCATGTCGAGCGATGATCCGGAACGCCTGGAAGAGGAGCGGCGCCTCTGTTATGTGGGGATGACCCGCGCCATGCAGCAGCTCTATCTCAGTCATGCGGAGAGTCGACGCCTGCATGGATCAAACAGCTACTCTTTGCCATCGCGCTTTCTGCGGGAGATCCCGGTTGATCTGGTGGAGGAGATCCGTTCGCGCCCGAATGTCTCCCGGCCCGTGGTGACGCCGGCCGGTGGCTTCAATCTGGCGGAGGAGAGTACCGGGTTCAGTCTGGGACAGCGCGTAGTCCACCCAAAGTTTGGTGAGGGGGTGGTGCTGAATACTGAAGGCCAGGGCAGCAGGGCCACCATTCAGATCAATTTTGAGACAGTTGGCGCCAAGTGGCTGATGGTGGCACATGCCAACCTCCAGACCATCTAAGGACAGGGACATTGAGCGGGTTGTCTGAATTACCACCTTTGGCGCTCTATGTGCACACCCCCTGGTGTCTGCAAAAATGCCCCTACTGTGACTTCAACTCCCATGCCGTCGTCGGCACCCTGGATGAGCCGGCATATGTGACCGCCCTGCTCAAAGATCTGGACGTGATTCTGCCACTGGTTGCGGGTAGAGAGCTGATCAGTATCTTTATCGGTGGCGGTACTCCGAGTCTGTTTTCCGGTGCAGCCATCGGCAGACTGCTTGAGGGGGTGAGGTCAAGGGTGGCCTGCGCAGCTGATTTGGAGGTGACGATCGAGGCCAACCCCGGCGCGCTGGATCAGGGTAACTTCATGGCCTATCGGCAGGCCGGGGTCAATCGTATATCCATCGGGGTGCAGAGCTTCAGCCAGGAACTGCTGCGGAGGCTGGGCCGAATTCACGGGCCGGATGAGGCGCTGCAGGCCGTGGCCGCAGCACGTACAGCAGGGATTGAAAATCTGAATCTGGATATCATGTATGGCCTGCCCGGCCAGACACTGGAGCAGGCAGGGTATGATCTGGACATGGCGATATCGCTGGAACCTGGACACATCTCCTATTATCAGTTGACGCTGGAACCAAACACGCGGTTTTATACGGCCCCGCCGGAACTTCCGGATGATGAGCATATTGGAGAGATAGAGGCGACAGGCCATGCGCAGCTGGCTGCCGCCGGTTACCGTCAGTATGAGGTGTCAGCATTCGCCCGGGCCGGGTTTGAGTGCAGACACAATCGTAACTATTGGGAGTTTGGCGACTATCTGGGTATCGGGGCCGGCGCTCATGGCAAGATCACCGATATGGCGTCGGGAGTGATCGGGCGCACCAGAAGGTCTAAATCTCCTGCCAGATATATTGAGGAGACCGGGAGCCCTGATATCTTATTGGGCAGCAACTATGTGGAGAGGCGTGATCTGGCGCTGGAGTTTATGTTGAATGCCCTGCGGCTGAAGCAGGGCTTTGCACCCGAGCTGTTTGAGCAGCGTACCGGCCTGCCTTTGGCATCTATTCAGCACGAATTGGACCGGGCAGAGGCGGGTGGTCTGTTGGAGATATCCGGCAAGCTGATTCGCCCCACAACCATGGGCGGACGTTTTCTGAACGAATTATTGGATCTATTCGTA
>JBNKDM010000020.1:0-31387 GCA_050288245.1 Sedimenticolaceae bacterium
ACTACACGTCGTCCCCGCGTAGGCGGGAACCCAGTAGCATAAACAGCCTTCCATCGCTCTCGGGAGGGTGCTCCTGCATGCGGGGGACGGACTACGTACAAGAGTTACGATCAGACTACACGTCGTTCCCGCGAAGGCGGGAACCCAGTAGCAGAAACAGCCTTCCATCCTCTCAGGAGAGTGCTCATGCATGCGGGGTACGGACAGCGTACAAGAGTTACGATCAGACTACACGTCGTTCCCGCGAAGGCGGGAACCCAGTAGCATAAACAGTTTTCCATCGTTCTCGGGAGGGTGCTCATGCATGCGGGGATGAGAAGCTGCGGAAGCACCAAGCTCCCCGGCCCTACTACCCGGGCCACCTCTAACTGCGATACTCCGCATTTATCTTGACGTAATCGTAGGAGAGATCGCAGGTCAGAATACGGGCTTTGGCACTGCCACGCCCCAGCTCTACCCGAATGGTGAACTCACTCCCATCCATCACCGACTGACCAGCCTGTTCGGTGTAGTCATCGGCGCGGCCGCCATCCCGAACTATACAAACATCCCCCAACCAGATACGGATGGCTTCTATATCCAGATCAGCCAACCCGGCCCTTCCTACCGCAGCCAGGATGCGGCCCCAGTTCGGGTCTGAGGCAAACAGTGCGGTCTTTACCAGCGGTGAGTGTGCAATGGTATAGGCGACTGTACGCGCCTCGGAAATATCGGCAGCCCCCTCCACCAGGATCTCTACCAGCTTGGTTGCGCCTTCACCATCCTTAACTATGGCACGCGCCAGATCCATGCAGACAGCCAGCACAGTTTCACACAGTCTGGCGAACTCCGTGCTTGCGCCATCGGTTATGGCCGGACAATCACTGGTGGCGCTGGCCATAAGTACACAGGCATCGTTGGTCGAGGTATCGCCATCCACCGTGATCGAGTTAAAGGATGGGGCGACGGCCTGCTCCAGACATAGATGCAGCAGAGACGCATCTACTCTGGCATCGGTGGCGATATAGGCCAGCATGGTGGCCATATCCGGCCGGATCATCCCCGAGCCTTTGGCCATACCGGTGACCGTAACGCTCTTCCCATCGCAGTTAAAACTGCGCGAAACCAGTTTCGGCCTGGTATCCGTGGTCATAATCGCCCGAGCAGCATCAGCCCAACCAGCCTCATCCAATTCGGCCTCCAGCCCCGGGAAAACCTTTACCATCCTATCCAACGGCAGGGGTTCCCCGATCACTCCGGTGGAGAATGGCAGGATCTCATCCGTAGTGCATCCAACGACGGCCGCCAGGGCATCACATGAGCCGTTACAGGCGTCCAGACCCTGTTTCCCGGTACCGGCATTGGCATTGCCGGAGTTGATCAGCAGGTAGCGTGGCACAGTGGTCG
The DNA here is from genome assembly GCA_050288245.1 of Sedimenticolaceae bacterium. GTDB lineage: Bacteria > Pseudomonadota > Gammaproteobacteria > Chromatiales > Chromatiaceae > JAAGZL01. Next base: position 1,387 of record JBNKDM010000020.1, read on the forward strand.
CCAAATGTTCGCGTGCCACCACCACAGGTGCGGCACAGAAGGCGTTACGGGTGAAGACAGCGGCACAGCTTGCATCCGGGGCAATTTCAATCAGAACCAGATCATCCCTGCCTACATATTTTATACCTGCGGCAGCCGTACCCAGACGGATACCGGACACCGGAAGAAAGCTCAGCTGTTCGTCAATCATTTACCTGCGCTCTGGGGTTAAGGGCCAATGGTCATCAGGATGATGGCCGTGCAATTTAATATGTCAAGCCGGTTTTCCTCGGCCATAGACCCTGCGCAGGAGCACCTGGATCCCCGCCTGCGCGGGGATGACTACAGGTAATACAGCGGTTGGTCCGACACCAGCCATGGATCCCCGCCTGCGCGAGGATGACGGCAGCTAATATAGCGGTTGGTACGACACCAGCCATGGATCCCCACCTGCGCGAGGATAACGGTTTTCTCCGGCCCCGTTTAGGTCAACCTGCCGCAACACTGCTTGTACTTTTTACCGGAACCGCAGGGACAAGGCTCGTTACGACCGACCTTGCGCTCCTGACGTACGAAGGGTGTATGTTCCGCCTCTCCATCCCGTACCTCTTCGTCGCCATCACCAAACCCTGAGAACTCATCATGCCTCATTTCAAAGTTGTCGGACGACTGCTCCCGCCGATATGCCTCCATCTCCTCATCCGTGCGTACCTGGATCAGGGTTAGCACGGTGATAAACTCCTGCTTGATCTCCTCCAGCATACGGGCGAACATCTCGAAGGCCTCACGCTTATACTCCTGCTTCGGGTTCTTCTGGGCATAACCACGCAGGTGAATGCCCTGACGCAGGTAGTCCATATCCGCCAGATGCTCCTTCCATTTCGTATCCAAAATCTGCAGCATCAACCCCTTTTCATACATGCGCAGATTTTCCGATCCGGCCAGCGCCTCCTTCTCTGCATAAGCCTGCTCCATCAGCTCCAGAATACGGGCACGCAGCCCCTCTTCCTCCAGGGTATCATCTGCGTCCAGCCACTGCTGGAGCTCATATTTCAATCCGTAGGTACTCTCCAGGGCCTGGGTAAGCCCGGGGATATCCCACTGCTCATCCATACTCTCGGGCGGGATATAGGTGCTGATAAGATCATTCACCACATCGTAGCGCAGGGCCTTTACCGTCTCCTCGATCTCCTCAGTCTCCATCAGCTCATCGCGCTGCTGATAGACCACCTTCCGTTGATCATTGGCGACATCGTCGTACTCCAGCAGCTGCTTACGGATATCAAAGTTGCGTCCCTCAACCTTCTTCTGGGCATTGGCGATGGCCTTGGTCACCCAGGGATGCTCAATGGCCTCGCCCTGCTCCATACCCAGTTTCTGCATAATTGCCGAAACGCGCTCTGAGGCGAAGATACGCATCAGGTTATCTTCCAGCGACAGATAGAAACGGGTCGATCCGGGATCACCCTGACGCCCGGAACGACCACGCAACTGGTTATCCACCCGGCGTGATTCATGCCGCTCGGTACCGACCACATGCAGACCGCCGGCATCCAGCACCTGTTTATGGATCTCTTCCCATTTTGCCTTGACCTTCGCCACTGCCTCTGGGTCCTGTCGCTTATCGCCCATGGCGTCCAGCTCAACCTCCAGATTACCGCCAAGCACGATATCTGTACCACGTCCTGCCATATTGGTTGCGATAGTAACCGCACCTGGCCTGCCGGCATCCGCCACGATGCCTGCCTCACGCTCATGTTGTTTGGCGTTGAGAACGTTGTGTTTGAGCTTCTTTTTATTCAGCAGTTTCGAAATAAGTTCTGAGGTCTCAATGGAGGCTGTACCTACCAGTACCGGCTGCCCCCGCTTCACGCACTCTTCAACATCGTCGATGATGGCGTGGTACTTCTCCTCCGCTGTCCTATATACCAGATCACCCATGTCATTTCTGATCATGGGTTTATTGGTTGGGATCACCACTACCTCCAGTCCATAAATCTGCTGGAATTCGTAGGCCTCAGTATCTGCCGTTCCGGTCATGCCGGAGAGCTTCTCATACAGACGGAAATAGTTTTGGAAGGTGATGGATGCCAGGGTTTGGTTTTCATTCTGGATCTGAACCCGTTCCTTGGCCTCAATGGCCTGATGCAGTCCTTCAGACCAGCGGCGTCCGGCCATGGTGCGTCCGGTAAATTCATCCACAATGACGATCTGGCCATCACTCACGATGTAATCAACATCCTTGTGAAACAGGGTGTGCGCACGCAGGGCCGCGGTTACGTGGTGCATCATACTTATGTTGGATGAGTCGTACAGACTGCTGTCTTCGGCCAGCAAGCCCATGGCGGTAAGCATCTCCTCCACATGCTGGTGCCCTTCATCACTGAGATAGGCCTGTTTGGATTTCTCATCCAGGGAGTAGTCGCCCGGTCCAAAGTCAGGCTTACCGTCTTCCCCAGTGATCGGATCCTGCTGGGTCAGTCTGGGAATGATCTTGTCGATCTTTTTGTACAGATCGGAACTGCCCTCCGTGGGGCCGGAGATGATCAGCGGGGTGCGGGCCTCATCGATAAGGATAGAGTCAACCTCATCCACCACCGCAAAATATTTACCTCTCTGCACCCGTTGATCGGCGCTGAAGGCCATGTTGTCCCGCAGATAATCGAAACCAAACTCATTATTCGTGCCGTAAGTGATGTCGCAGGCATAGGCTGCCTGACGACTAACATTAACCATATGGGGATAACCGGCAGCGGAACTCTCTTTAGACGGGTCATATTGGTAGGATGACTCATCCAGACTTCCGCCCCCCGACGAATTTATCACCCCCACAGAAAGGCCAAGAAAGTGATAAATCCTACCCATCCATGCTGCATCACGGCGCGCCAGATAGTCGTTTACCGTAACCACATGAACACCCTTGCCAGCCAGGGCGTTCAGGTAAACCGCCAGGGTTGCCACCAGGGTCTTACCCTCGCCGGTACGCATCTCGGCGATCTTGCCTTGATTCAGTACCATACCGCCGATCATCTGTACATCAAAGTGCCGCAATCCCAAGGTGCGCACGCTGGCTTCGCGCACCGTGGCAAATGCATCTACCAGCAGATCGTCCAGAGACTCTCCCTGCTCCAGCCGCCCGCGCAGTTCCGAGGTTTTCCCCTTTAACTCTTCATCAGAAAGGGCCTGGAGCACCGGTTCCAATTCGTTGATCTTTACCAATACGCCGGACATGCGCTTGATCAACCTTTCATTCCGGCTGCCAAAGATCTTGCTGAATGTTTTTGTGAGCATGGAAATAAGTTCCGTCTGGAAGAATAAAACGTTGAATGATACCGTAAAACCGGATCAGGTGGCAGACATTGAGCCGCCCTTTATCGTCTTATCCACTGTTATTAGGGAGAGCAAACTGAGTGATTTCATGATATGGACTAAAGTGGAGACGCAGTTTCAGATTTCAACGTAATAACGCAGGTTCATACAAAAACTGCAGTGTAGACCTCTATACCGTTCCAGCGCATTCCAAATCAGTTGGCGGCCTGCAGGTAGGTCTGGGGATCGACAGTTTTACCGTTAAGATGTACTTCGAAGTGGAGGTGAGGTCCGGTTGAACGTCCGGTTGATCCCATGGCAGCAATCCGTTGCCCCTTGGTGACATAGTCCCCCACATGAACCAGGAGCTTACTGTTGTGAGCATACAGGGTAACATAGCCATTGCCGTGGTGAATCTTAACCACCTTGCCATAGCCCTGTTTCTCCCCGGCAAATATAACTATTCCTGAGCCAACGGCTGCGACCCTGGTTCCGACATTTCCCGCAATATCCACCCCGTCATGGAATGTTTTGCTGCCAGTAAAAGGATCGAGTCTTTCGCCGTAGGATGATGATATCCACCCTCCCTTCACCGGTTGACCAGAAGGATATACCTCCTTCTGCAGTTCGCTGTTCATGATCAACTCTTCCATGACATTAAGTTTGATCTCGCGGTCCTCTATGATCCGCGACAGAGTATCCATCTCCTCTACCAGCTCGGATAACTTCACAAACTTATCCATACCTTTTGAATCTGCGCCACCGCGGGCTGGAACCTTCTTGAAATCAAACTCGTCCTTGTCAAACTTGCCCATCTTGGTCAGGCGCTCTCCCAATGCATTCAGGCGTACGATGTGTGACTGCAGCTCTCCCAGCTTCAGGGCCAGAACATTTATGTGGTCCTGGGTAAGTTTCTTATTCTGTTCCCACTCTTTGCGCTGCTCTTCAATGCTAGATTTCAGGGCTGATCCGGTAATTGACGCGAAATGCACGCTTTGCTCGCCCTGTTCCACACCCTTCTCGTGCCCCAGTTTGTACCCGAGCCAGGACGAGGTCATGGATGCGCCAACAAGGGATAGAAGGAATATTCCTGACAATAGCCAGGGCGTGATAGAGACAGAACCGTATTTGTGGTGCCGATTAGACAGGAGTAATATCTTCATTTAGTTATAATTTTATTTGTTTTGATATGCCTTGTCCCGAACTGGTGACCGACCCTCCATGACCGGTAAACTCAAACCACTGAAAAACTACCTGCAAAACTGCACTGAATTTGCCACAATTCAGGCAAATATGCAACAAAACAGCTCATTACTGAAGCTGGTGCAGGGACTGCTTCCCCCCCCTTTAAACGACCACTGTATCGGGCTGGTTGCGAAAAACGATCATATAACCCTGTACACAGGCTCCTCAGCCTGGGCCAGCCGTATGCGTTTCTTTTCCCCGGAGTTAATCACCAATCTCAGGAAGAATAATATAGATATCAATAAGATATCAGTTAGGATAATGATGGATGAACGGGAGCGAACAGTCTCACATAAAGAGAGGGGCGCACAACTCCTATCCACAAAAAACGCCGATCTCATTCAGCGAGTTGCCGATCACACACCGGATCCGGAACTGCGGGCCGCATTGAGGCGCCTGAGCTCACACCGGAAGAACCGGGAGTAAGCCCACGCCATGGCAGGCATATCACTGCCTTATGCAGAAAAACCTCAGGAGACAGGAATAGGCTTTAAGTAGGAGATAGGCTCCTCACTGCCATCTTCAAAGGTAACCTCTTCCCAGGCACTCTTATCCGCCATCAGTGTCTTCAATAGCTTATTATTCAGGGCATGGCCTGATCTGTTGCCGATAAATGATCCAACCAGACTATGTCCCAGTAGGTAGAGGTCGCCAATGGCGTCCAGGATCTTATGTTTTACAAACTCGTCTTCGTAACGCAGTCCGTCCTCATTCAGCACCCTGAAGTCATCCACGACGATGGCATTATCCATGCTGCCACCCATGGCAAGCTGGCGTTCACGCAACATCTCCAGATCACGCAGAAAACCGAAGGTACGCGCCCTGCTGACCTCCTTCACAAAGGAGGTGGAAGAGAAATCAACCGAGGCGAATCTGGTGCGTTCGGTAAATACCGGATGGTCGAAATCAATGGCGAATGATACCTTGAACCCGTCAAAAGGCTTGAAGGCCGCACTCTTGTTACCCTCTTCCACCACTACTTCGCGCTTAATGCGAATAAAACGTTTGGCTACATTCTGTTCATCGATGCCAGCAGACTGGATCAGGAAAACAAATGGACCGGCGCTCCCGTCCATGATCGGAACCTCGGCGGCACTGACGTCAACATAGGCGTTATCTATACCCAAACCTGCGCAGGCGGAGAGGAGGTGCTCTACCGTAGAGATCTTAACCCCGTCCTTTTCCAAGGTTGTAGACAGTTGGGTATCACCTACATTTTCCGGACATGCCTTTATCTCTACCGGCTCATCCAGATCAACACGCCTGAACACAATACCGGTGTTGGCGGCTGCCGGCCTCAGGGTGAGGTACACCTTATCGCCCGTATGTAGCCCCACGCCAGTGGCGCGGATCACATTCTTTAATGTACGTTGCTTTATCATATTAATTTTATGCTCCACCCAAAATCCCCAAAAAACGGGGGCTATAGTAGCATAAGCAGCAACTATGGCGAAAGCGTCTTGTTTCAGACAGATTACAACCGGAAAAAACGTCATAACAGTCGTAATCTACAGGTATTCTCCTGGCCTGCAGCCTAGAAATATGCCTTTTGCCTCATACCATTATGTCAATCCGCCTGTCTCCGCAGGAATGCCGGAATATCCAGATAGTCCATCTCCTTATCCTGCGCAGATTCCGCATAAGATTTCGCTATCTTCGGATCTTTGCGAATCACGGTCGGACGGTCCATCGAGCTGTAATCAGGCTGATGAGCAAAGGCATCCTCCTCCGTCTGCACCGGACGCAACACCACCGTTTCCTGCTTCACCGCCTCTGGTGTGCTGGTTCTGAGATTCATCTCACCCAGACCCGTGGCTACCACGGTTACCCGCAGCTCATCCATCATATCAGGATCAATAACTGTACCAACCACAACGGTTGCGTCATCACAGGCCACCGCTTTGACCGTATTACCGACCTCATCAAATTCGCCGATTGAGAGGTCAGGTCCTGCGGTGATATTAACCAGAATGCCGCGGGCGCCGGAGAGATTCACATCCTCAAGCAGTGGACTGTGGATAGCCTCTTCCGCTGCCAGGCGTGCACGTTCGTCACCTCTGGAGCACCCTGATCCCATCATCGCCACACCCATCTCCGACATAACCGTACGCACATCGGCAAAGTCAACGTTGATCAGACCGGGACGGGTAATCAGTTCAGCTATACCCTGCACCGCACCCAGCAATATGTCATTGGCGGTCTTAAATGCATTAAGCAGGCTTATCTCTTTCCCCAATACCGCCAACAACTTCTCGTTAGGTATGGTTATCAGCGAGTCGACATACTTGGCCAGTTCATGCACCCCTGCCTCCGCCACCTTCAGGCGCTTGCCGCCTTCAAAGGCAAACGGCTTGGTAACCACCGCCACCGTCAGCACCCCCATATCCTTGGCCACCTCGGCTACGATAGGGGCGGCGCCGGTCCCGGTCCCGCCACCCAGACCGGCCGTGATAAATACCATATCCGCACCGTCAAGCGCCTCCTGGATACGATCACGATCCTCCAAGGCTGCACCGCGTCCGATATCCGGATTGGTTCCGGCACCAAGTCCTTTGGTGATATTTGATCCAAGCTGCAACAACGTCCGCACGCGACTGTTGTTCAATGCCTGGGCATCAGTGTTGGCGCAGATAAAATCAACGCCTTCAATATTGGCATCCACCATGTGGTTTACGGCATTGCCGCCACCACCACCTACGCCAACTACCTTGATTACTGCGTTTTGACTATATGCATCCATCAGTTCAAACATTACATACCCTCCTATCAAGCAGGTCTAAGACCCAGGCAACCTGAAAATAAAAAACAGAAAAAGACATTTAAAAATTCCCCTGAAACCAGCTACGCATCCGGCTCCATATTGTGTTTATCCCCGGACCGTTTGGCATATCCCGCATCTGGGTTGACCGGTTACTGGAACCGAACAGCAACAGACCGACACCGGTGGCATAAATAGGATTGCGCACCACATCCACCAGCCCGGTCACATACTGCGGAACTCCCAGCCTTACCGGCATATGAAATACCTCCTCAGCCAGATCTATCAGCCCCTCCATCTTGGAACTGCCGCCGGTAAGGACCACGCCTCCCGGTATCAGATCCTCGAAGCCACTGCGTCTCAGCTCGGCCTGCACCAGAGTCAAAAGTTCCTCATAGCGCGGCTCAACCACCTCGGCCAGGGTCTGGCGTGACAGACGCCTGGAGGGACGGTCGCCGATGCTCGGCACCTCAATCGTCTCGTCGTCTGTAGCCAGCTGAGTAAGGGCACAGGCGTACTTCACCTTTATCTCCTCAGCGTGCTGGGTCGGAGTACGCAGGGCGACGGCGATATCGTTGGTAACCTGGTCACCTGCAATAGGGATAACGGCGGTGTGGCGGATGGAACCATCGGTAAAGATGGCGATGTCCGTGGTACCGCCACCTATATCCACCAGGCATACACCCAGCTCTTTTTCGTCATCACTCAGGACCGCATAACTGGAACTAAGCTGTTCCAGAATCAGATCATCCACATCCAGTCCGCAACGGCGTACGCACTTGACGATGTTCTGGGCCGCGCTCACGGCCCCGGTCACCATGTGTACCCGAGCCTCCAGACGCACCCCCGACATACCTATCGGCTCCTTGATTCCCTCCTGTTCATCGATAATGAACTCCTGCGGCAAGATGTGCAGAATCTTCTGGTCTGCCGGAATAGCGACGGCACGGGCTGCATCTATCACCCGTTCCACATCACTGTAGGTGACCTCATGATCCTTGATGGCAACAATACCGTGGGAGTTGAGACTGCGAATGTGGCTTCCGGCGATACCTGCATGCACCGAGTGGATCTCACATCCTGCCATCAACTCTGCCTCTTCCACGGCCCGCTGTATGGATTGCACGGTAGATTCAATATTTACCACCACCCCTTTTTTCAGGCCGCGGGATGGGTGCGATCCAATTCCGATTATCTCGATCTCGCGCCCCGTCTTTATCTCGCCAACAATGGCGACCACTTTCGAGGTCCCGATATCCAGGCCAACAATAAGATTCTTTTCCACCCTTTTGGTCATTACACCAACCCTCTCGTAATCTTGTTTTTTGGCCCCAGCCAAGCTGTAGGGGCAATGTTTTTCCAGGCAACGGCAAAGCCGTTGGTATAACGCAGATCCACCTCTTTTATCTCTCGTTCATCCGCCTTCAGCAGCGGATAAATACGGTAAAATCGCGCCAATCTCTCATCCAAATCCTTACTACCAAGCCGAATGACAGCTCCATTTTTCAGTTTCATACTCCAGGCCCGACGCTCATCCATTGCTATCTCATCTATACCAAGCCCAAGTGAAGCAAGATGGTTCTTTATCGCGAGGTAATATCTGGCCAGCTCTTTCTCACTACCATCAGGCCCGGACAACCTGGGGTATCCAGCAGGTATCGAACCGGCCTTAGGGCGAAACACCTCACCACGCACATTTAGCATTGCATCGTCCTGCCAGCGGGATAGGGGAACCTGCTCCTCCACCCAAAGTTGCAGAGTGTCCGGCCACACCCGTCTCACACTCACACGATCAACCCAGGGCAGACTCCTGGCCCGATCCCTGATCGCCGCCACATCCACAGTCAGGAACCCACCCCGGGTGAGACCGGCCACTGCCTGTTCCAGATCCTGCCGCTGGATGTAACGAAACTTGCCTTCGGTTCTAACCACCTTCAGGGGTAATAACTTGGGGTCGGTCAAGGTAACAACGCCCCAGTAGCTCCCACCGCCAAAAACGGCTATCAACACCAACACCTTCAGCCACAACCGCAAGGCCAGCATCTGCTGTTCGCGGCGCTCGGCGGCGGCCTTGGTGGCCCGGGTACTAGTGGCTGCCGCTCTAGCCATTGTTTTGCTCCATAGTGGCGGCAAGTATCTGCCAAACCAGCTCGTCAAAATCCAATCCATGTTCCTTTGCCGCCATGGGTACCAGACTATGATCCGTCATACCTGGAACCGTATTCACCTCAATCAGCCACGGACGCATCTCCTGGTCCAGCATGATGTCCACTCGCCCCCAACCACTGGCACCAACCGCATGAAACGCATGCATGGCCAGCTCCTGCAACTCCCGCTCCTTCGCCTTGTCCAGACCGCAGGGACAGTGATAAACAGTGGTGTCAGAGCTGTACTTGGCTTCGTAGTCGTAGAAGGTGTGCGGCGTCTCCAGCCGGATAAGTGGCAGCGCTCGATCTCCCAGGATGGAGGCGGTAAACTCCTGCCCGGTTATCCAACGTTCCACCATCACCCTACTGTCATACCCCCGGGCAACCGTCCAAGCAGCATGCAACTCATCCAGGTTATTCACTTTTGCCATGCCAATACTGGAACCCTCATGCACCGGCTTCACCATCAGAGGAAATCCCAGTTCGGTCGCCGCAGCCAACTGCTGTTCGTCCGCAACCAGCATGTATCCCGGCGTGGGGAGCGACAGGGCACTCCACAACAACTTACAACGATATTTATCCATACCCAGGGCAGATCCCTGCACCCCGCTGCCGGTATAGGGCAGACCGATGGTCTCCAATCCACCCTGGATAACGCCATCTTCACCACCCCGCCCATGCAGTACGATAAAAACCCGGTCGAACCGGCCATCCACTAACCGTTGCAGCACATCCCTGCCGGCATCTATGCCATGGGCATCGACACCGCGCCGCAGCAATCCATCCAGCACCGCCTGGCCGCTGCGTAGGGAGACCTCGCGTTCCGCCGATTGCCCCCCCATCAGCACCGCCACCTTGCCAAACTCTGCTGCCTGTATATTCATGCGGCCGCCTCCCCAACGATCTGCACCTCAGTAACCAGACGCACACCACTGGCATCTTCCACCTTGTCTCGCACCAGCCACATCAACTGTTCTATCTCCGCCGCAGTGGCCCCACCGGTATTGATAATAAAATTGGCATGTTTCTCAGAAACGCATGCCTTGCCGATACAGCTCCCCTTCAGCCCGGCCTGCTCAATCAGGCGTGCCGCATAATCGCCTTCCGGATTGCGGAATACGGAACCGCAACTGGGCAACCCTATAGGCTGAGTTGATGCGCGCTTCTCCAACAGTTTCTGGATCGCGTTCATGGCGGATTCACTATCGCCCGGTTCCAGCTTGAATATGGCTGCGAGAAACCACTCGCCCTTGATCCCCTTCACACTGCGATATCCAATCTCAAACTCCTCTGCTTGCCGCAGTCTGACTTCGCCACTACGGTCAACTGTCTCAACCTGTTCAACCCACTCCCAGGTTTCTCCCCCGAAGGCGCCGGCATTCATGGCCAGGGCGCCACCCAGGGTGCCGGGGACACCGGCCAGGAATTCCACCCCGCACAGGCCGTGGTGTGCAGAGATACGGGCCAGTTTGGAGCTGGTTACCCCGGCCTCGGCCCGCACCCTGAAATCATCCAGCATATCCACCCGGTCCAGACGGCCCATGGTCAGGATCACAGTACCGTTGAAACCTCCGTCCCGCACCAGCAGATTACTGCCCAACCCCAACCACAGCAGCGGCTCCTCGGCCGGGAGTGATTGCAGAAATTGCACCAGATCAGCACTGTCAGCCGGACGATAGAGGCGGCGCGCCGGACCGCCCACTCGCCAAGTGGTATACCCGGATAGCGGCTCGTCGTAGAGCATCTCACCACTGTAGACAGTGCTGTTCATAGTCAGTCGTCATCTCCGGCATTACAGCAGATCAGTTGCGGCATCTTTGCGGCCATCGCGCCGATATCGCCAGCACCCATCATGGCCACCACATCACCATCCTGTACCAGTCCAGCCAGGAGCTCATGCAGATCGGTGATCGGGTCAATGAAGATCGGATCAACCTGGCCACGGGCACGAATGGCGCGACTAAGGGAGCGCCCATCGGCCCCGGCAATAGGTGACTCACCCGCTGGGTAGACCTCAGCCAGGATCAACACATCAGCCTGTGACAGCACCTGAGCAAAGTCATCAAACTGCTCCTGGGTACGACTGTAGCGATGAGGCTGAAACACCAGCACCAGTCTGCGTTCCGGCCAGCCTTCGCGGATTGCCGCTATGGTGGCAGCCACCTCGCGCGGATGATGACCGTAGTCATCGATCAGCATCACTTCGCCGTTGGCAGTCTGACATCTGTCCTTTACCTGGAAGCGTCGTCCGATACCTTCAAACCTCTCCAATGCACGCGCTATAGACGCATCATCTACTCCCAGGTCTCTGGCTATGGCTATGGCCGCGGTGGCATTCAATACGTTATGGCGTCCCGGCATATTCAGGGTCAGATTCAGAACGCTTCCATCTGCAGCAAAGCGCACTGAAAAATGGGTACGCAACCCCTCCTGGCGAACATCAAATGCCTGCAGATCTGCGTCTTGACTAAACCCATAGGTTGATACAGGACGGGCCAGTTGCGGAATGAGACCACGGATATCATCGTCATCGATGCAGAGTACCGCCTGACCATAGAACGGAAGATGGTGCAGGAATTCTATGAAGGTTTGGCGCAGACGCTCAAAGTCACCACCGTAGGTGGTCATATGATCCGCATCGATATTCGTCACCACCGCCATGGTGGGCTGCAGATAGAGAAAGGAGGCATCACTCTCATCCGCCTCTGCCACCAGAAACTCGCCGGTGCCCAATCTGGCGTTGGTCCCGGCACTATTGAGCCTGCCCCCGATCACAAAGGTGGGATCCAATCCGCCTTCGGCCAGCAAACTCGCCACCAGACTGGTGGTTGTGGTCTTGCCGTGGGTGCCCGCAACAGCGATACCGAAGCGAAAGCGCATCAGCTCTGCCAACATCTCGGCACGCGGCACCACCGGAATGCGTTGCTCCCTGGCCGCTACAACCTCAGGGTTGTCATCCTTGACCGCACTGGAAATCACCACTGCGTCCGCGCCGTTGATATTCTCTGCCCGGTGACCGATCACCACCTCAGCACCCTGCTGCTGCAACGCCATGGTTACTGCCCCGGATCTCTGATCCGATCCGGAGATCTGATACCCCAGATTGAGCATCACCTCAGCAATACCACTCATGCCGGCACCACCGATGCCAACAAAATGGATATGCCGCATGCGGCCCATGGCCTCCACAGCATGTCGTAACTGGCTGGTGTTGGGTTGATTCATTGCAGCCGCATCTCCTCACATATATCGGCGACATCCAGGGTCGCCATCGGTTTTGCCAGATGCCGGGCCGTTTGCGCCATCTGCAGCAGTTTCGCCCGGTCACCCAATAACTCCTGCAGAATGTCAGCCAGCGGCGCTGGCTTAAGTGCCGACTGAGGGACCAACAGGGCGGCACCTGCATCTGCCAGATAACTGGCATTCAGGGTCTGATGATCGTCCACCGCGTGCGGATATGGCACCAGCACCGAACCTACTCCTGCTGCAGCCAGCTCGGATATGGTTAAAGCCCCGGCCCGGCAAATCACCAGATCGGCCCAGGTGTATGCCTCCGCCATATTGGAGATGAAGGGGACTACCTGGGCATCAATCCCTGCAGACTTATACGCCAGCAGGGTCGTAACATCTTTCCCTCTGCCAGCCTGATGACGTACCTCTAACTGCAGTGAAGGATCAAGCTTGCCCAATGCTTCGGGCACGGTCTCATTCAACGCCTGCGCCCCCAATGACCCGCCCAGGATCAACAGATGCAACGCACCACTTCTATGTTTCATCCTGCGTTCCGGCTCCGGCAACTGCCAGATATCAGCCCGCACCGGATTCCCGACCAGGGAGACCCTCTTTCCACCATTAAAACTTCCAGGGAAGGATTCCAGAACCTGGTTTGCTATACGCGACAGCAGCCTGTTGGTCATTCCCGGCACGGCATTCTGTTCATGGATAACCAGAGGAATCCGCAATATCTTAGCCATCACACCACCGGGCCCGGTGACAAATCCACCCATACCGAGAACGACACCAGGCTGATAGCGCCACAACACAACGAGGATCTGCAACATGGCCAGAGAGAGCATAAATGGAGCCTGAAGCCAGCGCACCACACCATTACCCCGCAAACCACGTATGCTTATGCGCTCCATATGAAAACCGGCCACAGGCACCACCTGCTCTTCAAAGCCACCGGCAGCACCGACCCAGATCACGTCCATGCCACGACCGCGCAGTTCCGTCGCCACCGCAAGTGCCGGAAATACATGTCCACCGGTACCACCGGCCATGATCATCACCCGTGGGCCCATTGCACACCCCCCGTCTCGCTGGATGGATCATACTGCCTATTTTCATAATCGATTCGTACCAGGATGGAGATCACCATGCAGGCCACGATGATGCTGTTACCGCCGTAGCTCATGAGTGGCAATGTCAGACCCTTGGTTGGCAACAAACCGATATTCACCCCTATGTTTATGAAGGACTGCATCCCTATCCACAGCCCAAAACCCTGAGCCATGTACGAGGCAAAACGCTGTTGCAACTGTTCAGCCCGTGCTCCGATGGAAAATGCCCTCCATACAATCACTGCAAACAGCAATACAACCAGCAGGGTCCCCATCAACCCCAGCTCTTCACCAATCACCGCCATCAGGAAATCGGTGTGCGCCTCCGGCAGATAAAACAGCTTCTGAATACCGTTACCCAGGCCAACCCCAAACCATTCGCCGCGACCAAACGCAATCAGTGCCTGAGCCAGCTGATAGCCGCTATCCTGAACATCCGCCCACGGATCTAAAAATGTTGTCACCCGCTGTAGACGATAAGGTGAGAAGATAACTAGAGAGAACAGGGCGGACCCTGCCAGGGCAATCAGTATCAGAAACTGCCAGACCGGAACACCTCCCAGAAACAACATCCCAAGCGCGGTCACCAGAAGTACCGTGGCAGTTCCAAAATCTGGCTGAATCATGATCAACGAGCAGGCAAGCACCAGCAAGATCATGGGCTTGATGAATCCCCAAACCGAATGTGTCACCTCCATCTGCCTGCGCACCAGATATCCGGCGAGATACACCACTAAAAACAGCTTCATAAACTCTGAACTTTGCAGACTGAAAGCGCCCACCGGGATCCATCTGGTGGCACCGTTCACCTCTCGCCCCAATCCCGGCACCAGAACCAGCAGCAGCAGAAACACCCCGAATAGATAGAGTGACATTCCCATCTTTTGCAACTGCCTTACCGGTATCTGAAACACCACCAGTGCGGCCACCGCACCCACCCCAATCGCCATCAGGTGCCTTAGAAAGAAGTAGAACGGAGCGCCGTTAATACGATGCAGGGATGCCGAAGCGACCATCACCAGGCCCAGCCCCAACAGGGCGCAGGTAGCGCCGATCAGATAATAATCAAGGTCCGGGATCTGAAATCCATCTCTCTCGGCAGTGGCTTGGGTCCGGATGACGGCGCTCATCTGCACAACCTCCTGACCGCATCCATGTACACCTCTCCACGCTGCTCATAGCCGGTAAACATGTCGAAACTGGCGCAGGCGGGTGACAGCAAAACCCGATCACCGCTCTCGGCCAGTTCCGCTGCAACCGCCACGGCCTGTTCCATAGTTGCAGCGTGCTCTACCGGTACCGATCCGGTTAACACCCGTTCTATCTGCGCTGCATCCCGACCTATCAGAACCACGGCACGTGTCGTCTGCTCCACCACCGGAGCCAATGCCGAAAAATCCGCGCCCTTGCCATCACCGCCTGCAATCAACACCGTCTTTCCTGCGCCATCAAAACCAAGCAGGGCCGCAATAGATGCTCCGACATTGGTACCCTTGGAGTCGTTGTACCAAGATACCCCGGCGTGTTGCGCCACGAATTGGGTACGATGCGGCAGGCCCCGGAACTGTTTCAAGGCATCCAGCATGGCGTTTTCCGACAACCCTATGGCGCTCCCCAGAGCCAGCGCCGCCAGGGCGTTACTAAGATTGTGGCGCCCAGGCATCAACAATTCTGCAGCAGGCAACATGGCCCGCTGCTCATAGCAGATCCACTCAGCCCCATCTATCAGGCGCAGACCAAAACATCTTGCTCCAGGCTCTCCCAGGGTATAGAGCAGTTCACTCTCATGGCCCTGGCGCATGGCTGCAACCAGGGGATCATCCAGATTAAATACGCCTATCTCTGCCCTGGCATAGATTTCCGACTTGACTCTGGCATAGGCATCCACATCCGGGTAGCGATCCATGTGATCGGAAGAGATGTTCAAGACTACAGCGGCCTTGGGTGATAATGATTTGGTGGTCTCCAGCTGAAAACTGGATAACTCCAGAACATACAGCCCTGCATCATTCTCCAGTAGATCCAGGGCAGGCTCACCCAGGTTGCCGCCAACCTTGGCATTCAGACCAGCCTCTGCCGCCATCGCCCCGATCAGGGTGGTAACAGTACTCTTACCATTGGAGCCTGTGATCGCCACCACGGGTGCATCTGCCACCTGAGCGAATATTTCTATATCGCCAACCACTGGCACTCCCTTTTCCATCGCGGCGCGAATCAATGGCTCAGAAACAGGGACGCCTGGAGAGACAACCAGGCGATCAGCCGCCGCAAACACCGCCGGGTCAAATCCTCCCAGAAACAGCGCCAGATCCGGCAACTCTGCCTTCAAGGCTTCAAGCCCGGGCGGTTGCTCTCTGGTATCGGTTACCGCCACCGAAATACCCTGGGCCGCAAGATGGCGCGCACAAGAGAGCCCGGTCTTTCCCAGACCGACAATCAGAGTCTTGTATTCCTTTACCCCCCCCTGCTGCATTCCACTCTCCTCAATAATTTGCCTAACAACATTCATCTCTAACGAATCTTCAGGCTGGCCAATCCAATCAGCACCAGGATTACGGTGATAATCCAGAAACGAACAATGACCCTTGGCTCGGGCCAGCCCTTGAGCTCAAAATGGTGATGCAGCGGCGCCATACGAAATATGCGCCGTCCGGTAAGCTTGAATGAGGCTACCTGCAAGATCACCGACACCGTCTCCATAACAAACACACCGCCCATGATGACCAGCACCAACTCCTGGCGCGCCACCACCGCCACGATCCCCAGGGCGGCGCCCAGGGCCAGGGCCCCAACGTCCCCCATAAACACCTGGGCCGGATATGCGTTAAACCAGAGAAAACCGAGACCGGAGCCAATCAGAGCCCCGCAAAAGATCACCACCTCACCCAGACCAGGCAGGTAGGGAATCAAGAGATAATCTGCAATACGGGCATGACCGGAGGCGTAGATAAAGATGCCCAAGGCACCAGCCACCAATACGGTTGGCATGATTGCCAGACCATCCAAACCGTCAGTCAGGTTCACAGCGTTGCTGGTGCCTACGATCACAAAGTAGGTAAGGACCACGAACCATGGCCCCATATCGATCACCACATCTTTGACAAAGGGGATGAACAACTGGGTCTCGGCCGGCAGATCTGCGGTAAAATAGAGAAACAGTGCGGCACCAAGTCCTACCAGGGACTGAGATAGATATTTATAGCGCGGGATCAGCCCCCTGGAATCATTCAGCGCAATCTTTTTATAGTCATCGTAGAAGCCGATGGCGCCGAACAGCAGGGTTACCAGCAGCACTACCCAGACATAGCGATTACCCAGGTCACACCAGAGCAGTGTGCTGACGCTGATCGCCACCAGCAGCAGGGCTCCGCCCATGGTGGGAGTGCCAGCCTTGGAGAAGTGGCTGGCCGGGCCATCGTCCCGTACCGTCTGCCCTATCTGATGAAAGCTGAGCCGGCGTATCATCACCGGCCCAACCATGAAGGAGATTATCAGGGCGGTAAGTGCGCCCAGGATGGCCCGCAGGGTCAGATACTGGAATACATTAAACCCGGTATTAAATTTTGACAAATACTCGGCTAGATAGAGCAACATATCAGTTCCCCTCTCCCCGGCTTAATGCATTAACTACATACTCCATTCCTGCCGCACGCGAACCCTTTACCAATACCATATCCCCGGACCTCAGCTCTTGTAGAAGATGTTCCAGTAGTTGTTCTTTGTTTTCGAATCCTTGCCCGCCACTACCGAAGGAGTCAGCCACTGCAGACGCCGCACCGGCTGCGTACAGCTGATCGATACCAGCTTCTCTGGCCAGTTCGCCTAACTGCCGGTAGACATGCTCTATACCTGCACCAAGCTCTGCCAGCTCACCCAACACCAGGAAACGCCGTCCAGACGAGCCATTCATTCCGGCCAGCACGGTGATCGCGGCAGCTACCGAATCCGGATTGGCGTTATAGCTATCGTCTATCAGATGCACTCCATCACTACCCAGAACTGGATAGAGACGCCCCTTAACCGGTCTGACCTCAGCCAGCCCCTGCCTGATCTCATCTGCACCTACCCCCATGATGCCGGCGACAGCTATGGCAGCCAGGGCATTGCGACAGTTGTGTCTACCGGCCAGACCAAGCTCAACCTCCAGCACACCCTGAGGTGTACGTGCCGAAAAGCAGCTATAGAATCCATCCGAACGCCATTCGGAACGCAACCCATGTTCCGGAGTGGAGACGTCAGCGGATGGATCAAATCCGAAACTGACTGTCGCCCTTGCACCTGCCAGCTCACGCCATAGTCCGGCCCACTCGTCGTCCGCATTGAATACCAGTACCCCTTCATCCCCCAGACCATGGATGATCTCAGCCTTGGCCCTTGCCACGCCCTCGACACTGCCGAAGCCCTCCAGATGCGCCCTGCCCGCATTGGTAATCAATGCGACATCCGGCTGGGCTATCCTGGTCAGGATATCGATCTCACCCGGATGGTTGGCGCCCATCTCCACCACGGCGAACTCCTGATCCTGAATCCGCAGCAGGGTAAGCGGTAGACCGATCTCATTATTCAGATTACCCTCCGTAGCCAGGACCCGGCCCCTGCGCGCCAGGACTGCTGCCAGCATCTCCTTGACCGTGGTCTTGCCATTACTCCCGGTGACAGCAACAACCTTGGCAGCGCTTTTGACTCTCCAGGCTGAGGCCAGAGCACCCAAACCCTTTAATGTATCCGGCACCAGCAGACATGGGAGAGCGCTATCCTGCGCACGCTGCACCATGGCGGCTGCGGCCCCAGCCGCTTGCGCCTTGGAGATATAGTCATGCCCGTCAAAATTCAGTCCGCTCAACGCCACGAACAGCTGGCCGGGTTTCAGGTTGCGGCTGTCGGTACTCACCGAAGCAAATGAGACATCCTCTCCCAACAGTTGTCCGTTGATGAGTCGGGCAGATTCAGACAGGCTGAGCGTGATCATGCCGCTGTCTCCTCCAATGCCAGCAACACCTGCTCCCGGTCGCTGAAATTCAGTCTCTTATCACCGACCAGTTGATAATCTTCGTGTCCTTTGCCGCACACCAGGACCAGATCGCCGGCCCTGGCCTGAGCCACGGCCGCGCGTATAGCCTCTGCGCGGTCCCGCAGCACCAGGGCATCACTTGGGCGCTCCATCCCACCCTGGATATCGGTAATAATCCAATCGCCATCCTCGGTCCTGGGGTTATCGTCCGTAAGGATCACCCTGTCAGCCAGCCGCTCGGCTATTCCTCCCATCTGCGGGCGCTTACCGCTATCCCGGTCACCGCCACATCCAAACACACAGATCAGCTGCCCTGTGGTGTGTGCCCTGGCCGCTATCAGTGCATGCTCCAGGGCATCAGGGGTATGGGAATAATCCACAACCACCAAAGGAAGGTCTCCACCGCCCATGCGCTCCATACGGCCTGCCACTGTTTCCAGGGTGGATAACCGCTCCAGGGCGGTATGCAGCGAGAACCCGCGAAACAGCATCACATTCAATACAGCCAGCAGATTGCTGACATTGAACTCTCCCAGCAGGCCGGTATGAAACTCACCATCCCCCCGGCTGGTCTGGACCCGCACCGTCATACCCAGCCCATCCGTTTGAATATCCTGCGCCCAGGCCCATCCATCCAGCCGTTCCGAGATCTCGTCCTGATTCTCCAACCCATAGCCCAGGGCCAACACGCCAGCAGGCAGTCTCTCCAATACTTTGGCCCCGAATGGATCATCCAGATTGACCACCGCACAGCGAATACCCGGCATCCTGAACAGACGCAGCTTGGATGTCCCGTAGGCCTCCATATTGCCGTGATAATCCAGATGATCCCTGCTTAGATTGGTAAAGACGGCCACATCAAAATGTATGGCCTCTACCCGCCCCTGCTCTAAGGCGTGAGAGGAGACCTCCATGGCCACGGATTGAGCATCTGCATCACGCAGATCGTTCAAAATGCGCTGCAGCTCTATCGGGCCAGGAGTGGTATGGGTACCTGATTGCAACGCCCCCGGGAAACCTGTGCCAAGGGTTCCAACCACACCGCATTTTGTCTGCTCCCCCAATGCCTGAGCCAGGAAAAGAGTACAACTGGTCTTGCCATTGGTACCGGTAAATCCGGTTACACTCATATGGCGGCTTGGGTGCTGATAAAAACGTCCGGCAATCTCGCTGGCCCAGCGGCTCAGTTTCGGGACAGCAACCACAGGCACACTCAAGGCCTCGGCCATGGACTCCAGCCTCTGCCTGCTCCAATTATCATCCGGCTCATATGCCACGGCCACGGCCCCCTGTCCCAGGGCCTGAGACAGATAATCCATGCCATGCTGGTCACCACCGGAACAGGCAAGAAAGAGTCCGCCCGGCTGAATCTTACGGCTATCCAGGCTAAGGGAGGTAACCATACACTCCGCATCCAAAGCGGCAGTAGTGAGACCGTTGAGAAGATCTGCCAGTTTGTATTCAAATAGAGTCTCTGGCATTTCTGTCACCTTTTCCCAGCCAAATCCGCCATGCGCAATCCTGCCTGGGCCGGATCATCCGGCGATACATTCAGCAGGCGCAAAGCACCACCCATCACTTTGGAGAAGACCGGCGCCGCCACCTGCCCGCCATAATATTTTCCTGCGCTCGGCTCATTGATCATCACGACAGCCACCAAACGCGGGTTACCTGCAGGTGCCATGCCGGCAAATACCGAGACAAATCTATCATCCGCATAGCCACCGGATATGCTTTTGCGCACTGTCCCGGTCTTACCCGCTACCCGATAGCCCTTGATTGCAGCGGCCGGAGCGGTACCTTCAGAGGAGACTACATCTTCCAGCATGGAGCGCAGAATGCGTGCAGTGGAGGCCTTGAACACCCGCTTACCACGCACCGGCTTGTCTTGTCGCAACAGGCTTACAGGAAAGCTGACCCCATCGGCCGCCAGGACCAGATAGGCATGCGCCAACTGCAATGGTGTAACCGATAAACCGTATCCAAACGAGATGGTGGCATGATCAAACTTCGACCACTGTTGAGATTCCGCCAGATGACCACTCGCCTCTCCTGGAAACCCGCAGTAACTGGAAGAACCAAAACCAAGATTGGTAAGACTTTGCCACAGCTCGCCGGATGGGATAGTTAGGGCAATCTTGCTAATACCAACATTACTGGATTTCCTGATTATCGTTGCCACATCTATCACCCCATAATCCCGAACATCCCTGATAAGGTTATGTCCCACCCGGTAGTGTCCGGGGGAGGTGTTCACCGTGGTATCTGCACGAATAATTCCATGCTCCAAGGCAGTTGCTGCGATGAATGGCTTCATAGTGGAACCGGGTTCGAACAGATCGGTCATGGCCCGGTTACGGATACGGCTTCCGCTTTTGTTGGCGGCATTGGGATTGAATGACGGCTGATTAACCATGGCCAGGACCTCACCAGTCCTGGTATCCAGAACGACAACCGACCCGGAACGGGCCTTGTTCTTACTTACTGCCGCGAGTAATTCGCGGTAGGCCAGATACTGCAGACGCCAGTCCAGGCTTAGGGTCAGGCTCTGTCCAGGCCGGGGCGACTGTATGTTTTCTACGTCCGCCACCACCCGCGCACGCCCGTCTTTGATCACCCGTTTACTACCGGAGGTTCCGCTTAGCCATTTATCATAGGCCAGCTCCATACCCTCCTGACCTTTGTCATCTATATTGGTAAACCCCACCACATGAGCAAATACCTCACCGCTTGGATAAAAGCGGCGATACTCACGCTGCGTTTCCACCCCTGCGATCTTTTTCTCACGCACAACCTGCATCACCCGCTCACTCACATCGGGATTAACCCGCCGCTTCAGATATACAAATGAACGATCCTGCCTCTGCAACAGCTGCTCCTGCAGATCTTTCACATCCAACTCCAGGGCGGATGCAAGCGGTTTCAGATCCTGCAATTTCGTGCTTATCACCCGCGGGTTGACCCAGATTGATTCCACCGGAGTACTGATGGCCAGGGGTTCGCCTCTGCGATCCAGTATTGTGCCGCGGTGGGCAGGAACCTCCACCACCCGCAGATGGCGACGATCGCCCTCTTGTTGCAAAAAATCGGTCTCAAATATCTGCTGATCCACGGCGCGCCAGATCACAGCGATCCCGGCAAGTGACAGCAGGACAAGCAGGGTCAGGCGGCGGGCACGGTAGCGCGGCGGATCGGCCTGCTCACGCTTCAGTGTGGTAGCTGCTCGCTGTTTGCGTTTCTCGCTTGCCATAATCAGGGCCTGATCACCTTTACTTCCCCCACCAGAGGAATACGCATGTTTAACTTTTCCCGCGCAATTCGTTCAACCCGCCCATGAGTGGCCCATGTGCTCTGCTCCAGCTGTAACTTTCCCCATTCCACATCTACCGCATCGCGTTTGGTTCTAAGTGATTCCAGCTCAACAAACTGCTTGCGCGATGCATATTTCGCATACACCACTCCGGTAGCTGAGATCACCACGGCCAGGAACAAAATAACAACCAGGAAAAAGCCATGCCGTCTCATACCGTTCGCTCCGCCACTCTCAGCACAGCACTGCGCGCCCGGGGATTGGACGCCACCTCACCGGCCGATGGATATATCGCCTTACCCACTGCCCGCAACTTCGGCTTAAGCTGTTTCTGGGTTACCGGAAGACCCAAAGGGAAATCATCACCGCGCTCACAGTCCCGAATGAACCGCTTCACAATCCTATCTTCCAGCGAGTGAAAGCTGATCACCGCCAAGCGCCCCTCTGGAGCCAGAACATCCAGCGACTGATCCAGACACCGCTGCAGATCCTCAAGTTCACTATTTATATAGATACGTATCGCCTGAAAACTGCGCGTTGCCGGATGCTTTTCACGCTCTCTCGTAGGGCAAGCCCGTTCGATAATGGCCGCTAACTGTCGGGTAGTGGCTATAGGCTGCTCCTGGCGCGCATCTACGATAGCCCTGGCGATACGCCGGGCAAATCGCTCATCACCATACTCCTTAAGCACATGCGCTATCTCCTTGCCATCCGCCACAGCCAGCCACTTGGCTGCACTCATCCCCGAGCTGATATCCATGCGCATATCCAATGGGCCGTCGCGCAGAAAACTGAAACCGCGTTCAGAGTCATCCACTTGGGGTGAAGATATCCCCAGGTCCAGCAACAGACCGTTAACCTTTCCAGCTACACCGCTTTGTTGTGCCAGCTGTTCCAACATGGCGAATGATCCATGTCTGATTGAAAATCTTTCATCCCCGCCAAATTGCTTTTCGGCATAGGCGATGGCTTCCGAGTCTTTGTCTATTGCCAGCAACCGCCCCGCATCTCCCAGACGCTGCATGATTGCCCCACTGTGTCCGCCCCGCCCAAAGGTCCCATCCACATATATACCGGATGGAGATATATTGAGAGCCTCCAGCGCCTCATCTAAAAGCACCGGCACATGATCAGGTCTGGCACTCATCAGATCGACAAATTCTTCAAATCTGCAGACAGATCACCTTGCTGCATGCCCGACTCTTCAAGCCAGCTCTCACGCAGCTCGTTCCAACGCCCTTCATCCCACAACTCAAATTTGTTGCCCTGCCCGATAAGGACGGCATGCTTATTTAACCCGGCAAACTCCCTCAATGGCTGGGACAACAGGATCCTACCCTGCCCATCCATATCCACTTCTGTTGCATAACCAACCAGCAGACGCTGCAATCTACGCGCACCCTTGTCAAAAGATGGAAGGCGCATCAACTTGCGCTCAATCTCCTGCCACTCAGGGGATGGATATATCAATAGACAGTGATCATTAGGGTCAACGGTGATCACAAGTTGCGAATCACAACAATCTTTCAGGCGCTCGCGATAACGCATCGGTATCGCAAACCGCCCTTTTACATCCAAATTGAGATTGTTAGCGCCGCGAAACAAGGCTGGGCCTCCCCTTTAAGATCCCCATAAAAACCCACTTTTCACCACTTAACGCCATAATAGGTAGCGCTCACCCCACTTGTCAAGGGAATTACTCCACAAAACAGGGGAAAGTTCCTTTAAAGACAGTGGGTTACAGAGTGGTACTAAAGGAGCTTACAGAAAAATAAAACACAGAAAAACAGCACTGTAAGTGTGCAACTTAAAGTGATTTATCATGATATTTGGGAATATTATTCTTATTTAAAACAGAACCACCATCACTTTATCTATACAGACGTCAGCTGGATGGATACAACCGGCCTGCTAATAGTTATCCAGGTGGTTGCTATCGGTTGTGCAGGGCCTAGTTATCAGGTCCAAGGGACGGAGTAGCATATAAGCCCATCTTGACCTCGCCTGTGGTGCCAGCTCCTACAAAGAGTTCCCCCGGCCCTCTTCCCTTGGGCCGCGATCACCTTGATCCAGGACCTTATCCCTGCATAACTTAATCCTACAGTTTGATAGCTATAGGGTTAAAAGCGAATGGCTGTAGAGGAAGGCGGAATTAAAGAGGGAGCCGGCCTGTAAGCCGGGTTCTGTCGAGAATGATCATTCATCTAGGATGCGCGTCACCACGCACCTCCAGCAACCTACCCGGGGACCCTGTGGGCCACAGGTACAGCCGAAACCGTATGCCCCCCTATTTGGTCTTGCTCCGGGTGGGGTTTACCCTGCCACCACTGTTGCCAGTAGCGCGGTGCGCTCTTACCGCACCATTTCAACCTTACCGCCCGATCACCAGAGATGGCCGGGGTTGGCGGTATATTTTCTGTGGCACTTTCCGTAGGCTTGCGCCCCCCAGGAGTTACCTGGCACCCTGCCCTATGGAGCCCGGACTTTCCTCTCTTCCAATAATGGAACAGCGATCATTCGGCCGACTCCCAGGCACAAAGATAATCTTGATACACAGTATAAGCAACCTTAAGCCGCATGATTTATTGCAATTAGCTAACGGGACGTATTGCCAATAAACCGCTAATTGAATAGGATTGACCTTTTTTCCAGATAATTCCAGGGAATTTTACCGGTCGGTCACTGTTATATAGGGCCGACTTCTTGCTTATTGGCCAAACTAAATTTGAGAGCATCAATGGTACTTAGAGATGTCTGACCCAATCATGTCTACTTACAAACGGCTGCCGGTCCAGTTTAAGCGCGGGGAAGGCGCCTGGCTGTGGGATACAGATGATAAGCGCTACCTGGATGCACTGTCCGGTATCGCCGTATGCGGCCTGGGTCATGCCCACCCTGCGATAACATCTGCGCTGTGTAAACAGGCAGGAGAGTTGATTCATACCTCTAATATTTACGGCATACCCAAGCAGCAAGAGCTGGGCGAAACCCTGGTGCGCATCTCTGGCATGAGCAAGGTATTCTTCGGCAACTCCGGCGCTGAGGCGAATGAGGCTGCAATCAAGATCGCCAGGCTCTACGGCCATCAGAGGAAGATCCTCAATCCGGCCATTGTCGTTATGGAAAACAGCTTTCATGGCCGCACGCTGGCCACTCTATCCGCAACCGGCAACCGCAAGGTTCAGGCCGGATTTGAGCCATTGGTAAGCGGTTTCATCCGGGTACCATATGGTGATGCTGATAGCCTGCATGCTGTAGCGAAAAACAACCCGAATGTTGTGGCAGTACTGGTTGAACCAATCCAGGGTGAAGGCGGAATCAATATCCCGGCAGATGACTATCTCAATCAGCTGCGCACTATCTGTGATGACAACGACTGGTTGCTGATGCTGGATGAGATCCAGACAGGAATGGGCAGGAGCGGGCGTATGTTCGCCCACCAGCACAACGGCATCGTCCCTGATGTGATGACCCTGGCAAAGTCCTTGGGCAACGGCGTTCCCATAGGTGCATGCCTGGCCCAGGGTGCGGCAGCAGAGGTCTTTGGCATCGGCAATCACGGGTCCACCTTTGGCGGCAACCCGCTGGTATGTGCTGCCGCCTCCGCCGTAATCGCCACGATAGAGCAGGAGCAGCTGGTGGCTCGGGCCGAAACCCTGGGCAACAAGATCCTGGCAGACCTGGCCGATGCCCTGGAAGGGGTGTCCGGGGTAGAAGAGATACGTGGCTGCGGACTGCTGATAGGTATAGAGCTGGACCGCAACTGTGGTGAACTGGTGATGACAGCGCTGGAGCAGGGGCTGCTGATAAACGTAACTGCTGACCGTACTATACGTCTGCTACCACCACTCATCATGACAGATGAACAGGCCGATGAAATGGTAGGAACGCTCTCAGGGTTGATCAGGCAGTTCCTGTCCACTGATCGGGAAGAGTAGCCGTTTTTTGCCTGCGCGGATAAAGAAATGACAGACAACAACATAAACCGGAAACCTCGGCATTTTCTGTCGTTACTGGATATGAGCCCTGAAGAGCTGCAGCGGCTTCTCAGTCGCGCGTCCGAGCTCAAACAACTATTACGTGCGGGAGAGCCCCATACCTCTCTACACAATCGCACCCTGGCTATGGTGTTTGAGAAATCATCCACCCGTACCCGTATCTCGTTTGAGGCGGGGATCACCCAGCTTGGCGGACATGCAATCTTCCTCTCTCCCCGAGATACTCAACTGGGGCGCGGCGAACCCATTGAGGATAGCGCCCGCGTCATGTCGCGCATGGTGGATTGCATCATGGTCCGCACCTTCAGCCAGAGCGATCTGGAGCTTTTTGCACAACACTCCAAGGTCCCGGTTATCAACGCCCTCACCGATCTATTCCATCCCTGCCAACTTCTCGCCGATATGCAGACATATATGGAACATCGGGGAGATATTGCCGGGAAGACGGTGACCTGGGTTGGAGACGGCAATAATATGTGCCACTCCTACATCAATGCCGCCAGACAATTCAACTTCAAACTGAACATCGCCTGTCCCGAGGGCTATGAACCGAAACAGCAGGTACTGACCCCGGCCGCAGACCGCTGTCAGATCATCCATGACCCGATGGCTGCAGCCACAGGGGCAGATCTGGTAGTAACAGATGTTTGGGCCAGCATGGGGCAAGAGGAAGAGATGGCCAAGCGGAAACGCGTCTTTGCTGATTACCAGGTAACCGATGATCTTATGAATCAGGCAAACCCTGACGCACTGTTCATGCATTGTCTGCCCGCACATCGCGGTGAAGAGGTTGCAGCATCAGTACTTGATCGCCCGGACAGTGTGGTCTGGGACGAGGCGGAGAACCGCATGCATTCACAAAAGGCCTTGCTGGAGATGCTTGTTCTCGGCTGAAGGGACATTGCAGGCACAGCCACTCATGGATATACAACCATCTTCTACATAGATTTATCCTGTAATCACAACAAGGACAGGACTAAATGAAACTGTTCAGCTTCAGGAATCTCCGGGTTCTTGTACTGCTGGTTATTCTGGCCCTGGTCGCCATATACACCAAGCAACAGCATCTATACTCAACTTCCTGGCTGGAGCCGCTCCAGGTGGTGATCTTTCCGATAAATGCCGATGGCAACGAACAGACATCCCGCTACATAGCCAATTTGGATGATAATGATTTTACTGCAATCGATCGCTTTACCGCCAGGGAGGCAAAAAGGTACAAGCTGTACCAGACCACCCCGACCATAACCAGGCTTGGCCCTACCATAACCAGCGCGCCACCTACGCCACCTGAACAGGACGCCTTCGTCCTGAAGATCGCGCTATGGAGCATGCGAATGCGCTATTGGGCCTGGCAGAACACCCCGGATGAATACTCCAATAGCAACAGGGTTAGAATATTTGTGCTATATCACGCTATTAGAAATAACCAACCACTGCAGCACTCGCTTGGTCTGCAAAAGGGTCTATTTGGGATTGTGCACGTCTATGCTTCCGGACAACAAGAGAAACAGAACAACATCGTCATCGCCCACGAACTCATGCATACTGTGGGTGCAACCGACAAATATGCCGCTGACGGCAGCCCGGTATTCCCGGACGGCTATGCCCAACCTGAGCGCGTTCCGCTGCTGCCTCAGTACCGGGCAGAGATAATGTCTGGCCGCATTCCTACCTCAACCATAGAGTTCCACATGGCCAAAAGCTTGGATAGTTGTGTAATCGGCAGCAAGACGGCCAGCGAAATCTCCTGGTTGGATCTACACTAAACAACGATATAAAAATTCACCTTGTAGCATTAATCGAATTTTACCATTGAACTAATAGCAGAAAGAGAGGGATCAAATATGACTATCCGTATTGGCATAAACGGCTTTGGACGCATCGGCAGAAACACATTTCGCGCTATCCGTCAGGATCCGGCATTCGCAGACATGGAGATCGTGGCAGTAAATGATCTTACCCAGTTGGAAACATCTGCCCACCTGCTTAAATATGATTCCGTCATGGGGCGGTTCGATGGAGAAGTATCATCTACCGATAACGGCCTGGTGGTGGATGGGCATGAGATCACCTTCACCAGATTCAAGAATCCGGAAGAGATACCATGGGGTGAACACAATGTGGACTATGTAATTGAGGCAACCGGCCTGTTCCGGGACCACGATCTTGCCGCAGGACACCTGAAAGGCGGAGTACGCCGGGTAATCATATCCGCTCCGGCCAAGGGTGATGTAAAAACTATCGTTATGGGAGTGAATGAGGACGAATATGATCCGAACAAACACAGCATCGTCTCCAACGCCTCCTGCACCACCAACTGTCTGGCCCCGGTGGCCAAGGTAATCCTGGACCGCTTCGGCATCACCCGCGGCCTGATGACCACCATCCACGCCTACACTAATGACCAGCGCCTGCTGGATTTCCCCCACTCCGATCTGCGCCGGGCCAGAGCGGCAGCCATGTCGATGATTCCGACAAAAACCGGCGCAGCAGCCGCTGTTGCCCTGGTAATACCTGCCCTGAGCGGAAAGTTTGACGGACTGGCGGTACGGGTACCAACACCCAACGTATCCATGGTGGACGTGGTTATGGAGGTAGAAAAAGAGACAACAGTTTCCGAGGTAAACCAGGCCCTGCAAGAGTCAGCCAACCGCTACCTCGGCTATACCGATGAGCCACTGGTCTCCATCGACTTCCAGGGCGACCCCCACTCATCATATGTGGATGGAAGCTGCACCCGGGTTCTGGGTAAATCGGTTAAGATAATGAGCTGGTACGATAACGAGTGGGGCTACTCCAACCGGATGCTGGATCTTATCAACCATATGCAGTCCCAGGAGATCTAATCTGGAAATTGTCAGGATTTATTATGTGTCGAACTAGATGACAAACAAGGTTAAGCAAAACTTCAAACCATCAGACGCCCTGCGCGCAAATCTGTTGGAAACGGCGGTGGATCATGTACAGATTGATCCCCGCCACGAGATACTGAGAGAACCGGTAAGGGGTTACTCCGGTCTGATCAAGGGACTGGATAAACTTCTGTACGAGCTCAATCATCCGTTCCACAATTGGCGCCTGATCCTGCCCGAGTTCCGAAGTTTTGTGCTCAAAAACAACAGCCGCTATCTTGCCCACGCGGTCGGTCCGGAGTGTACGATAACCATACTTCAGGTGTTTCTGGAGGCACTGGATGAGTCGGGGAAATTCATCTCTCCCGAGGAGGTGGTAGAGGCCATCAGCGCCTATCTGGACAAACTTGTATCTGACCTCAACGTAACACAGCTGCCTGAATACCTGGATGCACTGTCTGTAATCTTCGCCCAGCTCGGGACCCTGTCTAAACGAAAGCTGTTGATCCTCTCCAGCAGCTATCACCCCATTCGCAACACATTGAAGAGCCTGGCGGTCAAGGCAAAGGAAGCAGAGCTGGAAACGGGGTTTGACTGGTCACCATTCTGCTCCTTCCAGAGCAGTTGTCTGCACCACACCTATAACTTCTGGCTGGAACAGGATGATCCTGCAGACTTCTGCGATATCCCCGCGACCGGGTTGAATGCGATATCACATCAAACCATTCGTACCAATCTGGATAATCTAACCGGGATCGATACTGAACCGACCTCGGCACAACAGTTGGAACACCTGGTAGAGCTGCCAACCTATCTGGATATTGTAAGGGGTTATCGTCTACTGGCGACCCAACTGGGCGCAGCCGATTCCGAACTTCTCAATCAGAACTACAAACTACTCTTCCTGTTTCGCATCATGGAGATCGACGGACTCTCCATGATCCACGAGGAGAGTCTGAAGGAGATCAACCGCAACCTGATCCAACTGGTACGCAAGCAACCATACGATGATATTGAGGAGTTTTTCCTGCGGGCATTTGTATTTCTGC
>JBNKDM010000021.1:0-30270 GCA_050288245.1 Sedimenticolaceae bacterium
TTTTAAAACTTTTTGCCAAGAAAATCAAGGCAGCTTGTTGCTGCAAACGCGAATCACATTGGATGCCCAGCAATCAGTATTGGTAAAAATAAGAATGAAGAGCTCGGAATATGATCCGAGCAAGAAAGAAATTTGCTGTACTACATGCCATTACTGATTTTTAGGTCATAAGCCATATTTCTCGTTGCCACCTGCGCTACCACAAAGATATTTAGCTCCATTCACCAGTTATACTGCTGATTTTGTCGCCCCCAGAGCCTGCATGCTAAACCATAATCCGATTGTTGCTGGTTTCTTAAATAATATACTGTTGTTATTTGAATATGGAGTTGACCTTGGACTCAGTGCTAGAGAAAATGTGAGTTAACTAGGATGTGTCGCGCGGTAGGGAGTTTCTGCTTTTTCAGTTGTCCCCGGGCTCCCACAGGCTTTATCCTGGCGTTATGGATAATAACAAGGTGGTAAGGTCTCTGAATCATGTTTAGAGGGATCCAATAACAACAACTCAAGGGAGTACCGTAATGGATAAGAATAACCCCTACCAGGCGCCTGGCGCCAATGTTTATGATGTAACCGCCGAAGGGTTCGATGAACGCAGTCCTTTTTTACCGTCGGGACGATTCGGGCGCCTGAGCTATCTGGCATGGTCGACCCTGTTCAACCTTTCGCTCGGCTTGATTATGTCCATTGCAATTGGTGGTTTTGCCGCCATGCGGGAGCAAATGCTTGGCAATGGAATGCTGTTTTTAGCTCTTGAGGTGGTTACAATCGTAGTGATCGTTTTCTTCTCAATTCGCCGGTTCCATGATATGAACGCATCCGGCTGGTGGGCGCTGTTGATGATTGTACCGATCGTCAATTTTTTTACGGCCATGGTACTTCTCTTCAAGGCTGGTAACATTGGTGCTAACGACTATGGATTGCCTTACAGGACCCGCGGCTGGGAGAAGGCGGTTGGCTATATCTCCATCGGGATGATTGTTCTGGCTTTTATTGGCATTGTCGCGGCAGTAATTATTCCACTGATGGCAGCATAGATCATAACTCTGTGCAGCTGCTTGATACCGTATACAGGTTTGAAACACCGGAAGGGGTAGACTTGGGTCTGCGTGTTGCAGGCCCTATATCCAGGGCTCTCGCCTGGGTGATTGATGCCTTGATTCGTTATGCAGTGCTATTTGCGCTGACTACTGTAACTGCTTCCCTGCTTGGACTTGGTTTCGGTTTGTTCATGATCATGCTGTTCCTGCTGGAGTGGTTGTATCCGGTTGTGTTCGAGGTAACACGGGGTGCGACACCTGGCAAAAAAGCGATGGGGCTGCTTGTAGTCCACGATAACGGTACACCGATTGGCTGGTCTGCATCCCTGATCAGAAATCTCCTGCGTAGTGTGGATTTCCTGCCGCTATTTTACGGTTTCGGGCTTGTGTCGGTACTGCTGAACAGCCGTTTCAAGCGCCTGGGTGATCTGGCGGCAGGCAGCTTGGTGGTGTATGCGGAAAAACCCAGCGAGCCCAGTGAACTTGTTCAGGTTAAGGCACGAGCACTTCCCGTTGCACTGAGTGTGGATGAACAGCGCGCATTACTGGACTTCGCTGAACGCAGTCCTGCTATAGCCCCAGAGCGGGTTGAGGAGCTGGCAGAATTTATTACCGAGGAGCGCGGTCCGCAGGCGGTTGAAAAGGTACTTAGTTACGCCGGCTGGATTGCCAAGGGACGATGAAGCAACAGCAGTTTATCGAACAGCAACGCCCTCTATGGGATGCCTTTAAGCAACTACTTGATCAGATGGCGCAACCGCCACGCCGCCGCAATAGTGCGAACCTGGTAGAGCTTCCAGCACTTTATCGTCGAGTTTGTGCAGACTATGCCATGGCACTGCATCGTCACTATAGCACTGGATTGGTGGATGAGCTGCACGATTTGGTGTTGCGCGGCCATGGTGTCCTCTACCGGCGCAAGAGTATCTGGCTCTGGCGTATCATCACCTTTTTCTGGGTGGTGTTTCCTGCGACACTGCGTCGGCATGCGCGTATTTTCTGGTTGGCTACAGCGCTGTTTTACCTGCCGTATGCCGTGATCGCAGGTCTTGCCTATTTCAACGACAACATCATCTATAGCTTGATGTCGCCTTCCGAAGTGGCAAACCTGGAATACATGTATGATCCAGGCAATCCGGCACCATGGCGTGGAGAAGACCGTGCATCATCTAGCAACTTTGCCATGTTTGGTCTCTATATATATAACAATATCAGCATCGGTTTCCGTACCTTCGCCACTGGCATTCTGGCAGGGATTGGTACGGTATTGACCCTGCTGTTCAATGGAGCTGTTATCGGTGCCGCATCCGGTCATCTTACCCAACTCGGTTTTATCGATACCTTCTGGCCATTTGTTGCTGGCCATAGTGCCTTTGAGTTGACGGCCATATGTATCAGCGGCGCAGCCGGACTATTGCTGGGCCGGTCTATTCTGGCACCAGGCCGTCAGCGGCGCACTGATGCCCTGATGGCTGCCGCTCAGGAGGCGGTAACTCTGATTATCGGGGCGGCTACAATGCTGTTTATTGCTGCCTTTATCGAGGCAAACTGGTCCTCCAGTGCAAGTGTGGCGATCTGGCTGAAATATCTGGTTGCAGCAATATTATGGTCGTTTATAGCGCTCTATCTTACCTTGGCGGGGCGTGGCTACGATGCAGCTTGATGCGATCAGCGCCAAAATACGTCATCGTAACCACTGGGAGGGTGTGGACCTTGGGTTTGTCATGGCCCGCCACTGGTTCATGCAGTTATGGGGACTGTGGTGGGTCACTGCTGCACCCGTGGTCCTGCTGTCGCTGCTCATATACTTCGTATTTGATTCAACGAAACTATTAACCATAATACTATGGTGGCTAAAACCCCTGTACGAGCCTATGCTGCTCTACTGGCTTAGCCGACGCCTGTTTGGTGAGGAGCTGAGCATACGCGAGGTCATGGGTGAGTGGCGAAGGGTACTGTTGCCACGTTTGCTGGGAAATTTGACCCTGTTCCGCTTCAGCGCCAACCGCTCATTTTTTATGCCGGTATCCCACCTGGAGAGGTTGAGTGGTACTGCGCGCCGAAACCGTCTGCGGGTGTTACGCGAAAATCAGTCTGCGGGTAGTTGGCTGACCATCGTCGGGGTGCATATCGAGACGGTACTCTCTCTCAGTTTTCTCGCCTTGGTGCTATTTCTGCTTCCCAGCTCCATGCTGCCTGATAGTATATTTGACGCCATGACTAGTGATCAGCACTGGATACAGTGGCTTGATTATCTGTTCTGGCTGGTCACTATGTCGCTATTCGCGCCGTTCTATGTAGCTGGCGGTTTTGCACTTTATCTGACCAGGCGCTCGCAACTTGAGGCCTGGGATTTGGAACTTGCATTCCGTCGTATGCAACCGCGCTTCAGGCATAAAAGAGGCGGGTTGTCCCACTCTATACTTGCTTCACTATTGGTTACGGTCCTACTGTTGCCGCTGACCGATATCAGCAGCGCTGCTGAACCACTCAGCCGTGAAGAGTCACATCGAATTATCACCGAGGTGATGTCTGACAAGGTATTTGGTAGCAGCCATGAGGAGCACTATTGGCGCCGTATCTCCGAACCTAAGGAGCCAAAGGTTTATTCCCCATTCTCCTGGGTGGAGACATTGGCCAAATTGTTGGAGTATTTTGCCTGGTTTGCAGTTGCCGTAGGTGTCGGTCTGTTGATCTTCTATCTGAGCCGCCTGCTTGACTGGTTGCCGAAACAAAAACTGCGAGAGAAGTCCGGTAATGGGCAGCCTGCGGTATTGTTTGGCATGCCTATCAATCCTGATTCCCTGCCGGATGACATACCAGGTGCAATAGGTAAGTTGCTGGAATCAGGAAGAATTCGTCAAGCACTGAGCCTGCTTTATCGGGCAACCCTGGCGCGGCTGGTACATGAATGCCAATTGCGTATACCCGACAGCGCCACCGAGGGTGAATGTCGTGCGCTTGTTGCAGCTTCACGCTCAGGCCAGGAAGCAGAGCACTTTGGCCGACTTACCATGCTATGGATACGTTGTGCCTATGGTCATCTTGACCCTGATGCTGAGCAGATCCAGATCCTAACTGATAGCTGGCAGGGGTTGTATCGGGTGGATGAGAATGGATAAACAGCGGGTCTTTCGTCTGGTAATGATTGGTCTTGGTTTGATCATAGGTTCTCTGTTTTTGCGGGTAGGCATAAACTGGTTTTTCGATAATTTTGAGCGTGCTACTCACGAGGTGCGCAGCGGTTTCCTGCCGGAGGCGCGGAGAAATCCACTATTGGCGGCGGAACGTTATCTCAAACGCATAAACGTCGATGTTAAGAGCATCAATACCACAGATCTATGGCGTAACCTGCCTAGTCCAGGCGATACAATCATTATCTATCGTTATTCGCCGCCAGCTGGGGAGACGCGGCGCCAGGCGTTACGCAACTGGATTGAGGCGGGTGGGCGGCTTTTTGTTAAGGCCGATGATAGTCTCCTGGTCAAAGCCGATATAAGTGGGCGTAAACAACGACCACGTGCTGATAAAAATGGGTTATTAGCGGAGCTTGGCATAACTCTGCAACAACACGACTCAAATTTTTACACCAGTCAACTTCTCAACCACGGACCGACAGAGGTCAAGTTCTCTGATTTCAAAGAAAAGGTATTGGTGGATTTTAATAGCTACCGCTACCTTCAGGTCGATAATAATAAGGCTACTCCCAAAGAGGCTGTTCCTTGTGGCAAGGGTTATTGTCTGCTTCAGTATGAGTTGGGTAATGGGCTGGTTACAGTAACGAGCGATATATCCTTCATTAACAATTACCGTATCGGTGATGATGACCACGCACTGTTTCTTTCTCTGTTGTGCCCGGATCCACCCAGACAGACATGGTTGGTATTTGATGTAGACATGCCATCACTGATCGAGTTGATCTGGAAATATGCCCCTCAGGCTATGTCAGCTCTGCTGGTGGCGCTTCTGTTGTGGTTATGGCAGAGGGGAGTGCGGTTGGGACCGCTGCTGCCTCCGCTGCAACAGCCGCGACGGAGCATTGATGAGCACCTGCGGGCCAGCGCAGGTTTTCTCTGGCGGGTAGATCGTGGCAAACAACTGTTTATCGATAACCAGCGCAATCTGAAGCAGGCTTGGTTTGCCAAGCATTTTATGTTGCGCTCCATGGTGAGTAGAGATAGCTGTGCCTGGATAGCGGCACGTGCCGGTCTCTCTCCAGAAGCGGTACAGCGGGCTTTGTATGACACCTATAGTTCGGAACAGGATTTCATAGAGTTAACTAGTTATTTACAGATATTAAGAATGGCCTTGTAGCCTGGAAGGATGGTACAGATGAGTGAGACGAATACTGAAAAGATGACATTGGCTCAGGCCAGTGCCTTGGTAGGTGAGTTGGAGAAAATGGTCGGCCAGGCGGTTATAGGGCAGCGTCAGGTGATACGTGAGACCATCGTGGCCTTGATAGCAGGTGGTCATGTGTTAGTCGAAGGTCTTCCTGGGTTGGGCAAGACCTTACTGGTACGCAGTCTATCCAGTGCGGTAGGCGGCCTGTTTTCGCGGGTACAGTTCACTCCTGACCTGATGCCCAGTGATGTCACAGGGCATGCCATTTTCGACCTTAAGGCCGAGACTTTTCGTATCCGCCGCGGCCCCCTGTTTTGTAATTTTCTGTTGGGAGATGAAATAAACCGTGCTCCGGCAAAAACCCAGTCGGCCCTGCTGGAGGCGATGCAGGAGGAGCAGATCACCATCGAAGGCAAGACCTTCACCCTGAAGCAACCTTTCCTGGTTATGGCAACGCAGAATCCCGTGGAACAGGAGGGAACTTATCCTTTACCCCAGGCCCAACTAGATCGTTTTCTCCTCAATGTCTACATCGATTATCCCAGCGAAGAGGAGGAGCACAATCTGGTTCGTCAGGTTACCACCGGTGCAGTGGGCAACCAGCTTGATATATCAGCCATCAAACAGGTTCTGACACCGCAACAGGTAGTGGAACTGCAGCAGACCGCAACCGAGATTGCAGTGGACGACGAGGTCTTTGCCTACATAGTACGTATCGTCCGCACTACGCGTGATTGGCAGGGAATTGAGACCGGGGCCAGTCCGCGGGCGAGTATTGCCCTGTTACGCTGCGCCCGTGCCCAGGCCCTGGCCAATGGTAATCATTTCATTACTCCGGATGATGTTAAATCCATCGCTACCCCTGTATTGCGCCATCGTGTCAAGCTGACAGCTGACTTGGAGATTGAGGGCTATCGAACCGACGATGTACTCAATGACCTGTTGGCCAATGTGAAGGCGCCACGCAAATGACTCTGACTCCGGCTCCACGTCTGGCCGGAATAGCCTTGGCCTGGGCTGCGGTGGGCATGGCTGCTGCTTTCGTGCCTAACCTGACTATTGCGTGGCAGATCATGGGGCTCGGTCTCGGTGGCATGGCCCTGGCTGACTGGATGTTTGTGCGTCGCAGCTCCACTCCTCAGGTCACAAGGCGGCTAAACCGCAATCTTCCGGTGGGGGCCTGGTCAACGGTAGGTCTTGAGATACGCAACATCAGCGGTATGACCATGGCTATGCAGTTGCACGATCTGCATCCTGCATCCTTCGAGGTGCGTGGCATGCCAGCTGATCTCGAACTGCTACCGGGGCAATGGGCCGATTTGAGCTACCAGCTTCGCCCCGACACCCGAGGCGTTTTTTATGCAGTCGGTACCGAGTTTCTGCTTAATTCACCATGGCGCCTCTGGCGGCAACGTCGTATCAGCGGTACAGAGCAGACCATACGCGTCTATCCAAATTTTGCCCGTATTACCCACTACACTCTGCTGGCAACCGACAATCGCCTTAGTCAGATGGGGATTCGCCGCCGCCAGCGCCGGGGGGAGGGTAATGATTTTCGCCAGCTGCGTGAATATCGGGTAGGTGATACCATGCGCCAGATTGATTGGAAGGCCACATCACGCTACCACAAATTGATTTCACGTGAGTATCAGGATGAGCGTGACCAGCAAGTGCTGTTTCTGATTGATTGCAGTCGGCGCATGCGCCACAAGGATGCAGGACATATCCACCTTGATGAGGCATTAAACGCTGTCTTGCTTTTGTCCTATGTCTCTCTGCGCCAGGGTGATGCGGTTGGCTTCATGACCTTCGGTGGTGTGCACCGCTGGCAGGCGCCACGTAAAGGCGCGCACGTCGTCAACGGTTTGTTAAACGCCACTTTCGACTTGCAATCCACCACCGAAGCTGCCGACTATATCAGTGCAGCGAGCGAACTGCTTGCCCTGCAGCGTCGTCGTGCCCTGGTGGTACTGATAACCAACAGCCGCGATGAGAATAACGCTGACCTGGATACTGCAGTACGTCTGCTGCGCCGTAAGCATATGCTGGTGGTGGCTGATCTGCGCGAGACTATGCTTAATGAACTGGTTGCAACTAAGGTACGCGGTCTTGATGACGCGCTACGCTTTCAAGCCACCGAGTCCTACCTTGCCCTACGTCGCCAGAGTCACGAGCGTCTTATGCACCACGGTGCGCGCATCCTTGATATCATTCCGGAGCAGTTGCCCAGCGCCCTGGTCAACCAATATTTTGCTATCAAACAGGCAGGCGAGTTATAAAGTCGATATAGCTTTACTCAATGCCGAGTAACTTTATGACTTTTCTCGATGACGCATATAAGATTCCATCGCATTATTTCATAACTACAATATGTATTGTCTTAGTGCGATGCGGTCAGTTAACACTCTGGGAACTATCATAAACCGGAGCACTGCTAGAGTAGTTGAAGGACAAGCGTCCTGCATGGCAGTAACAACTTTGTCAAATAGTTCATGTTTTCATGCATTACGGCAGATATATCGAAAAACATCCACCTTTGAGTTTGTTGTTATTGCTGAGTTGGATAAATCCCTTTTTATCTTTGTTTTGATGCATCTGGGCAATCATGTTAGCGAAATGGATCCCAAGCTGAGTTCTGCCGTCGCCGATTTCGTTATTAATGGCATCAGCCTTTTGGGCCTCCAACATAGCTTGTGGGAAACCTTCGCCGTCATCCTCAACACTGATAACCAGATATCCGTCCTGTTCCGACGCGGCCAGCTCAATTGTACTTTCGGTGTAGCGTAGGGCATTTCCGATAAGATTGTTTATGATGCCATGTACCAGTCCTTCGTCAAAATAGCCGCTAAGCTCTTCATCACAGTCACAGGTTATGCTGATTTCGCCGGAGTTGGCTGCTGATTGGTTCTCAGCGATTATATCCTGCAGAAAATCAGCAACAAACACCTCATCAATTACCGCTGAGATACGTTCGTTTTCAATCCGGTAAAGGGTTAGAAGCTCAATCAGGTTATTGTTTAAGCGCTTGGCCTCTTGCTGTATGGCAGCGATCTTGGCCGAATCGTGTATCTCAGCAGGCAGCTCTTCTACCACCTCATCCAGTCTGTTTATAACCAGACCGAGGGAGTTTTTCATGTCATGGATTATAGAGGCGAGGACATCATAAAATATCATGGGTTAAGCCTCCTCTATCTCTTTGATGCCCAGTAGTTTGTTTGCTCGCTTCTGCAGCTTTACTAATGCCCGGTTGCTCGGATCTATATTGTGAGCACGCTTAAGATATTTTTGTAATTTATTGGTTAGCTCTTCAGTGATTCCGGATTGCTCCATGTGCATCAGAAATGTACGTGCCGCATTCATGTTTACTATTATGTTCGCTTCCATGCCTTCGGCTGCGTCTTCAAACAGCTTGATCGCCTCAGCAAAATTGCCTTCCCGCGCCAGTTTCGCGCCGTCATTGTTCAGCTTGATAATGCCTTTGCGTATGGCTGAAATAAACGATGTCGGGTCTTCTTCCAGTTTAAGATCACCCAGGGTATTACTTATGTCTTTAAGGATTTCCACATCAGTATGATTGTTGCTGGCGGCCTGATGCAGGATCTGTTTGGCCTTGGTTACATCACCCGCTTTAGAACACGCCTTGGCCATGTCTACGGCAACCTCATGAGATGTATTTACTCCTATCTTGCGGTAAAGCTTATTGGCTACTTCCATATTCTCCTTAATTGCATTCGCGTCATTTAGGATCATGGTGTTCGACAAAGCAGTATAGAGTTCGGCTTCCGGACTTTCGGTGAAGTTTTTGGCTATCTCTCTGACATAGCGTTCTGCCTCATGCTGGTGACCACTCTTGGCTTTGAGTTGTGCCATATTTGCAAACATTGATGGGTGTTTATAGATAGAGTGTTTGCCTAGGACTATGGCCTGATTGAGTGCGAACTCTGCTGTTTTACTGTCACCGTTTTTTAAGGCAAGCTCCGCAAGCGCTTTTTGACGGGGTATCGCTTTGGCGGAAAGGGTGACGCCTTTTTGCAGAACCTGCTGCGCGTCCTTATACTCGTTGAGCATCTCCATGGTCTTGGCCAGCCAGTCGTATGCCGCCATGAACCGTTCATTCTCCTTGATCAGATCACTGAAGATAACTTTGGCCTCAGCATATTGCTCCTTGCCGAACATGGCCTTGCCCAGACCTAATTTGGCCCAGGCCATCTCCCGTTTATCCAAAACATTATTGTAGATTTGTGCAGCCTGATCGAAATTCTGGTCATTTAATGCGAGCTCTGCCTTTATGCGCATCAGTGCGTTTTGATTTGGGCTTTTCTTGGTGATCTTTTCGTCAATAAGTCTATTGGCCTCTTCATAGTCATGGCGATAAATTGCCCGCTCTATTTCAAGCAGATCTCGCTTTTTATTTAGCAGTCTATTCAGGCGTTGCCCTAGGAGGTCTTTGGTAAACGGTTTGGTAAGGTAGGAGTCAGGTTCATATTCAACTGCTCCCATTACCATTACTCTGGTGTTTTCGGCCGTTACCATTATGAACACAGTACCGATACCGATAAGTTTTCGATGTCTTATCTCCTCAAGAACCTGCTGGCCATCGCGTCCATCTCCCAGGTTATAGTCGCAGAGGATTACGTCATAGCGGGTCTTTTCTATGGCTGTGATGGCGTCCTTGCCGTTGGTAGCTGTGTCGATATCCGTTACGTCAAAAGATGCCAGCATGTTTTTCAACACACTGCGCATGTCGACGAAGTCGTCAACAACAAGAAACTTTAGGTTACTAAACTGTATTTTCTTCATGACAGCGCATAATAATGTACATGAATAATATATTATAACTAATTGTTAGTTAAGAATATTTATAATATTGATCTAGATCATAATATGTATTGTTGGTTATGGTTAATACTCTAGCATCCTATGGGGGTTAAATGTCCGAAATATTTAATTTAGGGGGACAACTGGGAACCAGTGTCCTATATGGATCGAAACATAACCACAGAAATAACTGATATAGTTTCCACGATGATGACATGATATGGTTTTAATTTATGGTACCGAAATAGCGGTGCTTTGAAGGGGATAATCCCCTTGTGCGAAATAGTCATCGAGTACAATCAGGATATATGAAGATTACAATTACTATTCAAGATACAGATAACGGACAAATTAAGGTCTCTGAGGAGCGTAAACTGGATGAGGGGGAGGATGCAGACTCCATTACATCCGCCCGAGCCTTGGCTGATGCAATATTTGAATTGATGGATCAATTGGGAGAGATGGACTAGATAGTTCTAACCGCAATAATTTGCATTCAGCTCTGAATACTTGGCAGCAGCAATTTTTTCGTGTCGGCAATCGCTGTGCGTTCCGGCAATAGTTTTGCTATTCGTTTGATCACCTTTTCTCCGGTAGCTCGATAAGAAGATAGCTTCCCTCCATAGATACTTAAGATAAGAGGGCAGTTTTTCTTGTCTACGTGCAAGATAGTCTCACGCGAGCGGTTAAATATGGAATTACCATCTTGCTTTAACACCCGCAATCCAGCAAAGCTGGCGTTGATCTTTGACCTATCTATCTTGTTTGAAAAGTAGTAATTATAGACCGCAAGCAGATACTCAATTTCCTGTTTTGTGGGGGCCACCAGCGCCGGGTCTCCCCGGTAGTTTTTCTCTGTAGTGCCTATGAGTATCTCATCGTGCCATGGCATTACCAGAACAGCTCGCTGATCCTGCGGTGCCTCGAGATAATATATGCCGTGCTGCAGTGTCCCTGTTACCTGAATATGCGTACCCTGAACCAGGTCGATATCCAGTTGCCGTGGAGTGGGTTCTATCCGCTGTAGTGTCATATTAATCCAGGGACCGGTAGCATTGATCAAGACCTTGGAGCGAATCGTTTTGGTAACACCTTGTTGTTCAAATTCGATAGAGCAGCTATCTGGTTGAATCCTGGCCTGTTGAAATCTGCTGTTCAGTCTGACATTTGCGCCAAGCTGCAGTGCCGACTGCAGCACAGCCTGGGTCAGTGCAGTGTCATCCGTCTGGGCATCATAATACTGAAACACCGCCTTTAGATCTGCTGTTTTCAAACCATCAAGTTGCCCCCATTCTGATCTTGGTATCTTGCGAAATCCCTTACCCCCCAGAAGGGCGTAAAGGGTAAGACCGGACATTATGGTAAAAGGGCTCCTACGCGTTTGCTGATACACCGGGATATAGAATGGGACCAGCTTTACCAGATGCGGTGCATTCTCAAGGAGTCGTCGACGCTCGTGCAGACACTCCCAAACCAGCCCCAATTGCGCTGTTTCCAGATAACGCAGACCGCCGTGGATGAGCTTGGATGAACGGCTGGATGTAGCCAGTCCCGGTTGTTGATATTGTTCAATGATAAGGGTGTTATAACCGGCTGCTGCTGCGGCCTGGGCAACGCCGGCCCCATGAATTCCGGCACCGATTATTGTTATGTCATACTCCATGGTAGCAGGCCTTTGTTACCAGCCTCTCGTCCCGCAACATCAGGCCGATTTCACCGGTTTCAACAAGATCAATCCCCATCGCTCCCCATTCCAATGCCGTCTGCGGTGAGGTTATGTCATATAACATCCATTTCCATGGGCCAGGCCATGGAGGTTGTTTGTTGGGGAGCTTGGTGTGATTACAGATAAGATAGTCCGGGTTTAGCGCAGCGGACAGGTCTTTATGGTCACTATCATAGCTATGCAGTACCCAGCCGATCTCTATGTCGCTGTGAGCGCGTGCATATTCCAGGGCAGAGTAACTGAAGGATATCAATACACAATAGCCACGACTGGATTCAAGCTGTTTTAAAAGGTGTTCCATAACTCTGGCTACGCCCCAATGTTCCAGGCTCTCCTCTTTAATTTCGACCATGGCCTTGATATGCGGGTAGTTAGAAAGCTTTCTCAAGACGGTGTCGAGGGTGGTTATTGGCAGAGGGTAATACTTGGTACCGAACCTGTCTGGTTCATGGACACTGATATTTTTAAATTCATTCGGGGGTATTTGAAATACATTTTTATTGCTGTTTGCAGTACGTCGAAACGTTGTATCGTGTAACAGGACAAACCTATTATCACGGCACATCTGCACATCAAACTCCACCCAGCAGGCGCCGGCACTCATAGCGGCCTTTATCCCCATCCAGCTATTTTCCGGGTACATATTCATATAGCCGCGATGGGCAACCAGTTGTGGGATGTTGTTATTTGTCTGTGCAATTTTCAAGATATTTACCTAGTTGTTCTATGAATAGTTCAAAGCGTGATCTCAAGCCGGTGTCTGTCTCTGGGTGAAACAGGTCAGAGTTGGCTCTGTCCAATATCTGTGTTTGTCCGGAGGCAATCCATGCTATCCCTTTGATGGTGGATTCCGAATCATTCATACGCTTAATCGGAAGATTAGACAGATTTGCCAGTTTTTGACACATTTGATCTACCTTGGACAGGCCGCCGCATAATTGTAATTCCGATAGTGTCTGAACCTTTTGCATCTCCTGGATATTTCTATAGATCAGGAACAGGATACTTTCACAGACTCCGGAAATCATGGCGTCTACGGAACAGTGCTCTGCATTATTAATAAATATAGGAGGTAGGTATGATCTCCACCAGGGCGAGCCCAGGCCTCCCACTGTATTCAGAAAGATCGGCGGATTTTCTGTCTGTTCCAGAGCAGATTGCAGGTGAGAATCGTTGCGGGCAACGCCATGACTGTTGTACAACCACTGGAGTGCATTCCCGGCACCGTTGATTGTGGCCTC
Source organism: Sedimenticolaceae bacterium (assembly GCA_050288245.1). Lineage (GTDB taxonomy): Bacteria > Pseudomonadota > Gammaproteobacteria > Chromatiales > Chromatiaceae > JAAGZL01. Next base: position 13,170 of record JBNKDM010000021.1, read on the forward strand.
TAATAGATAGCTGCGACTTGTTTTATTGCTGTAGGAGATAGTCGACAATAATTCCGGGACATTTGCATCACTCTGCTGAGTGGAAAGTACAAATGCACCGCTACCGATGTTTACCAGGGCAGAACCCACAGCTGTCGCACCCTGACCAAACCACGCGGCATTCTGATCTCCGTTCACTGCAGTAATGGGTATCCCGTAGTCACTCAGTTCCCCATAGTCATGGAAGACAGGGCAAACCTCAGGAAGATATGCAAGTTGCAGATCAAACAGATCCAACAAGCGCTGTGACCACTCTCCCGTTGTGATATCAAGCAACTGCATACGTTGTGCATTTCCATGATCAATCAGCGGGGGCTCAATATTGCTAATCCGGGATAGAAGAAAGCTTCCGAGGGGACCGAATCTTTGCCCCTGTCTGCCGTTGCAGTTGTGTATGAGCCAATGCAGTTTGCTGGCCCCGTAATGGCTGGATAACGGAAGTCCGGATATCCGTTTTATCTCATCAGAGTGGTCAAGCAGATTATAAACCTGTTCCTGTCCACGGGTGTCCTGCCAGTTCAGGGCCGGGGATATGGCTTTCCCGCTGGCATCCCAAGAGAGAACCGTAGAGCGCTGGGTTGCCAGACCGCAACAGTAGATTGCGGACCGTATTGCCTGTGGAAGCTGTGCAAATAGTCCATCTACAGCAATACGCACAGATTGGGCTATATGTTCTGCATCCTGTTCAACCCGTTGGGGCCTGGGTCTGCTCAAGGTGACTGGAACCGAGACAGTGGCGATTATTTGGCCATTCAGGTCCACAGCTGCAGCACGCGTGGATTGAGTCCCCTGATCAATGGCTAACACGTATGGCATGATACAAAGATAGACAGAGCAGTTGGAACAAGGGTGGCCGATTTGCATAAGGCCTGCGCTAAATCAACACATCTGCGCCGTTCATCTTGAGAGATACCTGGGGTATCCAATAGATGATACGGCCAAAATATTGGTGTTGGACTGGGTGATTAATGTCAAAAATGTGTTAAAGGAAAGCCATTTTCGGACGATATAACCTGAAAATAACAAGAACCGGTAATGGAAAATTGCAATTGCTCTAAACCAGGGACCTTCCAGAGGAGTAGAAAGCAGATGAAGACAATGCGAGATATTAAGATAAAGATACGCCTATGGTTGCTGACTATACTGGCATTGATTGGTGTATTCCTGGTGGCGGCAATTTCACTGACGGTGCTGCATTCCGCCCTGATGCAGGAGAAAAAAGATCAGACCCGCAAGCTGGTGGAGACCGCTTACAGCATATTGGTGGAGCAACATGATCTGATAGCGAAGGGCGAACTGGATGAGGCCGCAGCCAAGGAATCTGCCCTCAAGATAATCAAGGCTGTGCGCTACGATGGTGATAACTATTTCTGGATCAATGACATGCATCCAACCATGGTTATGCACCCGATCAAACCGGCACTGGACGGTAAGGATCTATCTGAAATTAAAGATCCGTCTGGTAAGAAACTGTTTGTGGAATTTGTGGATGCTGTCAAAGATGGTGGCAGTGGCTTTGTGCCATACCTTTGGCCTAAGCCGGGAGCGAAAGAGCCGGTAGCAAAGCTCTCATATGTCAAAGCCTTCAAACCTTGGGGGTGGATTATAGGCTCAGGTATCTATATCGATGATGTCGAGGCCATTTATTGGAAACAGGTTTTCTCCATATCGTCCATAGTTGTATTGATATTGGTGCTGCTCAGCGCGCTCTCATTTGCGATAACCATGAGTATTTTAAGGCCGCTGCGCAAGACAACTGCAGCAATGGATGACATATCCCAAGGCGAGGGTGATTTGACAGCAAGGTTGGATAGCTCTGGTAATGATGAGATATCAGATCTGTCGATTGCATTTAACCGCTATACAGAAAAGATCCATGAAATTATTCGTCAGGTGAAGAGTGCAACCGGAGAGTTGACCTCATCAGCCAATGATTTGAATACTGTTTCGGCTGAAACAAATAACAGCATGATACAGCAGCGTAGCGAGACGCAACAGGCGGCAACAGCGGTCACTGAGATGGCATCCACGGTTAAAGAGATAGCAAAAAGCTCTGAGGCTGCTGCTGTCTCGGCAAGTGATGCCGATAAAGAAGCCATAGCAGGCAAGAGCATTGTTGGTGAGGCTGCAGCGACCATCAATAAGCTTGCCTTAGAGGTAGAGCAATCATCTGAGGTGATCAATCGTCTTGAGAGTGAGAGCGATGCCATTGGCTCTGTCCTGGATGTAATTCGTGGTATTGCTGAGCAGACCAATCTTCTGGCATTGAACGCAGCAATTGAGGCTGCCCGTGCCGGAGAGCAGGGTAGAGGGTTCGCGGTGGTTGCGGATGAAGTGCGTACCCTTGCCAGCCGCACTCAGCAATCAACTCAAGAGATCCAGCAGATGATTGAGAAGCTGCAGACAGGTTCCAGAGAAGCGGTCAGGGTTATGGACAGTAGCCGTGTCACCACACAGCATACGGTTGAAAAGGCCAGCGAAGCCGCGGAGTCACTGAACAAGATTGCCGAGGCCGTTGCGATCATATCTGATATGAACAGGCAGATTGCAACCGCTGCCGAGGAGCAGTCGGCAGTAGCCCAGGAGATCGACAGCAATATTGTGCGCATATCAGATCTGGCAGAAAATGGAGCGGAAAATACCACCAAGGTATCCAGTGCCAGTGAGAAGTTATCTGTCATCAGCGGTGGCCTTGAACATCTGGTACAGAGGTTTAAGGTCTAGTAATAACACACTAGATTTACCAATAGATGCCGTCAGACCGCCTCCAGTCATGGGGTGTCTCTGGCGGTATTTTTTTTACGTTATCAGATACCAAGCCTGTTTTGTTCCTAAGCTATCTTGCATAATCACCCGAGGACAAACGTTGGTCCCAATTTCATAACAGTGGTGACATGGGCGGTAGCGATAAAAATCTAATCGGTATAGGCGATGCCCTGGAGGCCGGGTCTCAGGGAGCGATCATCCTGACTGTAAACAGAAGGCTCTCCCTGGAGATAAGGGCGCAATATAATCGAGAGCAGCTGATGCAGGGACGACAGGTCTGGGAGAGCATAAATGCCATCTCCTGGTCTGACTGGATGCAAGGACTGTTTCAGGATCTGGTAGATTTGGGCCTGTCTGATCTGATGTTACTAACCCAGCATCAAACCAACATGCTGTGGGAACAGATCATTAGACACACTGATAAAGGTAATTTAATCCTATCACCGGCCGGTAGCGCAAAAATAGCAAACAAGGCCTGGATGCTGGTTCAGTTATGGGCAATACCGGCGGAACAACTTTCTGCTGCTGCAACCGGCGAGACCGAGCGATTTCTATCATGGACAGATGAATTTCGTGGCATTTGTCAGCGCAAAAAATGGATTGATCAAGCCCTTGTTTCAGATCTTATCTCACAGAGTTTTAGTGAATCTGATCTAAAGCATCCGGCAGAGATCATCCTGGCAGGCTTCGATGAGATTACCCCACAACAACAACGCATTCTGGATCTGTTACAAGATAAGGGATGCAAGATAAGTCATCTGGTATCTGCGGATACGTCGGCTTCTGTCCGGCGTTTCCAGGCTGTGGATATAATCCAGGAGTTGAAAACTGCTGCAGGATGGGCGATTGATCGCTTGCGGCAAAACAGCGAAGCCAGGATAGGAATAGTCGTACCACAACTGGATAAATTGCGCATTCGGGTAGAAACCGTCTTTAAACGCTGTCTTTATCCCAAATCCATATTACCGGATATAGATGATGTGCAGCAGGCATATAACATATCTCTCGGTATGCCACTGAACCAATGTCCACTGGTGGTGGATGCGTTTCTGATTCTACATTTTGCCAGTGGTGAGCTTTCCTGCGGAGATCTTAGCCAACTGCTTCGTTCACCATTTATCTTTGGTAGTTCACAGGAGCGTGCGCGTAGGGCGCGTCTGGATGCATACATCCGCAACCGTATAGGTGAGCGCACCGTCTCACTTAATACCTTGATCCGTCAGACCGGCTCATTTAACCAAGATGACAATGCCTGCCCGGTACTCCTGATTTCACTGCAGAATTTCAGGCGTAGACTGGATCAGATGCCATCCAGACAATCGCCACAACAATGGACCGAAGAGTTCCAGTCTTTGTTGCATGCCATGGGCTGGGGACGTCACGAGAATATGAACAGTTACGAGTACCAGCAGATTGAGCGTTTTAACGAGACCATGACCGCCTTTCAGATGTTGGGACAGGTGCAACATACCATGGATCTGCATGACGCCATTGATCGCCTACACTCTATCGCCCAGGAGACCAGGTTTCAGACTCAGGGCAGTGCCGCACCAATACAGATCGTGGGTACCCTGGAGGCATCCGGTCTGGGATTTGATCATTTGTGGGTGGTTGGGCTGAGTGATGACTGCTGGCCACCCGCTGCATCACCTAATCCACTGCTGCCTATAGCCATACAACGCAAGCTTGGACTGCCCCACGCCTCACCTCAACGTGAACTGGAATATGCCTCTGCCATCACCCAACGGTTGCTTTCAGGTGCCGGAGAGGTGGTGGTCAGTCACGCTGAGACGGATGGGGTGAACCGACTGCGGGTAAGCCCGCTGGTGGTCCATCTTCCCCTAGTGACCTCAGATGAGCTTGATATCGCCCAGGTGGTGGATATAAGCCGGATTGGATTTGGCTCCACCGAACTGGAGAAGCTGGTCGATAACGACGCACCGCCACTACCTGACGGAACCCATCTGCCAGGCGGCAGTAGGTTGTTGGCGGATCAGTCCGCCTGTCCCTTTCGTGCCTATGCCAATCATCGCCTGGGAGCGTCTGCCATCGAAGATCCGGTCTCCGGCATGGACGCCAGGACCAGAGGGATTATGACCCACAGGGTGCTGCAAGGGGTCTGGCAGCAGATCGGTGATCAGGAGCGATTGTTGACCATAGAACATGCGGAACTGAGACAACTGGTGACGGAAGTGGTGTCTCAGGTACTCTCCGGGATAAGGTCAAGGCGTCCGGAGACCTTTGCCCCCAGGTTTATCGAGATTGAACAGGAGAGGGTGACAGAGCTGATCCTGGAGTGGCTGCAACTGGAGCGACAGCGGGTACCCTTCACTGTTAAATCCATGGAGCAGAGGGAGAGGGTGAGTCTGGCCGGTCTGGAGATGGATATAGTGGCAGATCGTATAGATCGATTGGACGACGGCACCAACCTGATTATCGATTACAAAACCGGAAAAAACATCTCATACGCTGGCTGGTTTGAACAGCGTATGGAAGAACCACAGTTGCCACTCTATGCAACTACCAATACAGCAAACATCTCTGGTGTTTTTCTTGCTGGTATAAACATGGCTAATCTCAGATTCAGGGGGGTCTCTGAGCAGGATGGGGTGGTTCCGGGTGTTAAGGGATTCAGTAAAACCAAGGAGGCCGTGGACTACGCCGGCTGGGATGGGCTAAAGGCAGAGTGGAAACAGAGGCTGGAACTGTTGGCGCAAGAGGTCCTGGAGGGGCGGGCGAAGGTAATGCCCAAGGATATCGGCAGGGATTGTGCCTACTGTCCTCTGCCAGCACTCTGCCGTATCCATGAGTGGGAGGAAGAGTCATGAGCACTCCCAACATCCAGGATCAGGCCCAGCGCGAACAGGCTCTGGATATAGAGCGCTCATTTATCGTGCAGGCCCCTGCCGGTTCCGGCAAGACCGAGCTGTTGATTCAGCGCTATCTGCGGTTGCTCTCTGTAGTAATGGAGCCGGAAGAGATCACAGCCATCACCTTTACCCGCAAGGCGACCTCAGAGATGCGTAACCGCATTCTGGATGCGCTGGACAAGGCAGCTGGAGCGGAGCCGGAGCAGGTACATGAGCGCCTTACCTGGGGTCTGGCGAAGGTGGTGTTAGAGCGCGACCTGGAACGGGGATGGAGACTGCAGCAATCGCCGGGACGACTCAGGATTCAGACCATCGACTCCCTCTGCAGCGGCATTACCCGTCAGTTGCCACTGCTCTCCAGCTTCGGTGGCCAACAGCAGCCCGCAGAAAATGCACAAGGCGTATACCAGGAGGCGGCCAGGGCGGCCATTCGTCATCTGGAGCAGGGTAGAGAGTGGGGCGATGCCGTGGCCACCCTGTTGCGCCATCTGGGCAATAACATTCCCAGGTTGGAGGGGTTGCTGGTAACCATGCTGTCCAAGCGCGACCAGTGGTTGCGGCATGTGGTCAGTGATGGTGATGAGTGGTTACGACGCCAGGAGCTGGAGACGGCCCTGGAGAACATAGTCGATGAGGCCTTGACCAGACTGAGCAATACTGTCCCTCATACTCTGACAGCAGAGATACTCAGGCATGCCGGTTTTGCAGCGTCCAATCTAAAAGAAGAGGGTAAAGAGAAAGATGTAGTGGCATGTCTGGATATCCGTACCATACCATCGGCATCCTGTGATGATCTGCCGCAGTGGAGGGGGCTGGCCGATCTGCTGTTGACCAAAGATGGTGAGCTGAGAAAGAGGGTAAATAAACTGGATGGTTTTCCGGCAGAAAATGCCGAGGGGAAAGAGCTGTGCAAACAGATGAAGGATGACTTTTCCGCTTTGCTTGAAGAGTTAAAGAATCATCCCAAATTTACCCTGGAACTTGATCAAGTTCGTTTACTCCCGCCTGTTGAATACTCAGAAGAGCAGTGGCGGGTGATGCAGGCGCTGTTTCTGTTCCTTAAGATAGCAGTGGCTGAACTGAAGCTGGTGATGGCAGAACATGGTGAGGTCGACTTCATCGAGATGGCACTGGGTGCAAATGCTGCGCTGGGAAGTGATGATAACCCAACCGATCTGGCCATGGCCCTGGACTACCGCATGCAACATATCCTGGTGGATGAGTTTCAGGATACCTCCTACGGCCAGTATGAATTGCTGAGAAAACTCACCAGTGGCTGGGAAGCGAACGATGGCAGAACCCTGTTTGTGGTGGGGGACCCCATGCAGTCCATATACAGATTCCGCGAGGCCGATGTTGGACTCTATCTTAAGATCAGACAGGATGGTTTAAACAGTATCACTCTTACGCCTCTGACCCTTTCGGTCAATTTCCGCTCCCAACAGGGGATAGTGCAGTGGGTAAACCGGGTGTTCCGGCAGGTATTCCCTCAGCAGGAGGATATCGGCATGGGGGCTGTAGCCTATGTAAATTCCACGCCATTCCATCTGGAAGGTTCCCAGGTTGCCGTCCAGCTCCATACGGGACTGGGACGTGATGATCTGAATGAAGCCATACAGATACGAGAAGTGATAGAGGCAGCACAAAGGGAGGAGCCGAACGATGAGATAGCCATCCTGGTACGCAGCCGTAATCATCTTGTGGAGATCATTCCGCAGCTGAGGAGAGCCGGGTTGAGGTTTCAGGCGGTGGATGTGGAGCCCCTGGTGCAGCGCCCCGTGATACACGACCTTATGGCATTGACCAGGGCCCTGCTGCATCCGGCGGATCGTATCTCCTGGCTGGCGATACTGCGTGCCCCCTGGTGCGGTTTGGACCTGAAGGATCTACATGCCCTGGCCGGAGGTGATCACAACCTAACAATCTGGGAGCTGATCCGACAACCGGAAAGAAGATCTGAGCTGAGTAGTGATGGAGAGGGACGTCTGTGGCGCGTCAGTTCCGTTCTGGAACATGGTTTAAGTAAACATAGGCGTTTGCCTCTGCGTGATCTGGTTGAGGGCACCTGGATCGCCCTGGGCGGCCCAGCAGTGGTTAGAAATGATACTGAGCTGGAAGAGGCCAGGATGCTGTTCCAACTGTTGGAAGAGTTCGATCAGGGCGGAGATATAGAGGATTTTGCCGCGCTGGATGAGGCGCTGAAGGGGCTTTATGCCCCTCCGGATGCAGCAAGCGACGAGCGGCTACAGCTCATGACCATACATGCCGCCAAAGGCCTGGAGTTTGATCGGGTGATCATCCCAGGATTGGGTAAAAAATCTGGCAGTGACGAGTCCAGACTCCTGTATTGGTTGGAACGCAATGTCTCAGGGGAAATGTCTGATCTGCTGCTGGCGCCGATAAAGGGCGCGGATGATAAAGAGGACCCCATTTATAGGTATCTGCACCGACTTGTTCGGGAGAAGGATCATCTGGAAGATGCGCGTCTGCTGTATGTGGCAGCGACCAGGGCCAGGAAACAGCTGCATCTGTTCGGGCAGGTCGAGCAAGGAAAGGACGAAGCAAAAGAGCCGGATAAGCGTTCTCTGCTGGCTTCCCTCTGGTCCGCTGCTGAGATAAGAGAGCAGTTTTTGCCGGTATCGTCAGAAGATCAATATCTGCTCGAACCAGAGGCAGCAGCACCGGCCCAACACCCCATACGCCGTCTACCCTTGGAGTGGAGATTCCCGCAAGAGGAACTGCAGTCACCGCTGTCCCGGGTCTCTCCGGACCAACTTCCAGATACAGCTCAGATAGAGCAAGTGGAGTTCGACTGGGCAACCGAGACCGCACGGCATGTCGGCACACTGGTCCACCGCTATCTGCAAAGGATAGCCAGGGATGGAGTTGAGCAGTGGGACCGGAAGCGGCTTGACTCTCTGCACCCGGCATTTGCGAATGCCCTGATGCATCTGGGGGTACCTCAAACGGAGCTGGATGCGGCTGTATCCAAGGTTGCAGTTGCCCTGGCACAGGCCATGTCTGACGAGAGGGGAAGCTGGATATTATCCGACCGGCATCAGGAGGCGAGGTCGGAGTATGCCCTCAGCTCAGTCCAGAATCAGAGGCTGGTTAACATCATCGTGGATCGCACCTTCATCGATGGAGAGGGGGTAAGGTGGATCATAGATTACAAGACGGGTGTGCACCATGGCAGCGATATTGATGCCTTTCTTGATCGCGAAATGGCGAGATATCGTGGGCAAATGGAGCGATATGCGTCTATATTCAGCAAAATTGATGATAGCCCAATAAGGCTTGGGCTATATTTCCCCTTGCTCTCTGGCTGGCGCAGCTGGGAGATTTGATCCATGGTTTATGGCTCAATGGACGATGAAGCATAGAAGCTCGTCATGCCGTAACTGACATGCTGTAGGAGCCGGCCCCTGCGGGCGATTGATTCGGTGCAGTTTACCGTTCCTTGGCACACTCTTCTAAAGTCAGTGGCTATGAATGGTGTTGGGATATTTAATATTTTTGGACCGGGACTCTAGCTGTATCCCAGCTGGAAACAGCCCACTCCCAGAACTCGGCGATGTTTGCCGGTCTCTCTTCTGCCGGTATCTGCCCCAGAAAATCTGCTGCGTGCAGCAGGCTGTGTAACGGATCTGCGGTATCTACCGGCCAGGCCTGACTCTGTTTACTCAACTTTTTGCCGGTCTCATCCATCACCAGAGGCAGATGGGTATACTCAGGACGTGGCAGTCCCAGCAGTTGCTGGAGCAACAGCTGGCGCGGGGTGGAAAAGAGTAGATCACTGCCACGGACTATATGGGTGATATCCTGAAAAGCGTCGTCAACCACCACTGCCAGTTGATAGGCGTAGAGGCCATCGGCGCGGCGGATGATAAAGTCCCCCACATCCCGTTCCAGGTTTTGCCTGAATCCACCATGGATCCGGTCGGCAAAGGATATCTCTATCTGTTCAGTACGTACCCGCAGCGCCTTGGCAGCGCGGGTCAGGTCATGACCGTTGCGGCATGTTCCGGGGTAGATTACCCCTTGTGGCCCTGGATTGCCGAATTCATCGATCTCACTTCTGCTGCAGCTGCAGGGATAGGCCATACCCAGAGAGAGCAGATTAGATGCGGCCTCACGGTATGCCTCAATGCGACTGCTCTGGTACAGGACCGGCTCATCCCACTCAAATCCGAGCAGATCCAGGGTGGATAGGATGGAATCAGCAGCTCCCGGCCTTTCCCGTGGCGGATCTATATCCTCCATCCTTAACAGCCATACTCCCTCGTGCCTGCGTGCATCCAGATAGCTGCCAAGTGCTGCCACCAGGGAGCCGAAATGCAACGGTCCGGAGGGAGAAGGGGCAAAACGTCCGCGATATCTGGTGCTGGCTGTCATAGTAGTGCAGTGTAAACATGAAAAAACCGGCTATAAAGCCGGTTTTCTGCTGATATCATACGGACCGGATCAACCGGTCTGTTTTTCCCTGATCTCATCCAGGGTTTTGCAGTCGATGCACAGGGTTGCGGTAGGCCTGGCCTCGAGTCTGCGAATCCCAATCTCAACGCCGCAGGTCTCGCAGTAGCCATATTCGTGGCTGTCGATGAGATGCAGGGTTTCATCAATCTTTTTGATCAGTTTGCGCTCACGGTCACGGGTACGCAGCTCCAGGCTGAATTCTGACTCCTGACTGGCACGGTCGGAGGGATCAGGGAAGTTTGCGGCCTCATCCTGCATGTGGTGGACGGTTCTGTCTACCTCCGCCATCAAATCCTGCTTCCATGCCTGCATGATTGCCCGGAAATGCTCCTCCTGTTTCTCATTCATGTACTCTTCGCCCTTTTTGCTCTTATAGGGCGTAAAGCCGAACGGACCGGAAAGCACTTTCTCGGTTCTCTTTTTAGCGACCATTCAAATCTCCTGACAAACCACTCTAATGAAGGGGCGTATCTATACCAGAATAGCAGGTCATCGGCAAGAATTTGTGTCCAAACATTGTATGGAACAGATTCTTTCCCGCGATTCTTTGGGGTAAGCTAGCACCCCATATTTTCTGTCCGTCTAGGTTTGCGGCAAATCCGGGGATTTCTGAAGTGATTGCTGATCGAATGCATAAAATCAGGCCGTTTCATGTGATGGAACTTCTGATGAGGGCCAAGGAACTCGAGTCCCAGGGGCGTAAAGTAATACATATGGAGGTGGGGGAACCAGATTTTGCCACGCCATCTCCAATCATCCAGGCAGGCCACCAGGCCTTGGCGGATGGACGCACCCACTATACCCCGGCGCTGGGGCTGCCTGAGCTCCGGCATGCGATTTCCTCGCATTATATGAGACGTTTTGGTTTGGATGTAGACCCTGGCCGGGTTGTGGTCACACCGGGCGCATCCGGCGCCCTGCAACTTTTGCTGAGTGTCCTGATCAATCCGGGTGACGGCGTTATGCTGGCAGATCCAGGGTATCCATGTAACAGAAATTTTGTACATCTGGTAGGTGGTGAGTTGCAAAAGGTGGATGTCGGAGCGGATAGCGATTATCAGCTAAACGCCAGTCTGGTCGAGCAACACTGGCGCAGTAACACCAAGGCGGTGATGGTGGCTTCGCCCTCAAACCCTACGGGTACCATGCTCAGTAGAGAGCAGCTGCTGGAGATAGACCGTGTTGTTGATATGCACGCTGGTGTTTTGATTGTGGATGAGATCTACCAGGGCCTGGTGTACGAAGCAGCTGACCATACTGCGCTGGAGATAAGTGACAGGGTGTTTGTCATCAACAGTTTTTCCAAGTATTTCGGTATGACCGGCTGGCGTCTGGGATGGGTAGTGGCGCCACCAGATATGATTGGGGCGCTGGACCGTCTGGCGCAGAATATCTTTCTCTCTGCGCCGACGCTGTCCCAGTATGCGGCGCTGGCGGCCTTCAGCGATACAAGCACAGAGATCCTGGAGCAGCGTAAGGAGATATTTCGGCAGCGCCGCGATTATCTATTGCCAGCCCTGCAGGAGCTGGGATTTGGCTTTCAGACCAGACCTCAGGGTGCATTCTATCTCTACGGTGACTGCAGCCAACTCACAGATAACAGTACCAGCTTCTCCCATAAACTGCTGGAAGAGAAGGGGGTCGCGGTAACGCCTGGGATGGATTTTGGAACCAATGCCCCGGAGAGACATCTGCGCTTTGCTTATACCACCGATATAGAGCTGTTGCAGGAGGGAGTAGAAAGGATAAGGGAATTTGTAAGGCAAGGAAAAAAGTAACAGCCAAGCTGCAAATGAACGCAAATTACCTCAAATGGATGTGAATGCTGTTTGCTGGCGTGTAGCCCACTCCTGTAGGCGATAGTAATTCATTGTCCAGGGGGATGGACTCCTAACAGGATATAGATAATGCGCTCTTGTTCGTGAGAGAGGATATATTGGATGGCAGTGGGTTTTTCTATATTTAACTCGTTTCCACGCCCCTGCGTTGGAACGAGAAATCGTATTACATACCGGGAGTAGAAAATTACAAACTACCCCCTATCACACCACATGGCGGTGGCACCGGCCACCGCTGCCGGCATGGCGACAAAGTTGAGTATCGGCACCATCATCAGCAGAGTAAGACTTGCACCAAATCCCAGCGCAGCCAGACGTATCTGCTGCATTTGACCATGTTGATCCCTGAATGCCAGTCCGTTGTTGGCCATGGGGTAGTCTGCATATTCCAACGCCAGATACCAGATGCCGAACAGGAACCAGAGCAGAGGGGCAATAACGTTTATCCCTGGAATCAGGAACAACAATAAGAGCGGCAGGGCGCGGAGAATAAAGTACCTAAGCTTAACCAGCTCTGAGCGGATAGCGGGCCAGATTGATTGCACTATCCCGGTTTGCGGGTTACCAGGTGGCCTGCCGGTAAGCATGGTCTCTACCTTTTCGGCAAGCAGTCCATTAAACGGCGCAGCGAACAGATTGGCCAGAATGGTAAAGGAGTAAAAGGTTACCAGGATGGCAGCGATGGCAAACAGGGGCCAGAGAATATACCTGAAATAGGAGAGCCATGAGTCTTGCGGTAACATCCAGTCGAGCAGGTTGCTGAATTGGGTGAAACCGACCCAGGCTATGAGTGAAAAAATCAGGATGTTTATCAGCAGCGGCATCACGACATAGCGGCGCAGGCCTGGTCTGGCCAGAAGTTTGAGGCCGCTTAGAACATAGCCGGCACCGGTGACAGGGTTATTGGTTATCATCTCTACGCCAGGGCAACAAAAATCAGGGCCACACCCAGGATAATTCTATATATGACGAACGGCAACATGCCGCATCTCTCGATAAAACTGAGGAACAGGTAGATACATAGATAGGCAGATACACAAGATAGAACTGCTCCCAGAATCAAATCATGCCATACCACCTGGTGTGTGCTGTTCAGCAGGTCGTAGATTACCAGTACCCCGGATAAAATTATGGTTGGTATGGCCAGGAGAAAGGAGAATCTGGATGCGGCGCGTCTGTTTAGTCCCAGCATCAATCCTGCGGTCATGGTTATCCCGGAGCGAGAGGTGCCCGGAAAGGCAGCCAGCACCTGAAACATACCTATCACCAGTGCATCCTTCCAGGTAATGCTTGTTTCATCACGCTCCCTTCTGCCTTTGAGGTCATACCAGTAGAGCAGCAGAGCAAACACAATGGTTGGGATGGATATCATCAGCGCGCTGCGCATATGTTGTTCAACAAATGGCTCTAGCTCCAAACCAAAGAGAACAATAGGTGTGGTTGCCAGAATGATCATCCAGCCCATATGTGAATGTTCTGTGGCACGTTCCGGCTTGCCGATGGATGCAAAAAAATCTTTAATGATAAGGCTCAGCTCTTTCCGGAAATAGGTGATCACAGCGATAGATGATCCAATATGTACCGATACATCAAAGGCTAGACCCTGATCGGCAAATCCGAAGAGCTTGGGTGCCAGGATAAGATGTGCTGAACTGGATATGGGGAGAAACTCAGTTAGTCCCTGCACCAGGGACAATAGTAGGATTTGAACTGTTTCCATCGGGTGATTTTATCTGCTCAATGTTTCTTTCGTCCCGGTCCATGGCCAGAGAGGTGAAAGAGTTGGTTAGAATTGATTTTTAGCGGTGCATGATAACAGGTGTTTATACTCAACTTCCAAACTTGTGATGCCGTAAGTTATTGCTGTTGATCTCATGTTGCATGATTGCAACGCAGGCGGTCCAGCCTGGTTCCGGAATAAAGTGCGCTGTAGGGAGGCGGTTTTGTTTATCTCCATTAGAGAATATACCTTCACCCATACATTTGGCTTTTGCCTCAAACTCGGTCCAATAATGTAAAAATTCCTTACCAACATGTTCAGGCGGCAAAGCGGAAAGTCTGGTGTAGACAGGTTCCGGAAACATGCGTTTGGCAATCTTTAGCTGTAATGGTTCAGTTCTGATGCGTTCCAGGTCTATGCCGACCGAAATCTCTTTTGTAACTGCCAACAGCGCCATATCTTCACAATGACTTAGATTGAATTTTAGGCTGGTGTCCGGTCTGATCAGATAAGGCTTCCCTTTATCTCCAACTCCAAACGTCAGCAATTTTCCATTTAGGCCAAGGTAGTCACCCAGGATGAAGCGCATGGCCCCATGGGCACGAATAAAACGGTTTCTGTCCAATGCCTGTTTTAGCCGCCCGGATCTCTCGATTTCATCCGGGGATAACAGCTCCAGCATGCCGGCTGCCGGCTTATCCAAATCGATACGCCAGATGTGGACTTCGCCAGGCGTAATAGTCCTGGTTTTATCCGTTATTTCCAGATCATCTGCACAGGAAATCCCGGTTCTGTTATGCTGACCGGATTTGGTGTGTAGTCCATTCATGGGCGCATACTATGTCAATCTGGTGAGCTAGGCAAAGAGCGTGTTACATACAAAAACAGAGGTAATCAGGCGCAAAATCCCGGAAGAGTGCCAACTACCTGAGTATATCCATCCACTGCTTAGCAGGATATATCTGGCCAGAGGTATCACTGACGCGGTGGAATTGGGGCGTGAACTGACCGATCTGCCTTCACCCTCCACCATATCCGGAACTGCTGAGGCGGCCAAGCTGCTGCACCAGCATATGCAGGATTGCAATCGAATTCTGATCATAGGCGATTTTGATGCCGATGGTGCCACCTCCTGTGCCCTGGCTGTTTTAGCGCTGCGGGCTATGGGGGCGGAGCAGGTAGATTATCTGGTACCGAACCGGTTTGAATATGGATATGGTCTGACGCCAGAGATAGTTGCCGTCGCCTTGAGACAATCACCGGATCTTATCGTAACCGTGGATAACGGAATCTCCAGTATTGCCGGGGTAGCAGCGGCCGCAGATGCGGGAGTTCCGGTATTGATCACTGACCATCATCTACCGGGTAATGAGCTGCCGGATGCCGCAGTGATCGTAAATCCAAATCTGCCGGATGGTGGGAGCAGTGGAGAGAATCTGGCAGGGGTGGGTGTGCTGTTTTATCTGCTAATGGCCCTCAGATCCAGACTAAGGGAGCACGGCTGGTTTGCAGAGCGCGGGTTGGAGGAGCCGAATCTGGCCTGTTTTTTGGATCTTGTGGCATTGGGGACCGTGGCCGACGTGGTGCCTCTGGACCGGATAAACCGTATCCTGGTGCATCAGGGGATCCGTCGTATACGGGCAGGGCAGTGCCGTCCCGGTATCAGGATGCTGTTGCAGGTTGCAGGACGTAATATGGAACGTATCGTAGCCTCAGATCTTGGGTTTGCGGTAGGTCCTAGGCTGAATGCAGCTGGCAGGTTGGAGGATATGTCACTGGGGATAGAGACCCTGCTTGCCGACGACCAGCAACGGGCGGAGCAGGGGGCGCTGGAACTTGATCGGTTGAATCACCAGCGGCGAGGGATTGAAGATGAAATGCGCCAGCAGGCCCTGGCTAATCTAAAATCTTTAAAGATGCAGGGCGAGGCTGAACTGCCTTTTGGCCTCTGCATCTACGACCAGCAGTGGCATCAGGGGGTGATTGGCATTCTCGCTTCCAGGATAAAGGATCGCTATCATCGACCGGTGATCGCATTTGCATCATCTGATGACGGATGGATAAAGGGTTCGGCCAGATCAGTCACAGGGGTACATATCAGAGACATTCTGGATAGGATAGCGGTAAAAAATCCAGGTCTTATCAGCAAGTTTGGTGGTCATGCCATGGCAGCCGGACTTACCCTGTTGTACCAAGACTTTGAGAGATTCAGCTCAGCATTTGATGCGGAAGTGAGATGTCACCTGGAACCGGATGATATTCGTGGAGTTATCCACTCGGATGGCGCTATCCCGTCTGAGCAGATGACCCTGGAGATTGCTGAGCTGCTGCGGGATGCCGGCCCCTGGGGGCATGATTTTCCCGAACCGGTGTTCGATGGAAGATTCAAACAGATCAGTTGGCGTATAGTTGGCACGAAACATATGAAACTGGTCCTTGCAACCGAGATGGGAGATGTACTGGATGCAATCGCTTTCAACCAGGGCAATAACAGTCCAAATAACAGCGAACAGGATCTCTATGCCGCTTATCGCCTGGATATAAACGAATTTCGTGGCAGTAGAAGTGTCCAGATGATCATTGAATATATGGAATGGCTATAACACGTTAACGGGATGTGTAATGACTATAGATGACCGGAGTGAACAACCGGAAACGGAACAGCTTGAGAAGAGTAAGAGCCAGATAAAACGCGAGTTTGCAGAGTTGCAAAAGGTTGGGGAGCAGCTGGTTGCACTTAAGCCGGCACAGATCACCGGTTTTTCATTCAGCCAGACTCTGCTGGATGCACTTGAAGAGTACACCCGCATCAAAAACCGCACGGCTCAGCAGAGACATATTCGCAGGATCGGAAAATTACTGGCGGATGAGGATATGGATATGGTTATGGATGGATTGCGACGCCTGGATAGCAACCATCCGGATAACCAACGCCGGCTGAAACTACTGGAACAGTGGCGTGAGAGACTCATTACGGACGGTGACAGTGCCCTGAACGAACTCACTCGTATCTGCCCGGATCTGGATAGACACTATCTGCGACAGCTCCTCAGGGCAGCTCAAAAGGAGCAGGATTTGAACAAGCCTGCGGCTGCAGCAAAAAAGATATTCCAATATCTCAAAGGGTTAGAGATCTAGTTGATGGCGCCATCGCTATAAATCAGCAACTATTGGCTGACTATCTTTACTAGATTGAGAATATTAATTCTATATGCCCATAAAAAACGGTTTACTGTGGCTGCCTTTTTGGTAGACTGCAGCAGTTTTATCGAATGTTAGGTAGTAATGCACTCATAGGCCCAATAATATCCGTTTAATTAGTGGGTTAGATTTCATGGTCTTTTACTATGAAATATGCAGTTTTGCTGCTATTTATATTAACTAATCCAGGT
>JBNKDM010000022.1:0-28212 GCA_050288245.1 Sedimenticolaceae bacterium
CATGCTGTGTGTTATATCCCCTGTTCACTGACATATCTGTCTCATCAGATATCTCATTTCCCGCAAAAATTTACCGTTGGCTGTTAAATCAAGCCTATGAATATCAATAGTATTCACCTGGTACTGTGTCATTTCATATGGCCTGGTGTGTGATATAACATATTGAAAATAAATGATAATTTTATGTATCGTATTCCCCGTGTTTCACCCTCTATTCATAAGAGTGATGAAAAAAGAAGAACATATAAATCACCGATAACAATTTTAATAAACAGCACGAACATGGGAGTTTACAGAATGAATAAAAAAAACATGCGGGGGGTTTCCTGCAAGGGCATGTTGTTGCTGGCAGGAATCATCGCTCTACCAGATATAGCAAGTGCGGAGTATTTAGGCGTGATGGTGGTCACCGCAACCCGTACCGCAAAAGTGGAATCGGAGGCACCTGCCAGCGTTACCGTGGTTACTCAACGTGAGATCGAGAACAAGGACGCCCAACGCATTGATGAGGCTTTGCAGGGTACGCCCGGTGTCTTCATCCGCTCACTCGACGGAGAGCAGCCTAGCAACTGGCAGAACCAGATCACCCTGCGTGGCGTGCCAGGATATTACCGCACCGGCGTGCTGCTCGACGGCGTCCCGCTGAACAACGCATTCAGTGGCGGTGTAAATATGTCCGTAGTACCGATGGAAGATATCCAGCAGATTGAAGTGGTACCAGGCCCTTTCTCTTCACTCTATGGCGGCGCCGGCATGTCGGGAGTGATCAACATAATCACCAAGGAGCCGGAGGAACGTGAGTTAAGCGTACGCGCCGAGGGCGGCAGTCACAACCTGAAGAGCCTGAGTACGAGCTATCGTGATCGCTTCGAGAACGGTGTGGGCCTTAGCCTCTCTTACAACCACAAAGAGGCCGACGGCTACGTCAAGGAGCTTGTGACCAAAACTCCCAGCGGCGTCGGCGGTACTCTAGTTACTGGCTGGGAGAAGATTGGCACTCCCACTGGTGGCACCACTTACATTATCGGCGACAAGGGTAAGCAGTCCTGGGAGGTGGATAATCTCTCGGCCAAGCTCTATTTGCCACTTTCCGATGTGAGCAAGTTGATCCTGTCGGCATCCTATCTCGATACCGTCTCCTATGGCGCCGAAGGAGAGAGTTATCTACGTGCCGGCGGTGTTCCATTTACCTCCGGTTCTGCGGATATAGACGGTGCCTCCACCACCATCCGCGCCACAGATTTCCTGCGTGCCAGCAACGCCGAAAAGGTGATCCGCTATGCAGTGAACTATAAGCGGGATCTGGCCAACGGCGGCAACCTGGACGCCAGCCTGAGCTATCAGGACAACTCCTACTGGTACACCTCCATTAGCTCTAGCTTGACCGCAACCAAAGGCCCGGGAAGCTTCAGCGACATCCCAGCCAGCTCTATCTACGGCGACGTCCACGCCGGGTTGCCTATAGGCGACAACCATTACCTGGTGCTCGGTCTGTCCGGTAACCGTAACGAACTCAACAAGAAGGTATATGCTCTGAGCGACTGGACGGAAGAGGGTGACAAGGGCGCCTTGGGTGACTATGCGAACGGCAACTCTCAGCTTTTTGCCCTCTACGCCCAAGATGAAATAAGTCTTAGCCCGGATCTTACGGCCTACGTGGGCGCGCGCTATGACAGATGGACCACCGATGGTGACATCTTCATAAGCAGTATCCTATCTCACTACAGCAGCCGCTCCAGTTCTGCATTCAGCCCCAAGGTCTCACTGGTCTATGATCTTTCCGGCAGTACAGTAATCAAGGGTGCTATCGGTAAGGCATTCCGCGCCCCCAACCTGTCAGATATGTACTCCACCTTCGGGACCAGTACCATATACTGGTCCAACCCTGACCTGAAACCGGAGACGGTGACCAGCGCGGAACTCTCCGTAGAACACCAGCTTTCGAGTGCCACGAAATTGCGCGCCACCACTTATGCCAGCCGCTATCGTGATCTGATTTATACCACCACCAGCGGCTCAGATCGCATCAAGCTGAACGCTGGTTCAGCGGAAACCAAAGGCCTGGATTTGGAACTGCGCCACGCCCTGACCCGAAATATCAGTGCCTTTATCAATGCCACCTGGGTCGATACCGAAATCACCGAAAACGAAGTGCGCCCCGAGTCGGTGGGCAAAAAGATCCCGCTACAGGCCAGTCGTCTGGCTAATGTAGGCATTCAGGGTGATTACGGCCCATGGTTCGGCTCAGTGATCGGAAGCTACACCGGTAAGATGTACAGCAAGGACGACAATAGTGACACCGAGAGCGGTGTGCCGGGATCATACGATGCCTATTTCAGGGTTAATGCAAAACTAGGTTACCGCTTCAATGACAATTGGTCCGCTGACCTTTCGATTAAAAACATGTTCGACCGTGAGTACTACCAGGGTAGCTACCTGGCTGACGAGCGGAGTTTCTACCTGGGCCTCAACGCCCGCTTCTGAGGCAGAACGCAGTTGCACCGTAGCATAGAACAGCCAGGATGTGCCTCTGGGCAAGGATGCCCAAACCCCTAACTGCATTCGTTCAGAGGGCATAGCGATGTCAGTATTTTACAAATATATTAAATTTGTCAGGACCGGTATTACCGCTCTTCTTGTGCTCACTCCGGCAGTTGCCGGTGCATCAATCTGGCTTAGCCAGGAGGAGCCATCATCTGGTTGCTGTCCAAAGTCTGATTCACCCGACAATACCTTTTACATTGTAAAGGGTGATTACCCGGATGGCGTTGTTTACACCAGCAGTGATGCCGGAGCGGGGGATGCAACGGCCTATGCAGTTGATCCGAACGGGAAGGTCCATACAGCGAACATAGATGGAAGCACTGTCCGTTTTCGTGCTCCGCTGCAGGGGCACCACTGGGTATTCTATCAGCACCGTGAGCTACATGACGACACCTTGCAAGTATCGCTGGCAAAGTACCGTTTCTACAATAAGTATGGAGAAGTAGAAAAATCGGTGTTCAAAGAGATGCGGGGTCGCACTATTGACTCTAAATATGGCCGCCCGCCGGTCAAAGACACACCGTTTGAGATTGTCCTGCAGAAGCCTATACAAGAGCATCATATCTCCTGCTGTATCTACTCAGGAGACATAGTACGTCTTAAGGTATTTCTTAATCAGAATCCTATCCAGAACGCGCCGGTGAAGGTCATTACCAGTAGCGGCTGGAGTACCGCACTGCAGCCAGATTCTGATGGTATAGCAAGTTTCGAAATACCACGCGATAGGTATGTCGATATCGCCAAGGAAAGGTATCACAGAGAATATATGCTTATCCAGGCGGATTATACGACAGATGCCACAGGTGATTTTCAGGGACGGCCATACCGACACATCCATTACCGGATGACTCAGCCGATATATTTCGGTCCGTCGCCTTTGGAGTGGGCGGCAAAAATGCCTGCCTTCCTTTTGGTTTTCTCCATATTACTTGTATCCGGCTTCGGGATATTTCTCTATCGCCTCCTGATCAAAAAGCGCCGATTGACAAGAATATGATCAGAGGAATGTTATGACCCGACTGGAACGTTTGAAAAAACAGATAAACAACGTCGATCTGAAACGATTCCGCAACTGGTTTCAACTGGTGTCTTTCCTGTTGCTGGTATATGGCGGATATGTCGGTTTCGACCTGGGTGACAAACTTCCCACCTTTGCCTGCGTATTCAACTCCGACGGCCGTGGTGGCGTATGTTATCTGGGTATACTGCAGCACGATTTGAAACATCCTCTGGACTATTTTCTCGGCTTTGGCGGTGTGATGTTTTTGATTGCCCTTGGCGTGTTTGTCCTGTGGTTTCTTTTGCTAAACAAAGCATGGTGCGGTTATGTCTGCCCGCTCGGTACCTTGCAGGATTGGATTACCAGGGTCCGCGCCGCACTCAATGTGCGCTATTCCGAATATCACTGGAAGACAAGAAAAGGCATTCAAAGCATCAAATACATATTGCTGGTTCTGTTGATTCTGATACCTATTGGTATCAGCAATCCTATTTTCGGCCTGGGCAAGCTACCCAACGGACTTTCCATGCCGTTTTGCAGAATCTGCCCAGGCCGGATGCTGATTCCACTATTTACCGGGGACTATAGCCAATTCTATATCGATTTTTCATCCACCAGCGGCATGATTCTCACCAGTCTGGGAGCGATCATTGTCGGCCTGTTTTTTGTGGGTGCTTTCGTCAAAAAACGTTTCTTCTGTTACTTCTGTCCGTTTAGCGCATTGCTGTATCTATTTTCCAAGGGTTCCGCATTGAAGCTAATAAAGGATGGAGCAAAATGCACTCGTTGTGGCGATTGCTACCGGGCATGCGATATTGATATCCAGGAGATCGCAGATGAAATAGAAAAAAGTGATCTGGTGACTGAGGACTGCACAGTATGTCTCAAATGCGTGGCCGCATGTCCGGAAGAAGGTGCACTGAAGGCTACCTTTGTCGGGATACCGATCTTCGAATCGACCGAGGAAGGATTCAGGAGACGTATGCAACAAGATAATGAGAACAAAAAATATGCAGAGTGAACCGCAACCGTTCAAGAGTAGCCGCCTGGCGCGTGAGGCGGAGAACATCCTCGACCACATTACTGATCGCTTCGATGACAATCCGCAGGCCATGGATTATTTCTATGACCTGTTTCGTCGCGTCTATTGCCAGGGCGAAGAGATACCATGTAGGGATACGCTGATTGGCACCACCTGCATCCAGGTGCCGGATGAGTTGATTTACGCCGTAGGAGCCACTCCGGTGCGCCTGTGCAACGGCTCTTATCACTATGACCAGGTTGGCGGCGATTTCATGCCAGCCAAGTCGTGTTCGCTGGTCAAGGCGACGCTGGGGATGTTGCACTCGGCAAACCCGGTACCGCGTGTCGGCAGACCTGAACTGATCATCAATACTGCCACCTGCGACCAGAAAAAGAAGTCTGCTGATATGCTGCGTGGTATGGGGCACGAGGTTTATGATCTCGATCTGCCATCGAACAAGGAGAGCCAGGCTGCGCGCCTCTACTGGCGTGAATCAGTGCACGATCTTACCGGCAGGTTGAGTGAAGTAACCGGCAATAAGCTCACAGCTAGCAGCCTGAAGGTGGCTATGGCGAAGAGCGCAAGCGCCCAATCCGCTTTTCGTGGTATGCACAATTTTCGGAAGCAGAGCCCAGCGCTCTTTCTTGGCAAGGACGCCTTTCTTGTTACCAATGCATTCTTCTTCGACGACATCGAACGTTGGACCGCTGCGGTGGATAGACTGAATCGCGAACTGCAACAGCGGCAGGACGAAGGTTTTCAGGCGGCGCAGCGTAAGGCTCCACGTATCCTGTTTACCGGTTCGCCACCGATCTTTCCGAATCTGAAATTGCCGCTGCTCATCGAAGAGGCGGGTGGTGTGGTGGTAGCCGATGAGACCTGCTCATCAAGTCGTATGCTCTACGATATGGCTGCTGTGGATGAATGGCGTCTCTATGATATGGTCGATGCCCTGGCGGACCGCTACCTTAAGCCCTGTACCTGTCCCATCTTCACCAATAACCTGGATCGCCAGCGGCGCCTGTTGGAGTTGGCAGCAAGTTTTGATGTGGATGGCGTCGTCTACCAGTCTCTCGCAGGCTGTCAGGTATATGAGATGGAGCAGAGCAGCATCGCCGCCAGCCTAAATGCGCAGGGCATCCCCATGCTCTATGTGGAGAGCGACTATAGCCCTGATGATATGGGGCAGCTATCTACTAGGATAGAGGCCTTTATTGAATCCATAAAAGCTCGCAAACGAAAACGCACATGACAAGGCTTGTGTGGCCTTAAATTTTTTCCACTGAGATTGATCTTAGGTCAGTCCCCTCCAAAACCGCAGATATTGAACAGACGCTGGCCTATGGTATCCATGGGCCGCAACAGCTGATTGTGTTGCTTATCGATTGACATCTAATTTCCACACTCCTGTGTGGGAACGATCACTGTGTCATGCTGTGTGTTATATCCCCTGTTCACTGACATATCTGTCTCATCAGATATCTCATTTCCCGCAAAAATTTACCGTGGGCAGTTAAATCAAGCCGATGAATATCAATCATTTCCGCGCAGTAGTAAGTCATTTCATATGGCCTGGTGTGTGAAATAACATATTGAAAATAAATGATATTTTTATGTATCGTGTACACCTGCTGTCATGGTGATTCAGGTAATTTAAAAACATAACGATGATTCCGGCACCAAGCTAATAACCATTACGGAACATATTGCGGCTGTCGGCATGTCTTAGGGGTATTGCATAATGATGGAAAGATATATGCGGGGTCATAGCTCCCGCAAAGTTTCGTTGTTGCTTGTCGGTATTTTCTCTCTGCCGGTCACGGTAAGCGCGGAAGATCTTGGTATCCTGGTGGTAACAGCAGGGCGAACCGAGCAAAAGATCGAAGAGGTGCCGGCAAGTATCAGTGTAATCGATAGCAAGGAACTGGATACGGTCAAGTTCGTTGATTCCCGCCTGGAACTGCTCAAGCGTATTCCTGGCTACAGTATGATCAGGAACCTGCGTATTCCTATGGGCAGCAAAAACTATACGGTCAATCTGATTGACGGGCTTGCCACCAGCTCTGCCTTTGGTAGTGGCACAATCGGATCGCTTGAGGATACCAACACCTTCGATATCGAGCGGGTAGAGGTGATCAGAGGGCCAGCGTCTGCACTGTACGGGAGTAATGCGCTCGGTGGCGTGATCAATGTGATTACCCGCAAACCGCCGCTGGAACCGGAATATCGTATATGGGGTGAAGGCGGCATGTACCAGCGTGGGCGCGGCGGCGTTTCCGCAGCAGGTAGTGTTGGCGCATTCGGATATTTTATTGATGCCAACAAGATGGAATATTCTGGCTGGAGGGACAGATCAATCAATAACCGAAAACAGGTAAGTGCAAAAGCTGTGGTTGATATAGGAGACTACTCCACGCTTACCGTAAGATCCGAATATCTAGACCTGTATCAAGAAAACCCGGGTTCACTGACCCAGGCACAATACCATGATGATTGGCAACAGGCGGCAGTCCCTGACGCCTATAACGACGAACTGGCAAAGTCTGTCAGCTCCAAATACGAACTTGATCTGAGTGATCGTTCCAGTATTGAGATCTCCTATGGTATTCGCAATACTGTTTCTGAAGGTCCGCCATCCTATAGTGCTACCGGAGGCTTTGGCAGTAGCGATGTAACCAACCAAAACATGGTTGGCATCTATAAACATGATTACGATTTTTACCGTTCCCAACTGGTTGCAGGTATAGATCTGCAGAACAGCGATTCCAACTCCATCACCTATGAAGACAGAACCGCAGACAGCGATATTGCACAGGAGTGGGATGTACTGGCAGAGGTTGCATCACCATTCTTCCAATATGAAATTTCCCCTATAGACTGGATGCGCCTGTCGGTAGGAGCGCGATATGACCACATCAAATATTCCGCGGTGGGCTACAAGATAAGTCATGGCCATACCACCAACTACGATGAAGAGATCACCTTCAGCAACCTAAGCCCCAAGGCTGGTGTCACCTTTGATCTTGGCAACAATAACAGCCTGTGGTTCGGCTATGGGCAGGGCTTTGTTGTCCCGAGCAGGACATATCTGTTTGTGGGCGGCGGTTATGGCGCTGACCGTTTCGACGCCAACCCGTCTCTGCAGCCTGAGACAGCGGAAAACTTCGAGATTGGTGTGCGTGGTCACCTGTTTGATTCGAGACTCGATTACGACATCACCGTCTATCGTACCGATATCCAGGATATGCTGGTAGGCAATAGCACTCTCCACATATATGAAAATGCCGGACTGGTGAGGGTACAGGGCCTTGAATCCGCTCTCGGTTACAGTATAAACGACGACTGGCGTTTCGATATAACCCATACCTATGCGGACAATAAATACATAGATTTTGTCAGCGGTTCCGATGATTACAGCGGCAACACCTTGAGCGCTTCACCGAAACACCATCTGGACGCCCGTCTCACCTGGATGCCGATGCACGGCCTGGAGGCGGAACTGGAGTGGAACCATATCAGTGAATACTACACCAGTAATGACAATGCAGATCCTGCAGGCAAGGCCAAGCGTCCTGATCTGTTCAACCTGAGGGTTTCCTATGACATTGATAACAACTGGGCACTATGGGGACATATATTGAATCTGACGGATAGAAAATATGCAGAGCGTGTCTCTTACAGCTCTTCATCCGGGAGGTCATATGCTGTTGGCAGTCCAAGAACTTTCTATGCTGGCGTCACTTACGAGTTTTAACTTAATCCTATGATTGCAATACGGTTTACGGGTTGTGTTGGTATTGGTGGTGGAAAGGTAATATTTCTAGACGCAATTGGCGAGTAATCCTCATGGATGCATTCGCAATCACATCAATCAGCGCACATGCCTGATTGTATAGAGATTGTGGCATTTCACACACCTGGTGTGTGAAATAACTCATTGAATAATAACTATAAATTTGTGTATTGTGTGGCCTCAGTGTTCATGAGTGATTCGGGGCAAAATAAAAATAAAATAAGAGGCTTACCCAGATGAAAAACCTTCAATCCATGAATATCAAAACACGAATTTTTGCTGCATGCAGAGTTAACTATTCCCTATGTTGAAACCGAGAAGTATTAACCTTTTTACCCGAGGATTTCCCATGCCCGCAAAACATCTGCGGTCGGCAACCGGCTTGCTGTTTGCCTTGTCTCTACTGATGCACACGGTTCAAGGTGCCACCCTGTGGCTTTCGGATCAATCTCCGCATGCCGGCCATGGCGGCGCGCATGCACACGGTGGTCCGGTGCAGATTCGCCGCGGAGTCTATTACAAACATCTCTGGCTGCGCCTTGGTGATGGCCCTCCCGATTCCGGTTTTGTGGTCCAGGGTACCCAGTTCTCGCAGCTGATCCTGCTCGACACCAAAGGACAGATAACCGAACAGAAGATACGGCGTGATAAGCAACACGGTATGCTGAATGTTGATTTCGCCATGCCGGATGAGGGGTTCTATAACGCCTATGTCAGCCACACCTGGGTCGACAAGGACATCCGCCAGATACAGATTGCCAAGGCCGAGGTCCTTAAGCAC
Source organism: Sedimenticolaceae bacterium (assembly GCA_050288245.1). GTDB lineage: Bacteria > Pseudomonadota > Gammaproteobacteria > Chromatiales > Chromatiaceae > JAAGZL01. The sequence goes on from JBNKDM010000022.1 coordinate 9,143, forward strand.
AGCTGTCGTGAGGGACATGACAATGTCCAACCCAAGATGCCGCCCAAACATAACCCTGAGATTGCGCTGGAGATCGTGCGTGAGCGTCTCCCCAGGGAGAATTTTCATACCAAGTTGGGATCAGGTGACAGAATATCCTTCCAGTTATTGCGCTTCGGTAAACCTGTACCGAAGGCAGCTGTTACCTTCACTAGTGCCACTGGCTGGAGCAAGCAGGTAATATCTGACACCGATGGCCGTGTCAGCTTTACCATGCTGCGGGACTATTTTCCGACATGGCAGATGTTCGATAAAGGGCATAGCCAACCATATCTGGTGGTGGCGGAAATGTCCGCACCTGAGTCCGGTGAATTGGATGGTAAGCCCTATGCGCAGACGTTGGTGAAGGCCAGCTATGCCGGCAACTACTATCCATCGCCACGGGATTATGAGTCATACGGCTATGGTCTGGCCTTAGGTGTTTCTGCGTTGTTTTTATGTGGAGTTGGCATCTATTTTTTCCGCCGGCGTCGCAGCCGTCCCTACCGAGAGGTACGTTTTGATGAGTAGACTGCGTGACCGCGTCAATGCGATTGACCTGCGCAGCTTCCGCTTCTGGCTGCAGATCGCCTTCTTCATTCTGCTGGTCTATGGCGGTTACTTCGCCGTCAACCTGGGTAACAGTCTGCCGACCTTTGCCTGTGGCTTTAATCAGGAGGGGCGAGGTGGTGTATGCTTCTTGCTGCCGATGCAACACCTTCTTTCCGGCAATTGGTCAAGACTGTTCAGTTACATGGGGATTGGGGTACTTACCGCATTCCTGACCTTCGCCTTATGGTTTATTGTGCTGAATAAGGCCTGGTGTGGGTTTGTCTGCCCGCTGGGTACTCTGCAGGATTGGATAACCTCCCTGCGGACACGTCTGGGGATCCGCTATTCGCGCTATACCCAACTGCAGTTCCGCCGGCTTACTGTAATCAAATATGTGTTACTGGCGCTGACTGTGCTTATCCCCCTCGCTATTGGTGGTGGCTATCTCTCTCACTCCATGGGAACGCCATTTTGCGACATCTGTCCCGCCCGCATGATCCTGCCACTGTTCAGTGGCGACACCTCGCAGCTTACTGTGGATTTCTCCAACAAGACCACAATGATCATGACTGCGCTGGGGATGTTGATCACCGGTATATTTTTTGTCGGGGCCTTCGTCAAAAAACGCTTCTTCTGTTTCTTCTGCCCCATGAGCGCATTGCAGTATCTGTTTTCCAAACCGGCACTGCTTAATCTGAAGAAGGATGGCGGCAAATGCACCCGTTGCGGTGACTGCTACCGGGTGTGTGATATGGAGATCAGGGAGATTGCCGATGACGTGGAGCAGCCACGCATCATGCAGGATGACTGCATTCTATGCCTGAAGTGTGTTGCCGCCTGTCCGGAAGATGGTGCATTGAAGGTGACCTTTCTTGGAAAAACAATCTTTGAGTCCACTGAAGCTGGATTTATCAAACGTATGAACCGCAACCAGGAATCCGAACGTGAGCCCAACACAGCAAGCTGAAAAAACCGAGTTCAATCTGAGTAGACAGGCGCGAGAGGCGGAGAATATTCTCGATCATATCACTGATCGTTTCGACGACAATCCTCACTCCATGGACTACTTCTATGATCTGTTCCGCCGGGTCTATTGCCAAGGTGAGGAATTGCCGCATGCGGAAGTGCTGGTCGGGACCACCTGCATCCACGCGCCGGAAGAGCTGATTCATGCCATGGGCGCAACGCCGGTGCGGCTGTGTAACGGTTCTCACCATTACGATCAGTTGGGTGGCGACTTCATGCCGGCCAAATCCTGTTCCCTGGTCAAGGCCACGCTCGGCATGCTTAATTCTTCCAACCCGGTGCCGCGCATCGGCAAACTTGATCTGGTGGTTAACCCAACCACCTGTGATCAGAAAAAGAAGGCCAGCGCCATGATCGAAGGGATGGGCTATCCGGTCTACGATCTTGAGTTGCCGCCATCGAAGGAGAGTGAAGAGTCACGCCTCTACTGGCAACGCTCGGTACGCCAGTTCGCGTTGCGCCTGCACCAGCTTACAGGTAACAAACTGACTCGCAAAAAACTCAAGGCGGCAATGGCAAAGACTGCGCGTGCGCAGAGCGCCTTTCGTGCCCTGCATAATCTGAGAAAGAACAGCCCGGCACTGTTTCTCGGTAAGGATGCCTTTCTTGTCACCAATGCCTACTTCTTTGATGATATAGATCGTTGGACCGAAGCGGTGGAACAACTGATCTCAGAGTTGCAGCAGCGTCAGATCGACGGGTTTCAGGCGGCACAGCGCAAGGCCCCGCGCATCCTGTTTACCGGTTCACCACCGATCTTTCCGAATCTGAAACTGCCGCTCCTCATCGAGGAGGCGGGCGGTGTGGTGGTGGCCGATGAGACCTGCTCGGCCAACCGTATGCTCTATGATATGACAGCAGTGGATGAGTGGATGGTTAATGATATGCTGGACGGACTTGCCGACCGCTATCTCAAGCCCTGTACCTGTCCCATTTTTACCCGGAATGATGACCGGCAACGCCGTCTGTTGGAGTTGGCAGCAAGCTTTGATGTGGATGGGGTAGTCTACCAATCTCTCGCCGGTTGTCAGGTCTACGAGATGGAGCAGCGCAGCATTGCCGATGCTCTGGCAGAGAAGAGCGTACCCATGCTGTATGTGGAGACCGATTACAGCCCGGATGATATGGGGCAGTTATCCACCCGCATTGAGGCCTTTATCGAATCCATCAAGGCGAGGAAGAGAAAACAGGCATGAAGTATTTGCCCCGTCTCCATACTCCCGCGCGGAGAGAGATTGGGTTGGGGAAGCAACAGCTGGCTTCTCCCCATTATCTACGGCCCGTCTCTCATGTGGGGAGAAGGGGGTGCTCGAAGGAAAAGTTGTATGAGTAAGTTTTTTGCAGGTATCGATATAGGTTCTACCGCGATCAAGGTTGCGTTGGTGGATGAAGCAGGAAAACACGCCGGGGTCTACGTTACCGCCTCAGGCAGCCTGTTCCATAAGAACGCAAAAGAGGCGTTGGCACGTCTGCTGGAGCGGGAGAACCTGAAACAAGAGGATGTGCATTATCTGATCGCAACCGGTTATGGCCGCAAGCTGTTCAAGGAGGCGGACGACTCCATCAGCGAGATCACCGCCAATGCCATCGGTGCGCATGAGGCCGGCAAGGCCTTCGGCGGCGTCCGCACCATTATCAATATCGGTGGCCAGGACTCCAAGGCGATCCAGCTTGACAGCGACGGCCATGTAGCCAACTTCGCGATGAATGACAAATGCGCTGCCGGTACCGGGCGCTTTCTCGATGTGGCTGCACGTAACCTGGAGATAGATCTGGAGGAGTTGGGTGATTACCACTTCAATGCACAGGCCGCACCTCTCTCGATCAACAGCACCTGCACCGTCTTTGCCGAGTCGGAGATCATAGGTCTGTTGGCGAACGGCCATGGCAAGGGGGAGATCGTTGCCGGTATCCACTACTCCATCGCCAAGCGTACCGCGCGTCTGGCCAAGCGGGTCGGCATTGAAGACAATATATATTTCGATGGGGGGCCGGCGCTGAACAAGGGATTGGTTGCTGCGCTGGAGGATGAGCTGCAGCGGGATATCCTGGTGCCGGAACATCCGCAGACCACCACCGCCTTCGGTGCTGCGGTATTGGCGCGTAGCGAATATCTGGCCGAGTGCGAGTAGCCCCGTGACCCCGATCGAGCAGACGTTATTGACCCTGCCTATGGCCATGCTGCTTGGTCTGTTATTTGGCATGGGGTCCTGCACCATCGCCTGTCTACCGTTTCTCGGGCCGATATTCATCGCCAGTGAGGGTGGCGTGCGTCGCTCCTGGCGCATCATGTTGCCATTCTCCCTGGGACGACTCGCCAGTTATGCCGGGCTTGCTGCGGTGGCCGGGTTCAGTGGGCAGATCCTAGGTAACGGTGTCGCGGGTCAGGAGTTGCGTTGGTTGCTTGGTCTGGCGGCGCTGTTGCTGGGCCTGGCGATGCTATTGCGGCGTCCCGCAGAGAGCGCATGTGCACATAAGGGCCGGGTGCAGGTGAGCGATATCCGCAATGAATCTGCGGAGGCCTTGATGCCTGGCGGACTGTTTCTGCTTGGTGCGGGGATGGCGATGTCACCCTGCGCACCCCTTGGCAGCGTCATCTTCTCTGCCGCCACTGGCGCCAGTGTCTGGCACGGGTTGTGGCTGGGACTCTGTTTTGGTCTCGGCGCTACCGTCATTCCTACCATCTTTTATGGCATCGGCTTCGCTTGGTTTGGTAGCAGGCTGCGGGCGCAGCTGCATAACAGCCATAAATACATAGTGCGCCTCAGTGCGGTTCTGCTGATATTCTCCGGGGTGGGAAATCTTCTAGCCTGAATTCCATCTTCTGGTCGTTCCTCGACTCCATTCATGACCGTCGTTGTCAAAATTGTTACTTGATGCTTGAAGATAGTCGCAGAATAGGCAAGTCTATGCAGTGTAGATTCAAACATATAAGAAAAGTGAATGTGAACTGGTTGTTTTTGATTTCGGTGTTAAAGTCAAACGGACGCCGGTCTGTGAAATCCCCATCTGTGCCTAGAGGTCACTCCGTGCTTCGCGAGGTTTACAGGCGAGATGCCTGCTGCTGCATCGATTCAGCTTCACCCACTTCCATAATGGATGACATACTCCGCACTAAATAGTATGGGGCAGCGTTAGAAAAAACACAGATTCAAGACTGAATGTATGAATACGAACAGAAAAAAACCAACCGGCATTATTCGGGGGATTTGGCGTCGTCTGCGCCATGCAGTCCCCTGGTTAAGGGAACCTGCTGTGCCGGTGGTTCCGCGTGCTTATTCTCCGTTGTAGAAAAGGATAGACCCCATCCATGACCAACTTCCACCGCGTTTTCTTCTCTTCGATATAAATCAGCTGTGCAATCTCCGTTGTACTCACTGTGAGGTCTGGATGAACCGTCCTGAACAAGTGACAGGAGCCATGACCCATGAGCGATTGTGTGAAATTATCAAAGAGTTTGTTCAGCTCAGTCCGTACGGTACCGTGGTGACCTGTGGCGGAGAACCGATGATAGATACCGAAAAGTGGTTTCGGTTGAGCCGGGTTACACAAGAACAGGGGCTTAAATTTCTTTCGGTTAGCAATGGCACCTTCATTCAAACCCCGGAAATGGCGGAGCGGGTGATTTTGGAAGGGAGCGATGAAATAACTATTTCACTGGATCATTTTATCCCGGAAATTCATGATCGTATGCGCGGAGTTCCAGGTTCTTTCGAGAAGGCAACACGGGCACTGCGGCTGTTGCTGGAAGCGCGTGCACGGCATCCAGAGTGCAACAAGCCTATTATGGCGATGGGGCTTATCGGTAAATCCACTTATCTGGAGCTGGAGGCGTTTCACGACTTTGTGCTCAATGAAATCGGCGCAGACAAATTAAAATTGAATATGATTCAGCCATCATTCTCTACCCGGCCGAAGAGAGACAGATTCTTCGAGGAGGAGGGTGATGTCGATTACCAGCAACTACGGAAGATGTTAGACATATGTGACCAGCGGTTTTCGCTGGGGATGAACCCAGTATGGAAAGATATGGTCGCCATGTATTTTCGTTCTATATCACGTTGTGAAGACCGGGATAAAGGATGGCGGAGTCAGGCGGGAACCGACGAATGTATCTGTAATTCGGTTGATCGGAATATTGTTTTGGATATTGATGGCAATGCCCGTTACTGCTTCGGCCGCGACTTCTATAGTTTTCCGCTACAACAACCGGGCGACATGAGTATCTTTTGGGAGCGGCGCGGGGCATGGCGGCAGAAGATGAATGCCTGCAATCGCTGCTGTGCAATCAGTCACAGTCTGCGCATGGAACCTGGTACTCTGGCGGGCGTGCGTAAAACCGAACAGTTTATTGAGAAAAGTATAAACATCGATCGGTGTGGGAGTGCGACCGATGCAGCTGCGTGTGCGTGATTTATTTAAGAGAATGGTTACGCATAAAATAAGTGGGCGAACAGACTGGTTTCTCAGATGGCTGCATGGTTCGATAGTGGTTCCACCTGCCACTTGCAGTAGCAGTCCACTGTTCTCTATCATCATGCCGGTTTACAACCGGCAATCAAGTGTGGCTGATAGTTTGAAATCTATCCGTCTTCAGGATTTCTCCAACTTCGAAGTTATTGTGATTGACGATGCATCAACCGATCGTACTGTAGATGTGGTGACAATGATTGCGCAGAGGGATTCGCGCATCAAGCTGATCCGTCTGCAGGAAAATATTGGTCCAGGGCCGGCTCGCAATATAGGTATCGAGCAGGCGCGGGGCAGATACATTCGTATCTGCGACTCCGACGATTTTTACCCGCCAGGTGCTCTGACATATTTCGCCCATAATATATCTGTGAGCGAAGACGATCTGATAGCCGGAAATTTAGTCTGCTAGCATAGCCATTTGAAGGAGCTTAGGCCTAGTCAGGGACCTTGGCTGATTAAACGCAATATTCGCTCGGAAGATCTGAGAGATCTCCCTGAGCTTTGGGCGATGGTGCACTTTCATCGTTGTGCCTTTCGGCGCGAATTTCTGATGGAAAAAGGGATTAAGTATCCTGCCATGCGCAGGGGTGAAGATCCGGTTTATATGGCTGAGGTGCTTACCAAGGCTTGCTCCTTCACACTTATGGATAATGATGTATATTTTTTCAACGCAAGACCAAGGTATCATCAATTCCCTTATGAACATATCCGCGATGCTATTGCCGCTCGTGGGTATATCCGGAGGATTATGCGTGATGCCGGATATCCGGAGCTGGGATTTTTCTTCGATTGTTATTATTTGCCGTTTTCTACTTCTCATGCCAGGCTAACTTACGAAGAAACCCTGAAGGTTTCAGAACAACTGATAGATTTCGCAAAACTGCTGCCACCAGAAATTCTTGAGCATTCTTATCTTGATTATCCAGCCTGCGATAAAATTGCATTGCATCATGATATTTTGGTTGCAAAAAATTCTACCCCCGAGGTTGTTGCGGATCTGATCAGGCGTGGCATGTTTTGCGGCATGCTCCATCTTCGTGATGCTGAACTCAGGGATATGCGATTATTACTCTTTATCTTGCGGGTTTATCGGGCAGTCAAACGGCGGTTGCCGGGGAGGTGGCGGCATGATGGCTGAGATAGATCGGAGTAGCGCCGGTTCCCTGCTACTATGGCAAGGATCTGGTTCAGAGTCGAAGCATGGTGATCCTGCGCTTAAGCGTATAATTTGGATTTGACCATTTCGCTATGCGCTTAATCGTATGCGGCGATGGCTCGGCTTCATTCTATATATACTATTGCGCAAGTTTTGCCTTTGCTGTTTGCGCCCATTCAGATTTTGCATCTATTTCTAATGCCTGTTTCAAAGATGCTCTGGCCTGATTTTTGTCGCCGAGTTCAAATTGAGTCATGCCTTTATGATAAGTGAAAACTGCCACGCCAGGCGCTAACTTGCTTGCTTCACTCAATAATACTAAGGCTTCTTTGTATCTATGTTGTTGATAGAGTATCCAGCCGAGTGTATCCATTAGGTGTGGATTGTTTTGTGCGACCTCATTTGCCTGCCGCGCAAATTTTTCCGCTTCCTGTAAATGCTGATCCTTCGATAGAATATTTGCCAGATTGTTCAGGGCAAGTACATTATCTTTTTCGGTTGTAAGTATTTTTCTGTAAATGGCCTCAGCTTTATCTGGCTGTCGGTCGGCTGTAAGCTGAGTAGCATAAAACAGGGCTTCTGCTGTGTCGTTTGGCATTAAACTATGGAGGATAGCCGCATACTTTAATGCTTCTTTCGTGTTACCTAATTTACCCAGGACCAAGCTGTACGTTTTTAGCACCCTGGGGTCATTTGGCCAGAGTTCTACCGCTTTCTTAAGTACAGGGGCCGCCTTGTCATACTCTCTAAGCGTAGCGTATTCACTGCCAAGCCTCAGGTAGAGATAGCCATTTTCAGGATGGTGCTGAACGCCGTTTTGCAGGGTAATTAAGGCCTTGTCATAGGATTTGTTGGCCCGGTAAAGTTCTGCGAGCTTGGTGTAATCAGTTACATTTGCTTCCCCGGAATCAATAAGCTCCTGCAATATCGGCATAGCTATTGCAAACTCACCTTTTTTGATATGGAAGCCGGCAATGCGACGTTGTATATCGCTGCGTTTTTCTCCCAATTTGATCGCTTTCTCGAATGCAAGTTGTGCGTCCTCTAAACGATTCAATAATAATAGTGCATCTCCCAGCTGTAGTTGGGCGGGTAACCATGTAGGTTGCTCATCGCTCAAAGTCTTGAATTGGCTGATAGCTTCGTCAATTTTACCCTGGCTTTTTTGTAGCATGGCCAAGCCAAGTTTCGCTTCACGTGATGTCTCATCCAGCTCAATCACACGATCAAAGCGTTGTTTAGCTGAGTCATATTTGCCAGTGGTCAAATAGGCCGCTGCCAGGATCAAATGGGCCTCAGATAGCGTGTGACTGAGTGGCAGGCGTGGCTCAAGTATCTCAATGGTCTCTTGGTATCGCTTCTGGTTGTTTAGCAAGCGACCAAGATTAACAGCTACGCCCAGGTAATGGTTGTCGGTACCGATTAAACCGCGCTGAAAATAGTTTATGGCCTTAGGGTATTTCCCTTGGTATTCATAAAGGAGTCCTAGCCGCTGACTGGCAACACGGTCGGAAGGGGTTATCTTCAAGGCCTGCAGAAATAGAGCTTCCGCCTCGGATAGTTGCCCGGCCTCCATCAACAGTATGCCGAGTTTTGTTTTCGGGCCACTCTGCTCGGGTTCCAGATCGATGGCAGTTTTAAACGATTTTGCTGCCTCTTGCATATTGCCGGTGATAAACATTAATGTGCCTAGTATCTCATAGGCCAAACCGGATTTTGGCTCTCTCTTCAGGTATGTTCTGACCTTATTGATGAGAATGTCATTGTTAACCTGCCCCAGGTTTTTATTAATGTCTGCAAACGTGTCTGCTCCAATACGCCCTTCCAATGCGATGGGCGGCGTTTTAACAGAAACGGATACAGCCGATATCCCGGGAGAGAACGGGGTGGATGGAGAATCAAGGGTATCAATAACTGTTGCATTACAGTCGTGAAGACAAATGATTAGCAATATCCCCTGAAGGAGTGGCGTAAGGCGTCTAATCTGAAGCCATTTGAATTGTTGGGAGGCCATTTTTGGTGCCAATAAACACATATCAATATACTCCTTGAGTTATTGGAAAGGTTGTGCGAAATCCAACAACTTGTCCTTTTTCAAATAACAGGGCAGATAGTTAATATCTCTTTAAGATTTGCAAATCCATTGTAACGACTGGGTAACTGATTAATTTTAACCGATCTTTCGCCAATGAATGTAGGGCATTGGTGGCTAGATGTTTGGTTTAAGTATCATACTTAATCAAGGACATAACAGTAAATGGGGAAGCAAAAGAAAAGCGGCCACTGGCCGCTTTTCTCATTTACTTGCCTGTGGCAGGCAAACTTACTTTCAGGCTCTCTTGCGGCGAGATGCGAACATACCTACAAGGCCTGCGCCCAGAAGGAACACGGTGCCAGGTTCAGGCACTGCGGCCACCGTTATGATGTCGTTTTCAGTTGCGACGATGCCGCCATCTACCAAGCCGTATGTATCGAAGACATGGGTGCCCTCTTCAAGACCGGTGAAGGTGACGTCAAATACAAAGTCACGAGATTCGCTGCGGTCGTAGCTGCCGGTTGCGGTATCACCAGAACAGGCCGCGCCGTCGGCAGATACGCACGCGACAGTTACGCTGACACCAGGCATACCGCCAAGCAGGTCACTGACGGTTACTTCCGAGTACTCTTCGAATGCTGCGGTTAAACCGGCCAGGATGTCTGCAACCAGGTCGGCCGTGCTGAGGCCGGAAGAGGCGATGATGCTGCCGCCGGTGGCATCTGCGAACAGGGTAGGATCTATGCCACCGTATGAGGACATAGTCATGTATCCATAATCAATACCGATGAAGGTTACATCATTGCCGTCAAGGGCCGCCTGTGCCATCGCCTGAGTCACACCATCAGACTCCTTGAAGGTGGCATCGCCAAGGGCGATGATGAAGCGGGATGAACCGGGACGCCAGGATGCGTCGCTGGCGGCCTGATAAACCGCATTGATTCCCTCTTCCGGGAAATCGCCGCCGTTGCCGCCCTGATTAAGATAGATAGAGTTGATATCTGCCTGGCCAGTGGCGGTATCGGTGGTCAGGTCATGATAGACGCCTTCTGACCCCGGTTCCGAGTAGTAACCAACACCTGTGGCAACATTACCAAAACCGGAAAGGCCGGTCAGGATGTCTCCAGCTGCAGCCTTGGCGGCATCAATTTCAGATCCCATACTGCCGGATGTATCGATGAGGAACATTACATCAAGTACGCCGGTGGTGATCTCGTCAACGGTGACGGTCTTGGTAATGGTCACACTCTCGCCTAAACCTAGCGTGGCGGAGTAGGAGTTCGGGCTGATGCTATCTGCGAATGCTGCTTGAGTAGCCAGTAGGCCCAGACCAACCAGCGATCTGCTGATTACTTTGAACAATTTCATGATGTTATTCCCTTATAGCTAGTTCTTTTGCTCAATATTTGAGTTCAGTTGTTTCTTACAATACAGACCTTTTGCGTATGGTCGATGAATGTAAAAGCAATTAATGGGCCATAATATAAATATACATAAAAAACAAACATATATGCGTTATAATGCCGTTAAGGGAATCTGTTTATGTAAAATAAACTGACATATTCCATGATCTGCATTGTGGTCTTTAGGTATCTATCTTTTATCGGCAGACCTTGAAATGGTTTTTATCAGAGGCAGACACTATCGGGAACCCCCCAATTTTTGTTTTTTTGAAAACATGTTGGGCATGGAAGGAATCTTTGATGGTAAATAGAGAAAACTTCCATCAATTGCCATGGGGAGGTGTTATTGGTATCCGGATGATGAATTCGGCTCCTTTACCCTCGTCACTTGAGACCTCGATAGTGCCACCATGTTTGAGTGCAATAATGTCATGACAGATTGCCAGACCTTGTCCAGTGCCGCTTCCGACGGGTTTTGTGGTGAAGAATGGGTCGAAAATCCGATCGCGAATCTTTTGGGAAATGCCAACGCCTGTGTCGGCAATTCGAATTTCCACAAAGGTGACGTCATGAGTAGTTGTAAGTGAAATCTTGCCAGGAATCTTCCCGGATTCTTTTATCGCTTGGGAAGCGTTGACAATCAGATTCAGGAATACCTGGTTGATCTTACTAATGTCACACAAGGGTTTGGGGAGGTCGGGATCGAAGTGGCGTTCTATGGTGGCCACATCTTTCCATTGGTTGCGCGTGACGGTCAGTGAGTTATCCAATGCCCGATGGATATCCGCTTCAATCAGGGAGGATACCCCGGGATGAGAGAACTCCTTCATCGACACCACGATATTGGAAATGCGCTTGATGCCTTCCATTGAATCCTTGACGGCGTCGCTAGCCTCTTTCAGCTCCTCATGCCACTGGGAACATGCGCTGTCATGGCTCATATCTTGTGCAATATCGCGAATGAACTCCAGATTGCAGTTTATGCACTGGATGGGGGTATTGATTTCGTGGGCTATCCCTGCGGCCAACTGTCCAACCGCGACAAAGCGTGCTGTCAGCATCGCCTCTTGTTGCACCTTGGCCAATTGTTGACGCTCGCTTATATATTGTTCCACCGCACGGGCCATCTCTCCGATTTCGTCATTGCCAGTTACAGGAACACAGGTTTCCAGCGTAGTTTCCTCTCCTACGTGGCGGAGATAATGGCTAACTTGTCGCAGGCGTGAAATAACCATTTTGCCCAGAAACAGACTGGAGATCAGCCAGGCCAGAAGCAGACTGACAGTAAGTACGATCAGTGTTTGATAACGTCTCAGTTCTGCTTGCGAGGTCAGTTGTTGAACCGATTGACGATAGGATGCACTGAAATCTGTGGAGAGTTTTTGGGAAGCGGATAAGAGTTCTGCCCCCTGCCGCACCAGGTTACGGTTAAATAGTTTTATATTGTTCAGCAGAGCAGTGCTCTGGTTCGAATCATAATTACTGGCCAAGGCCTGATCGTGCAATCCTGCCAACACATGAACTGTACCACGAAACAACTGTGCGGCATGCTGGAATTTGAGGATCGACACTCCGGTGCCGGCCTGACCCAGTTCACTAACCAATTCATCCAATGTGCCAAGGCGGCCGAGAATCCTGTCGTAACTTGCGCGCATATCCTTAACGGAGACTTCCAGTAACATTAGCTGGGCTTCATGCTCAATCGCCAGTGCGATGAGTACTAGATTCTGCGATTTTTCCAGGCGGGTTAAACGCTCTTCTCCTAACTGATTTGAAATTTTGACCGTCTCTTTGAGTGTCTGGGTGCTGATGAAACCGCTACCAAAGATCAATAATGTCAACACAATCAGAGCCAGGTTAAATTGGCTTCTCAGACTTTTTGGCCAGGAGAGGTTGAGCGACATCAAGGCCTCCAGATTTTTTGGTATATCTTTCTATATCCGTTGTCCGGGTCGAAAATGAACTCATTCCCTCCATCGAATTGGATATTGCCCGGTGTGACCAGATGTACCGGCACAACATAGCCATCAGCCAGTTGGCCCGCCAGAAGTCTGTTGAGTTCATCCACCAGCTGCCAGCCATGCAGGTTCAGAGGCTCGGCAACAGTGCCGACCTGAAAGGAGCTCGTCATGATACGTTGAAAGGCGGCGCTGCTACCATCACCGGCGGAAAGCAGTTTGATGTTATGTTGCTGTGTCCCCGCCTTGATCAACTCCGGAACCATGTAGTCAAAATAGATGTCGTTGATTGCCAGGGCGTAGCTCCAGTGCTGTCCATATCGTTGCAACAGTTGCTGTGTGACCACTGGCATTAATTCATGGCTCTTCGATATAGCTACATCCTTTATTTCAAGTAGCTCACAGCTAGAGCATGACTTGATCACTGCGGACATGGCGGCTGCCTTGGACATGGCGATCTCAAAATTGGAGTCGGTAAATATCACCACACCGGCCTGTTCCTTCGACTGGATAACGGCAGCCATCGCAGTAATCCTGGCTACTTCCGTTGGATCGGTTGACACATTAACTGCTATCGGTGAATTCGGTAAAATCCCGGCCTTGGTGCAGACATGCCAGCCGACGATGGGAGTATTTTGTCGCGCGATGGCGTTGAGTTGCGGCCGCAAGGACGCGGCATCCGCACCTATCAATATCATGCCATCGAACTGACCGGATGCGGCATTGGCCATGGCGTTGCGTCGTCCTTGCTCTGTGCCGCCGGCGTCGTAGATAGTGAGTTGCCACTCTAGTTGTCTGGCTGCCTCGTCTACACCCTGGGCTACACCAAGAATGCCGCCATTGCGAAGATCTTCCACAACCACGGCTATACGTTTACCTAGTTGTCCCACAGGTCCTGAAACAGGACCTGACCATGTGGGAGTGGGCTTGCTTGCGGCAGATACTAATGTTTCCATCTCTGCTAGTGATTGGTCATGTTGAGCAGATACAGGAGAAGACGGAAGAGTGATACTCAACAGCACTAAACAGAGCCGATAGAGATGTGGGAATCTGTGTACATCCATATATCTATTTCCTGTTCTTCCAGTGTAGTGTGGAATTCACTATTAATAGTAGGGTGTTTCCTCTGTTTTGGAAGGAGGTATTAAAACTTGGATACATATTTGTTAGTGCTTACTATCTAACAGATACGCGGCAGTGGGTCGTCTTCTAGCTCTTCCAGGATGCGTTCGCCGCCGATCTCGGTCTCCAGCAGTACCTGCCTGGCATGTTTATCGATATAGCCTATCAGGCTAGCATCCCTGCCTGCATCCAAGCTCCTCCAGCTTGCCAGCAGTTCCTCGGCTGCTGCAGGGTCGACCACGGCTACCACTCTACCTTCACATGCCAGGTATAACGGATCATAGCCGAGCATGTCGCAGACAGACTGTACTGGGTCGCGAATCGGAATAGCCGCTGCATGCAGCCGTACACCCATGGTGGTGGCGTGATGGATCTCGGTGCAGACGGTTGCCAGCCCGCCCCTGGTCGGATCACGCATAAAACGCAGATCTGGAAATTCACAAGCCACCTGTGTCAATTCGAGTATGCTGGCCGCATCGGATTTGATGTCGCCACGCAGTCCGAACTGTTCCCGTGCCAGCATGATGGCAATGCCGTGATCACCAACAGGGCCACTGACCAGGATGACATCCTTATCTCTGATCCGCTGCATGCCGAGATGGTTTCTGCTGTTTCTGATGCCCACTCCGGTGGTTGCAAGATAGAGTCCACCACCTTCACCCCGGGGCAGTACCTTGGTGTCACCGCATACCACCCTTACCCCGGTTGCCCTGGCCGTGTCAGCCAGGGTTTTTATGATGCGGTCCAGCACAGATATCTCCAGCCCCTCTTCGATAAAGGCATTGAGGCTGAGATAGAGCGGGGTGGCGCCGGCGACGGCAAGATCATTGCTGGTGCCATGGACTGCAAGTGAGCCTATGTTGCCTCCGGGGAACTCCAGGGGCTGCACGGTAAAGCCATCGGTGGTAATCAAGACATCAGCGCCGGTCAATGCGATAGGTACCGCATCTGCGTGTACATCCAGCTCCGGGTTGGATAAATGCCTGGCGAAGATCTCGTCGATAAGCTCCCGCATGTAATACCCGCCATTGCCATGCGCCAGTGAGATATGTGTATCTTGCATGGTCGTTATTCTACCCGGAGGTTATCTAATTGATACATGGATTCTATGATCTGTCCGAAACTGATGCCGGCATCATTGAGCGGTATGCTATCAGGTATGTGCACGGAAAAGCCGTTTGTCTCCAGCAGACCGGCTGCCAGTTCCACCAGGACGCGGTTCTGAAATACCCCTCCGGAAAGACCAATATCGGTTATGCTGTGCTCTGCGCGTGCCTGCAGCGCCTGCTGCAGAATGGATCTGGCGAGTGCGGAGTGAAAACTGCTGGAACGTTGCGCTATGGTCAGATCGTTATCTAGCAGCATGGGAACCAGCGGCGACCAGTCTACTACCCAGATACCATTAATATTGTTCAGCGGCAGATCCAGACCATCTACTGTTCCACTGTAACAGGCCTCGAGATACATCGGCCCCTGGCCTTCGTAGCTTGCCTGGGTGCACAATCCGGTTAGTGCCGCTGCCGCATCGAACAGCCGTCCGGCAGAGGTCGTGGTTGGTGTATTGATACGCTGCTGCCATGCCGCAAACAGCATGTTGTCTTTCTCGGGCAAGACCGGGCATGCAACGTCTGTCTCCCAACAGAGGGCGGCCGCACTGCGCCAGGGTTCGCGTCCTGCGCGCTCACCGCCTGGCAGGTGGAAAGGCCGCATGCTGGCAAATCTGTTCCACTGCCCCGGTCGCCCCAGCAGTGCCTCTCCTCCCCAGAGGGTGCCGTCGTCTCCATAACCTACACCATCCCAGGTGAACGTCAGCATATCTCCTTCGATAGCCGATGCGTGATAGGCGCATGCAGCATGGGCATGATGATGCGGGATCTTAATAAGCGGTTTGTCCTGCCGTTTGGCCCAGCGTGATGTGGTATAGCCGGGATGGGCGTCGTGCAGTATCGTTTCTGCCTCTACCCGGTACAGGCGTTGCAGGTCTGCAATGGTCTGTTCAAATATCTCCAGGCTGCGGGCGTTATCCATCAGACCTAGGTGTGGCGACACTACGGCATGCTCGTCCCAGGCCAGGGCGACGGTGTTTTTCATATGGGCGCCCACTGCCAGTGTCGGCCGGTCGAGCCTGAAGGGGAGTCGCAGCTCCAGCGGAGCGAAACCACGTCCTAACCTGATTGGTCGGGCTTTGCCTTTGCTTGTTCTGAATACCGGATCATCTGCCGGACGTGCTATCGGGCGGTTATGCCGTAGAAAGGCCTCGGCTATATGTGCGAGGCGTCGTTCCACCTCTATATTATCGATCAATACCGGTTCACCACTCAGGTTGGCGGAGGTTGCGACCAGCGGTTTGCCGAAGTCGTTCAGCAGCAGGTGATGCAGGGGGCTGTATGGCAGCATGACACCGAGCTCAGTCAGGCCGGGCGCTACCTGGTCGGAGAGTGAACTCTGGTCAGGCTTTGCTACCAGCAGTATCGGACGTGCCGGTGATGACAGGAACTCTTTCTCCTGTGGCGATAGCGCTAACAGCTTCTCCATCTGCGCAAAGGGATCGGAGAGTGGCGCAGGAAACATCAGGGCGAGCGGTTTGGCGGGACGGGGCTTGTTGGCACGCAGTCTGCCTACTGCAGCATCATTGCCGGCGTCACACATCAGGTGGTAACCGCCGACACCCTTAACCGCGATCACCTTGCCATGTCTCAGCTCTTCGACACATGCGGCGATGGCCGACTCGTTTGCATGGATGCTCTCTCCTTGTGAATTTTTATATTCAAGGGCGGGGCCGCAAACCGGACATGCAACCGGTTCTGCGTGGTAGCGCCGGTCGAGCGGGTCGGTATACTCCCTGCGGCAGTCGTCACATAAGGCAAAATCGGCCATGGTGGTATTGGCGCGGTCGTAGGGCAGAGCCCGTATAAGGGTATAGCGTGGCCCGCATTGGGTGCAGTTGATGAAGGGGTAGCGATAGCGCCGGTCAGATGGGTCATTGAGTTCGCTCAGGCAGCTGTCACAGGTAAACAGGTCGGCCGGGACACTGATACTGGATGCGCCCAGGTCGCTGCTATCCAGGATGGTGAAGTCGCTGATCTCCTCGATATCTGTATCGATGCTGCTTGCAGCTGAAGGCTGGGCGATGGTCGGTGCCTGGTGAAAGATCGCTGCTTCGAATGCCGCAATGTTCTCTCTTGGGCCCTGGGCATGGATCTCTACCTGGCCCAGGCAATTTCTCACCCATCCAGATAGATGGTGTTCAAGCGCCAGCCGGTAGATAAAGGGACGAAACCCCACGCCCTGCACCAGTCCCCGGACCAGGATACGCCGGGCTGTTGGCGTTGCGGCGTGAAGCGGAGTCTCTGTTTCATGCAGGGGAAGGCTAGACAACCCTCTTCTCCCCGGATGGCGGCTCCACTGCTTCTCTTATGCCACCTGCCCACCAGATACGGCAGGCGCCCTCATCCGATACCATGCAGGGACCTATCGGCTGTTTCGGTTTGCAGGAGCGCCCGAACAGCCGGCACTCGTTGGGATATATCCGGCCCAGAACCACCTTGGCGCAGTCACAGCCGGGTGGCATCTCTCCTGAGTGTTTGCGCGCCTCTTCGGCATAGGAGGGAAACAGCAGGCGCGCATCGTGTGAGTTGTAATCCTGGTTGATGCTAAAGCCTGACCTTGGGATTGTGCCGATGCCGCGCCAGTTGGCGTCAGTCACATCCATGCATGTTGCCAGATGTGCCTGCGCTGATCTGTTACCACCGGGTCGTACCAGTTGCTGGTAGCAGTTATCCAGAAAGTAACGGCCCTCGAGCAGTTGGCGCAGGGTTGAATAGAGTGCAGCCAGCAGGCTCTCTGCGGTAAAACCGGCGATGGCGGCAGGCAGCTGGTGCTTGCTGACCACAAACTCCCACTCCTCCGGCCCCATCACTGTGGATACATGGCCGGGGGCGATCAGTGCAGCAAAACCGGGGGTGCCCGATTCAAGCAGCATGGCGACGGCTGGCCAGGTCAAGCGTCCGGATAATAGAACAGAGAGGTTTTCCGGTACGCCGGCAACCAGCATGGCGGCGACTGGTGCGATGGTGGTTTCAAACCCTGCCGCAAAAAAGATAACAGGTTTGTCCGGGTGGTTGTGGGCGATACTGACGGCGTCGCCGGGTGAGGCGACAGGTCTGATATCCGCACCCATGGCCTTGGCCTGCTCCAGGGTGCGTGCCCTGGATTTCTGTACATTTACCGGTACGCGCAGCATGTCGCCAAAGGCGACCAGGATAATATCTTCATTGAGAGCAAGCTGGATTGCCTCAAAGATATCCTGTTCCGGGCAGATGCATATCGGACAGCCCGGACCGGGAACCAGCTCAATCCGGTCGGGTAATACCTTGCGCAACCCCGCCATGGTGATGGAGCGTTCATGTCCACCACAGACGTTCATGATTTTTATCTTGGGTTGATCGATAGAGTCCAGTGGTAGCGCCCTGATGCGCTCCAGCCACTGCTGTGCACTGGTGTTCATTACGCTAGGTCGTCACTAGCGTGATGGTTGCTGTGACTATGAGCGACGGGTTGCGCCGCAGCCTTGTTTTTTTGTTGCATAATATTCTGCCGTAGCCACTCGAGCCACTGCTGCATGCCGGCGCCTGTCTTAGCCGAGAGTTCGAAGATGGGGACGGTGCTTGCAATATCGTGCATATACCTGGCGGCATTCTCCGGTTTGAAGTCATCGAGAACAGGCAGTAGATCGGATTTACTGATCAATACCAGATCTGCAGCACGGAACATTACCGGGTACTTGGCGGGTTTATCATCGCCTTCAGGCACTGATAACAGTATGACATTATGCTGCTGGCCGAGATCAAAACTTGCCGGGCAGACCAGGTTGCCGACGTTTTCGATAAAAACTATATCAATTCCATGCAGATCTATCTCATGCAGCGCCTGATGGATCATGTGTGCGTCCAGATGACATGCGCTGCCGGTGGTTATCTGAATGGCAGATACTCCGTGCCGGCGGATTCGATTTGCATCATTTTCCGTTTCTAGATCACCTTCGATAACAGCGATAGAGATATCATTGCCATCCGCCTTTAGTGCCTGGATAGTTGCTTCCAGCAGCGAGGTTTTGCCGGCGCCAGGCGATGACATAATGTTGACAGCGAGTACGCCATGGTTGTCGAAGTGTTCGCGATTATGTTTTGCGGTGTGGTCGTTCTCATGCAGGAGATTCTGTAACACGCTGACCGCGGTATTTCCGCTCTCTGTCTTAGCATGTTTGCCGCCCGGTTGAATGAGATGCTCATTGCCGTGGGTAATATTACATCCGCAGGTATCACACA
>JBNKDM010000023.1:0-28161 GCA_050288245.1 Sedimenticolaceae bacterium
ATATCGGGCAGGAGAACCCGGGTCTCTGCGCGTACATGCATCATCGGAATGCATGGAAGTTGCTCCTCTCTGTTACCGGGCGATAACAGCATCTCACGCAGACTAAGCCTCTCCCCTGCCGCCAGCGTCCGGCAAAATGCCGGAGCACTCTCTTCGCTGATCGCAACCTCCCACACCGCCGGCACTTCGTCTTCTACCAGCGCAACCATCCGGCTGACCAGCTCACAGGCCCAGGCATCATCATTAAACAGGGCCAGACTGAAAAAATCAGATAACAGTGGAGTGGAGAGGAGCATACGAATCCTGTTGGCAACGATGGAACTGGGATGCATAAGCATCTCTTTATCCACCGCCTCAAACAGGGCATGGCTCTCATGGAGATTCTGGCGGGCAATCACGAACAGATCCGGATTCAGCTCCCGTGCCGTCATGATGATCGAAAGGTTATTCACATCATCATCCGTTCCCGCCACCAGACCAACCGCAGTCTCAATGCCTGCCTCTTTCAGGGTTACCGCCTCAGTCCCGCGCCCCTTAACAAATACACCGCCGGACTCGCCGGTCTGTTCCGGCCGCTTTTCAATCACTGCTACATCTATTCCCTCATCCCGCAGACGTTTATAGATCGCCTTACCGAAGCGGCCATAACCACAGATTACCCAGCGCCCACTCTTGGGGGGATACAACGGCTCTGTTAGATTTTCCCGGGGATGCCCGGAAAACCACTGTTGTATCAGGAAGAGGCAGGGGGCCTGAAACGCGGTGGCAACATAGAGCGAAAACAGATCGAATGGATCGAGGATGTAGTCGGTACCGAATGAGGCCATGTTGTCTTCAACATCGTGCGAATCGGCACGACATATCACCTGAACATCCTTGTGCAGCAATTTGGCGGAAATGGCGGTTTTCAGGTTTCGTTCATTGTTACTGGAGATGGCCACCACTCCGGCGCAATTCTGGTTCTTCAACCCAGCCATCAGTAAATGTCTCGGGCTTCCCGCATCACCACACAGGCCAGGGACAAATTCGCGCAGATTTTCCATGCGCAAGCTGTTTATCCGCTCCCAGTGTTCATCGATCACCACCGCCAGCCTGTTGCGGCTGGTCAGGGAGTGCACCAGCTCCCGACCGGTCTCTCCATAACCGCAGATGATATAGAAGTTGTCCCGCAGTCGTCTCACCCGTGCGGCAAATCGCCTCTCCCGCATGGACTGCCGGAAGGCCTGGTCCTGTACCAGGCCGATTATTGTGCCTATGGAGTAGAACCAGACCACGACGGTGGTATAGATAGTAAGAGTCACCCACAGCCGTTGGGCTGCGGTGAATGCCTGGGGGATCTCGCCGAAGCCGATGGTGGTAGCCATGAAACTGACAAAATAGAAGGCATTCAGGAAGTCCATATGCCAGACATTACCGGCAGCATCCCGGCCGGGGATCAGCACCAGGCCAAAAATCGCCGTGGCATAGGCGAGGACCAGGGCGATAAGCGGCGCCCGCATCCTCCGCATCACGATGAAGAAGGTGTTATCCATCACTCTATCCGGATGCCGAAACCAATCAGCGCCGTACCCTTGCTGTTTCGATCACCAGCAGCACCACCGAGATCACATTCGCCAGCATGGCGCCACCGGACAGAGAGACGATACTGGCCATCATGGACTGGGTCATACCGGCATCACTTACATGTTCCGCTATCGCCCATACCAGGGCTGCGGCGAAGAGCTGCAGCAAGGCCACCAGACTGGTGGACAGCAGCACCGCCCCCATCTGGGTACGATCACCGAATTTGAGAATGGTGGCTATCATGTTTACAACAATCACTGCGAACAGTTCAAACACGTGATGGTGGTTCGGATCATCTATCTCCCCCAGGAAAAACCCAAAATTCAGGGTCAAGGCCAATACGATAAAAAAACCGAAGACAACCTTCTCTGGATTCATTTTGCACTCCATTGGTTAGGGAGAATCAGATTAACCCCATGTGTCACACCGGTGGAGACCGAAATGACGGAGTAATATGAGGCTCCTTAATTATTATTTATGCTCAGAGTCGATGATAGACCTATTTCTCCCAAACGGCTCGCACCTGATCCGGATCCATAGCACCTCGTCCACCTAAAACACCTGTAAAATCGATATTATATATTGTTACCATACGTAACAATTGGTACCCTCGTCTACATGTCTGCGAACCATGATCCGGAAAAGTTGCGGGAACACACCGGCCTACTGGCCATCTTTACCCTGTTCCTGTTTGCAACCCCACTCACCATGTGGTGGGCATCGCCCTCTCACCCCTGGTTTCTACCATACCTGTTCTGGCTTCTGGTTATTGTCCTCTGCGCCGCAATAAATTACAGGTTCAGCGGTCATGACCTATGAACTTGAGGTCCTGTTCGGGGCCAGTATCTTCTATCTGCTGCTCCTGTTCTTTATCGCCTATGCCACAGACAGCGGCCTGATCCCCAAACGCTGGGTGAGCCACCCCCTGGTGTATATCCTCTCGCTGGGGGTTTACGCAACCTCATGGAGCTTCTATGGCAGTGTAGGTTTTGCCGAACGTGAAGGGTTTCAGTTTCTGACCATCTACCTCGGGGTCACCCTCACCTTTCTGCTGACCCCTCTGCTGCTAAAACCTATCCTGCAGATTACCAGGGATTATCAGCTCACATCTCTGGCCGATCTGTTTGCCTTCCGTTATCGCAGTCAGGTTGCCGGTATCCTGGTTACCCTGTTTATGCTGGTAGGCTCTCTCCCCTACATCGCCCTGCAGATCCGCGCTGTGAGCGAATCCCTGCAGGTGCTCACGCAGGAGGCAACTCCTCAGGTGATTGCCATGTGGTTTTGCGGCATGCTGATCCTGTTTGCCATGCTGTTCGGGGCCAGACACATATCACCGCGGGAGAAACATCTTGGACTGGTGGCTGCAATCGCCTTCGAGTCCGCAGTCAAACTTATTGCGATCCTGGCCGTGGGGCTGTTTGCGGTGTTTGGTGTCTTTTCCGGTCCTGGTGATCTCTCCCGGTGGCTGGCGGAAAACCCTGAGGCCACCGCGGCCCTGTACCAACCCATGCAGGAGGGGCCATGGGTAACCCTGCTGTTTCTCTCTTTTGCCGCCGGTTTCCTGTTGCCGCGACAATTCCATATGGCATTTACCGAAAACCTCTCCCCACGCTTTATCAACTCCGCCAGTTGGGGATTCCCCCTGTATCTGCTTCTGATTAATCTGGCGATTCCACCTATCCTGTGGGCGGGACAGCACCTCAATCTCGGGATAGACCCTGATTATTATGTACTCGGCATAGTAATCACTGACAAGCTTTCCTGGTTACCGGTGATGACCTTCCTGGGAGGGGTATCTGCCGCCAGCGCCATGGTGATTGTTACCACCCTTGCCCTCTCCTCCATGTGCCTGAACCATCTGCTGCTGCCGGCAAGTTACCCCGACCCCAAGGTTGACCTCTACCGCTGGCTGTTATGGGGTCGCCGTCTCCTCATCGCCATGATCATCTCAGCCGGATACGGCTTCTATCTGCTACTGGAGCACAATCAGGGTCTGGTGCAGTTGGGACTAATCTCGTTTGTGGCCGTGGCCCAGTTTGTCCCAGGCATTGTCGGCGTTCTGTTCTGGCGCCGGGCCACGCATATTGGTTTTATTGTAGGCCTGCTAGGCGGCATTGCCGTGTGGGGCCTGACCCTGCTGATCCCGTTACTTGAGAGATCAGGATTTATCACCACTGGAATAGATTTTCCGGCCCTGCGTCAGATATCCGGTCTTAGTTACTGGGAGTTCACCACCTTCTGGTCCCTTGCCCTGAACAGCACCCTGTTTGTGGTTGCATCCCTTATGTCTACCCAATCCAAGGGAGAGCAGGACGCGGCCCAGGCCTGTCGCAGCGGTACCCCAGCCCAGTTGTTTGGAGTGGTTTCCGCAAGCTCACCCGACCAGTTTATGGAGGGTCTATCCGGCATAATAGGCAATCGCACCGCTGAGAAAGAGGTAAATCAAGCCCTGCGTGACCTGAATATGTCACCCCAGGAGACCAAATCCAGTGAGTTGCGGCGCCTGCGAGAGCGCATTGAACGCAACCTATCGGGTCTGGTGGGGCCACATATGGCACACATGATCATCAATCAACGCCTGGAGATGGATAGCGCAGCCAAAACGGCCCTGGCTGACTCCATGCACTACGTGGAACAGAAACTGGCAAAATCGCGTTCGCGTCTGCGCGGCCTCTCTGCCGATCTGGATAATATGCGCCGTTATCACCAGCAGATCCTGCTGGATCTGCCTCTGGGAGTATGCTCCGTGGAGGCTGACCACTCTGTGGTTATATGGAATCTGGCACTGGAGACCATGAGCGGCGTCCCCAGTCAGCAGGCCGTTGGCAGAAAACTTAAATCACTGCCAGAGCCATGGGGTGATCTACTGGAGGGTTTTGCCGTTGCCCAGGACTCACACATCCACCATATGGAGACGGTGCTGGATGGCCGCCCCCGCTGGTTCAATCTACATAAGGCAACGGTACTGGAACAGGACCAAACCCAGTCAGGCAAAGGCAGCCGTACCAGTCTTGTAATGTTGCTGGAGGATCTCACGGACATGGAGATTCTCGAGGCGGAATTGGCCCATACCGACCGCCTGGCCTCCATCGGACGCCTGGCTGCCGGGGTTGCCCATGAGATCGGCAACCCGGTTACCGGCATCCATTCGTTGGCGCAGAATCTGCGGGAAGAGCCAGACCCTGCCAGGGTTAGCGAGAGTATAGAGGCCATACTGCAACAGACCAAACGTATATCCAATATCGTTAAATCTCTGATGAATTTCAGCCGCAGTGGGAACATCGGCATAGAGAAGAACCACTTCCTGCTGCATGAAACGGTTGAAGAGGCCATACGTCTGGTACAACTGACCCACAAGAGCAAACAGATAGAGTGCGTTTCCAACTGCCCACCAGACCTTGAAGTTACCGCTGACCGCCAGCGTATATCCCAGGTATTGGTAAATCTCCTCACCAACGCCTGTGATGCATCTCAGGTTGGTGACCGTATAGAGGTCAACGCCTTTGCCCAGGCAAACGATGTGGTGATTGAAATACTTGACCATGGAAAGGGTATTCCGGCCCATCTGCAGGAGTTTATCTTTGAACCATTCTTCACCACCAAGGCCACGGGGGAAGGCACCGGTCTGGGGCTCTCCATGAGTCATAAGATCGTCCAGGAACATCATGGCAGCATCATGATTGATTCTGAAGAGGGTGTGGGCACCAGCGTCGAAATACGGCTGCCACGAACAGACGACCAGAGCATAAACCAGCAACACACATAGAGATATAATGGACCGAATACTTATTATCGAAGATGAAGAGGTCATACGCGGGGCCGTGCAACGCCTGCTGGAGCGGCATGGTTATAGTGTTGCTTTGGCTGAGTCGGTGGAATATGCCGAATCCAATTACGATGTGAACAGCTTTAACCTGATCATTACTGATGTAAGGCTACCGGGCGTACCCGGTACCGAGATCATCGGCAAGGCAAGGCATGTGCCGGTGTTGATCATGACCAGTTACGCCAGCGTGCGCTCTGCCGTAGACGCCATGAAACTCGGCGCGGTGGACTACATCGCCAAGCCTTTCGATCATGATGAGCTGGTGCTACTGGTAGAACGCACCCTGAAACGGGGACATCTGGAACGACAGAACGTAGCCCTGAAAACAGAGCTGGAGAAGAGCTATCCGGTCGACGGTATGGTTGGGCACAGCTCTGCGATGCAGGCGATCTTTAAACAGATACGCAAGGTAGCTCCGACAGATTCTACGGTATTGATCCTGGGAGAGTCAGGAACAGGTAAAGAGCTGGTTGCCAGGGCGCTGCATGAACAGAGTAATCGCAAGGACTCTCCGATTGTGACCGTCAACTGCGCAGCCATACCGGAATCCCTGCTTGAGTCCGAACTGTTCGGCCACAAAAAAGGGGCATTTACCGGTGCGGATGCAGATCGCACCGGACTGGTTGAGAGCGCTGATTCCGGCACCCTGTTTCTGGATGAGATCGGTGAACTGTCCGATACAGCACAGGCACGTCTGCTGCGGGTACTGCAGAACGGAGAGATCCGTCCGGTAGGTTCAGAAAGATCACGCCAGGTGGATATCAGGCTCATCTCCGCAACCAACCGTGATCTTAAGCAGCTGGTCCAGGAGGGGCGATTCCGCAGCGATCTCTACTTCCGACTCCGGGTACTGGAACTGAACCTGCCGCCGCTGCGTGATCGCGGCCCGGACATCCCGGAACTGGCTAAATTTCTATTGGAGAAGGCGTGCAGAAAATTCAATAAACCGCCGATCACCCTGTCGCCCGATGCCATTGAACTCATATGCAAATATGAGTGGCCCGGCAATGTACGGGAACTGGAAAACACCATGGAACGGGCCGCTATCCTATGTGATCACGGCGAAATATCTGCTGACATCCTGGCCATTGATAAAGAGGGCTCCCAGGCCCAGGGATCGGGAGCGACTATGCAGAACCTCTCCCTGGAGGAGTATTTCCGCAAGTTTGTACTGGAACAGCAGGATCAACTGACAGAGACCGAGCTGGCCAAGCGCCTGGGCATCAGCCGTAAGACCCTGTGGGAGCGAAGACAGAAGTTTGGGATACCACGAAACAGATAGGGCATAAAGTAGGACCGGGCGGACAGTGCCAGATGCCGCAGGATATGCCTGATTTGACCAAGCATCCCGGTATTACATTCATTACATATCCCTTACTCCCCCTCACCCGATCCACAGGGGGAGAAGTGGCACCAACATAGTAGTAAGTGCGGCCTCCTGTATAGATACGCCGGATCAATCACCCTGCGGAGCCGAACTCATCCCCTTAAATGTTACCTTTCCACACACTTTTATGTTACCCAGAGTAACACCATGCAGTGGTAACAAAACCAACACAACTGCATCACCCTGTTTTGTAAGCAATTCTACAATTGGCACATATTTCGCAGATAGTATCTCAAGTTTAGGGGGCTACTCTGCGTTTTGGGGTGTGCGTCCGAAACGTAAACCGACAATCCGTCAACAACAATGTATATAAGGGGGAATTCGACAAATGGACGCAAAAGTAGTCTGGTTGTTCGTATTCGTTGCGTTGTACTGGTCGTACTGTATCTTTTGGGGTATCAAAGGTGCACTGTCCGCCAGAACAGCAAGCGACTACTTCGTGGCCGGTCGTTCTATCTCGCTGTGGGTGTTTATCCTCGCAGCAACTGCGACCTCATTTTCCGGTTGGACCTTCATGGGTCACCCGGGACTAATCTATCGTGATGGTTTTCAGTACGCATATGCGTCCTTCTACGCCATCACCATCCCATTTACCGGCGTTGTCTTCCTGAAGCGCCAGTGGATGCTCGGCAAACGCTTCGGTTTCATTACCCCGGGCGAGATGATGTCTTACTACTTTAAGTCTGACGCCATCCGTATCCTGGTAGTTGTAGTGGCGCTGATCTTCTCCGTACCCTATCTGGGTATACAGCTGCGTGCATCCGGCTTCCTGTTCAACGTGCTGACTGATGGCATGCTGGGTGTAGAGGTTGGTATGTGGCTGCTATCAATCGTGGTTATCATCTATGTGGCATCAGGCGGCCTCAGGGCCGTGGCCTATGTGGATTCCGCCCAGGCCATTCTGCTTGCTGCCGGTATCGTGGTAATCGGTGTCATCGCCATGAATGAGGTCGGAGGCTTTGGCGCCTTGAACGAGCGTATAGCAGCCCTGGCCGAGATCGGTCCGGACGGCAAGGCCCTGTTCGGCAAGACCACCCCTGATGGTTACTCAGCCTATATCGCCATCCCTGGTGTAATCCAGTTCGGCGCGGGCCTGGGTACTGCCAGTGCTCCGGTCGGTGGTGCCTGGACCGGCGTCATGGTTCTGACCTATATGTTTGCCCTGATGGGTATTCAGTCCGCTCCGGCCTTC
Organism: Sedimenticolaceae bacterium; assembly: GCA_050288245.1. GTDB lineage: Bacteria > Pseudomonadota > Gammaproteobacteria > Chromatiales > Chromatiaceae > JAAGZL01. Next base: position 7,969 of record JBNKDM010000023.1, read on the forward strand.
TCCATGTGGGCCTACGGCAACAAGAACCCGGCTCCTTTTGCACCACAACAGGTATGGGCATCCTCTTTCGCCATCGGTTTCATCCTGATGTTCTTCACTGCCATGCAGGGTCTCGGATCCCACTTCCTGGGCGCCGACCTCAAATTCATGGCGGCACATCCTGATCTGGTAAACAATGTGATGGGTGCCGGCCTGCAGGGCAAGGACATCATGGAGTCCGCAGGTAAGCAGGGTATGCTGGTGCCACAGCTAATCCACCTGATGGCTACTGCCGCTCCCTGGCTGGTTGGCCTGCTCTCCGTCTGCGCATTGGCCGCCATGCAGTCCACCGGTGCTGCCTACATGTCCACCGCCGGTGGCATGTTGACCCGAGACCTGCTGAAGCGTTATGTGATGCCAAACGCTACCCATGCCCAGCAGAAATTCTGGGGCCGTGTAGGTGTTGTCATCATCGTTATGGCTGCTCTGCTTGTTGCAACCCACGCTACCGACGCATTGGTGCTTCTTGGTGGTCTGGCTGTAGCCTACGGCTTCCAGATGTGGCCCGCCCTGATCGCAGTATGCTGGTGGCCGTTCCTGACTCGTCAGGGTATCACCATCGGCCTGATCGCCGGTCTGATTGCGGTAACCCTGACCGAGAGTATCGGCGCCCAGTTCATGCCATGGGGTCGTTGGCCAATGACCATCCACTCCGCTGGCTGGGGCATCCTGTTTAACCTTGGCCTGGCCATTATCATCTCTGCCATGACTCAGAATGATGATGATATGGAACACCGCATGACATTCCATAACTTCCTGCGCGAGCATGCCACCCTCTCTCCTGAGAAGAAGGGCCTGGTACCTGTCGCCTGGATCATCACCTTACTGTGGTTCCTGATCGGTATCGGACCTGGCGCCGTTATCGGTAACTGGCTCTTCGGTGATCCTACCGACGCCAGCACCTGGCTGTTTGGTATGCCGTCGATCTGGACCTGGCAGTTGCTGTGGTGGGCCCTTGGTGTAGCCATGATGTGGTTCCTGGCATACAAGATGGAAATGTCCACCATTCCTAACAAAGAGGTAGAGGCACTCCACGAGGATATCGGCGATATCCATCTGGATACCGATACACCTTAGTTTGGATTAGAAAAACCCTGGGGGAGGGGTCTCCCTCCCCCATTTTTTTGCAACAATTTTGAGTTATCAGTCGTGAGTGGCCAGAAATATACAATCCATTTACACTAGCCACTTACAACTGACAACTTTCCGGCGACAACCACATGAGTCTATATTTTTACTTTTCAGTTATAGTGCTGGCCATCCTGCTGTTTTTCCCGGTGTATAAACTGATCTGGACAATCAGCATCAGACGTCTGCAAAAGAAGCTGGCGCACGAACTCTCCATTGAGGAGATGAACGGACAAAAGAGCAGAGCTAAGTTCATAGCTGTGTTACTGGTAACCATCTTCTCCTGGTTCTTTAACCTGCAACTACTGGGTATCCCAAATGGATGAGAAGCTATATAAAACGCTGGTAAGAATTGCGATTGCCATTACCCTGATCTGGGTTGGCTTCAGTATATATGACGGATTCCTGGAGGAAGGCGCACCCGGAGCACAATCGGTACAGGCTGCGGCAAAATTTCTGGAAGACGGCCGCAACGAAGATGCCCTTAGGGAGTATGAATCACAACTTAAGGATAATCCGGACAATGTCTATGCCATGCGCGGGAAGGCCCAGGCCTTGATGCAGATGGGAAAGAGTGACCAGGCGTTAAGTGTCTACGACCATGCCATAAGCCTGGAACCGGATTTTGGCGTCACCTATGCCAACCGCGGCATCTTACGGGATCGCATGGGTGACTATAGAGGCGCCCTGGCTGACTATGAAATGGCGTTGAAACTTACCCCAAAGACCGCCGAAGGACCGGGGCTGCTAACCAGGTTTATGCGGAAACAGCCGGAAAAGCCGCCAACGATCCTGGAGCGCTCAAACTATCTACGGGAACAACTGGCCAAACCAGAGTCAGAGCGGGTATTGAGCATGCCGGAAGAGGATGCCAAACAGCGTCCTTACAAGATGGAGTAACCTATAGTTGAATTAGAAGACCTTTAGAATATCAACCAGGAGGACTCGCATAAAAAACAGCATGGCGATAGAGCCAAACAGCATATGACCAATATCATTTTCGCCGTCTTCATTCCGGTGGGTCAGAGAATGAAAAGCAACGGCACCCGTTATTATTAAAAAAGCCCAATCAATCACTGAATACCCTGTAACCTAACTATATATACGAGAAAATTTATCATGTATCTAGCGGTCGCTAATCATCAATCTGACTCAGGCATGACTGGATCATGCACTGTCTCTGCGACCTCGGATAAGTTAACAGCTTTTTACCACCTGACACAACAAAAACTCCTGCAATCCTGTCCAATTGACGTACAGGGAGAGCGGCGATGAGCGGAAAAGGCAAAGGCAGCGGCCATGCATCCATTCTGGAGATGCTGTCCGGCACCCAGACCTTCAGCGGAGTCGATCATGCCGCTCTCAATGCATTGATTGAAAAATCCACAGTCCACAAGATGAACCCAGGCGACGTAATGTTCCGCCCGGGCGACGAGTATAAAAATACCATCTTCATCCCCTATCTGGGGAATATGCGTCTGCGCAGAAAGACCGGTCTGGAGGATGACGTACCGCCCGGTGAATTTATCGGACTGGCGAACTACCTGGATAACGCCACCTATGCCTCATCCGCAATTGCCACAACCGCAGCCAGGGTCCTGGAGATATCAGCAGATGATTTCCATCAGCTTGAGCGTGACTTCCCATCACTGTTTGACGCCCTAAACCGGATAATTGCCAACAAATTACGGGAACGCAGCCGTGAACGTGGAATTAATTCCGGCATCCTGGCGCAACCGATAAGCAATATCATGAAATCGCCCGTGGCCACCTGCACCAAGGATACAACCCTGCTGGAGGCCTTCAACATAATGAAGGAGCGCAAGATTGGCAGTCTGGTGGTAACAGCAGATGATGGTCATATGATCGGCGTCCTCACCTTCCCAGGGCTTGCCAAGGCCGCGCTGGAAAAAGGTGCGCTGGGCAGTGACAAAATCCTGGATGATGCCTGTCAGGCGGCTGTTTCCCTGGACCCAGACAGCCCTATATGGGAGGCGGAGGAGGTACTACGCCAAACCAACGCCAAGCAACTGATCATCCTGGAACAGGGGCTACCCATAGGTATTGTCTCAGTCACAGATATCCTGCGCAGACTCATCTCCCGGCCCAGCGCCCTGATGACCCAGATTCCACAGGCTGTCAGCACCAAGGAGCTACAGACCCTGTTTAGCCTGCTGAATGAGACCGCAGCGGATGCTCAAGACGAACATCACCGCCCCAGTGCCGCAGTACGTTATTTGAGTGACACCCACCTGGCCCTGCAGCGCCGCTCGATTGAGCTTACCTTGGAGTGGATGGAATCCAAGGGCTATGGCAAACCGCCCTGCGGGTTCGCCATCCTGATCATGGGCTCTGGCGGCCGCAAGGAGATGATGCTGGACCCAGACCAGGATAACGGCATCATCATACAGGACGGCCCGGAGTATGAAACCGAGGAGGCCAAGGCCTGGTTTCAACAGTTCTGTAAACGTATGAACAGAAATCTGGACCGTGTCGGCTACTTTCTCTGCCCGGGCGAGATCATGGCGAGAAACCCCCTGTACCAGAAGAGTCTCAGCCAGTGGAAGAAACAGATCACGACCATGATTGAGATGCCCAGTGAAAAGGGCGCACGCTGGTCGAATATCCTGTTTGACTTTGACACCCTGTACGGAGATGACAGACTGACAACTGAACTGCGCCGGCATCTGCTGTCAGAGATCAAACGTAATCCCAAACTGTTGCAGATGATGGTGGAACATGATGCCGAAGGCTCACCGGCAATCGGAATGTTCAACCGCCTTATCACTACCAAAACCATCTCCACCGGTTCGACAAACAGTAAGACAATCGATGTAATAGACATCAAACGCAATGGCCTGCGCATAATCGCGGATGCGGCCAGAATATTTGCTCTGCAGCAAGGCGTTGCCGTACAAAATACCACAGACCGTCTCACAGCTCTGCTACGCATCGGTAAGCTATCCAATGATATGCGCGAATCGGTGAGTGAGGCATACGAGGAACTGCTGGACATGCTGTTGACCCATCAGATTCAACAAGCGGAAAAGGGAGAGAAATTAGATAAAGCAATCAACCCGGAGGAGCTTACACCACAGACCAGAAGTACCTTGAGGATGGCAATGCGCGCCGTGAAGAGATTTCAGGATTCTCTCCGCGATGAATTCAGTGCCGATCTGTTCTGACAATTTAGGTAGCTGCAGATGCATAAACTTATTACCCATCCGCTCAGCAAAAGAGTCTACTGGGTGCTATTTGCCATACTGTTTTATAACTCAGGCCAGAGCTTTACCATCTGGCTGTTGCAGCCAGAGGAATTCAATGGGGGAGCCGAGTGGTTCTGGCTGGCAATTTTCCCCCTATTGTTACCGGCATTTTTTCTGATCAACCGCCATCTGGGTTGCGCCAGCGGACAATGCAGCATCCGCACACCTGATGACAAAAATCAGAACCATCATCAACAGTATAGAATGCCGGGGTGAGTATTGAACTAATAGTTAGTAACAATTGATAAATAGAAGCATTAAATATTAATTAATGTGCTAGGTTGAATCCATGCTCATAACACTAAGCTTTATTGACAGTGAGTAACATTTCATGGGGATCAAACACATCGCACACAATAGCTACGATTGACATATAAAAAAACAGCTTTAGGAGGCACAACATGTCCGATGAGAAAATCTATCCGGTCCGCGAGGACTTCGCAGCCCAGGCCAACATTACTGAACAACAGTATATCGAAATGTATCAGCGCTCGATTGATGATCCTGATGGCTTCTGGGGAGAACAGGCGGAAAAATATCTAACCTGGAGCAAACCATGGGATAAGGTTACGGATTGGAGTTTCGAGGGCGACGTCCACATCAAATGGTTTGAAGGCGGAAAACTTAATGCTGCATACAACTGCCTGGATAGACACCTGGATACCCGCGGCGACCAGATAGCGATTATCTGGGAGAGCGACGATCCCAATGTAGACAAAAAAATCACCTATCGTGAACTGTATGAAGAGGTGTGCAAATTCTCCAATGTATTGAAGGAGCGCGGAGTAAAAAAAGGTGATCGCGTATCTATCTACATGCCGATGATTCCCGAGGCTGCGGTCGCTATGCTCTCCTGTGCCCGCATAGGTGCTGTGCACTCTGTGGTATTTGGTGGCTTCTCTCCGGACGCCTTGCGCGACCGCGTGCTTGACTCAGATTGCCAGACCGTCATCACCGCAGATCAGTCGGTACGTGGCGGCAAACTGGTACCGCTCAAGTCAAACGTCGACCAGGCTCTTGCAGATTGCCCACACGTTCACACCTGCGTTGTAGTTAAACGTGGCGGGGATCCGATAGATTGGACCGAAGGACGTGATGTCTGGTACCACAATGCCGTAGACACCGCATCCAGCGACTGCCCGCCGGAAGAGATGGATGCGGAAGATCCCCTGTTCATCCTCTATACATCCGGTTCCACCGGTAAACCCAAAGGTGTGTTACACACCACTGGCGGCTATATGCTACAAGCCGCCGTCACTCACAAGCTCACCTTTGATTATAAAGATGGCGAAATATTCTGGTGTACCGCTGATGTAGGCTGGGTAACCGGACATACTTATATAGTCTACGGCCCACTGGCCAATGGTGCTATAACCATGATGTTTGAGGGCATCCCCACCTACCCAAGTGTCTCCCGATTCTGGGAGGTATGTGACAAGCATCAGGTTGCCACCTTCTACACCGCACCAACAGCCATACGCGCACTCATGAGTGCCGGCAACGATCCGGTAAAGAAGACATCCCGCAGCTCTCTGCGCCTACTGGGCACGGTAGGTGAACCGATCAACCCTGAAGCCTGGGAGTGGTACTACAACGTGGTAGGTGACGCACGTTGCCCCATCGTCGATACCTGGTGGCAGACCGAAACCGGCGGTCATATGATCACCCCGATGCCAGGCGCCCATAGACTGAAGCCAGGCTCAGCCTCCAAACCATTCCTCGGCGTCCTGCCTGCTCTGATGGATGATCAAGGGAATGAGCTGGATTGCCCGGCCTCAGGTAATCTGGTGATCAAACAACCATGGCCGGGCATGATGCGAACGGTCTATGGTGATCACCAACGCTTCATAGACACCTACTTCAAGATGTATCCAGGCTACTACACCACAGGTGATGGCGCCCGTTGTGATGAGGACGGCTACTGGTGGATCACTGGTCGTGTTGACGACGTACTCAATGTCTCCGGCCACCGCCTGGGTACAGCTGAAATTGAGTCAGCACTGGTGCTGCATGATCTGGTGGCTGAAGCTGCAGTTGTGGGTTACCCCCATGAGATCACCGGCCAGGGTATCTACGCCTATGTAACCTTGATGGCTGGTATCGAAGGCACCGATCAACTGAAGGAAGAGCTGGTTAATCTGGTGCGCAAAGAGATCGGTCCTATTGCCAAGGTTAACGTCATTCAATGGGCGCCAGGCCTACCTAAGACCCGTTCCGGTAAGATCATGCGTCGCATCCTACGCAAGGTCGCGGCTAATGAGCTGGAGAACCTGGGTGACACCTCGACCCTGGCAGATCCGACTGTAGTAGAAGATCTGATCGATAACCGAGAACACAAGTAACCGGTTACTCTAATAGAGAGGCGGGTCTTAACGACCCGCCTTTTTCTGCTACGACCTAGGTTTTATCTAGCCACCGGCACGCAAGCAATCATGTATACTCTGCTGTAGCCGACCGAATGTTTAATATACGGCATCACTTGGAGTTTACTTTTGAACACCTCACTTAAAGTAGGCGTCTTCGTCGATGCCGAAAACATTAAATTCAATGGCGGCTACCAACTCCGTTACGATATCCTGCGTCGTTTTGCCGCACGTAATAATGGAACGCTACTGCGACTAAATACCTATATCGCATTTGACCAGGAACGCGCCAAAACAGATCCTGAGTATAAAAAGAAATCCAACGTCTACCAACAGATGGTACGGGATTTCGGCTGGAAGATTATTGTAAAACCGGTGCGGCGTTTCACCGACGACGAGGGCAATATCACCACCAAGGCGAATGCCGATCTTGATCTCGCAGTCGACGCCATGCTGCAGGCTGACAATCTTGATCTTGTGCTACTGGTCACCGGTGATGGCGACTTTCTCCAGGTGGTAACCGCATTACAGAATCGCGGTTGTCGGGTAGAGCTGCTCGGATTTGAAAACGTATCAAAACAGCTACAGCGCCAGGTCGATGCATTCTATCGCGGCTTTCTTATCCCAGACCTGCTCCCCTTTACCCATGAGCAACGTAATGAGTGGGGTAAACTGGATTCATGTGTGCGCGGAGTATGCACCAAATGGTTTCCGGAAAAGGGCTACGGTTTTCTGCGCTTCATAAAAGATATTTCAAACAACCTCTGGATTACCGACCCCAGGGATCCCAACTCCCCGTATGCAAGCGCATTCTGCCACGCCAACGAACTGGGAGAGGGGATCAATATTGATGATTTGATGGATAGAGAGACCATTGTGGAATTCTATCTAAAAGAGAGTGAGCAAAAGGATAATGGATTTATGGCAAGCAACGTCCGCTTGGTATACACCCCAAGCAGAAAGACTCTGTATTAAAACCTTAAGGAAACGCCTATCTCTACCCACACCAGCAACACTCCGTTAATACCAGAGGCCGTCGAGAGTGCCGAATACGGCGGGAGGCAACCCGGGGGGCTGGCGAAAAAAATCCTCCTGTCCACCGCGGTATGCTGGTCACTGTTTCAACTATGGGTTGCATCACCTCTACCCTACACTTTGGGGTTCGGGGTATTTAATAACGCTGAGACCCGCTATATTCATCTGGCCCTGGCCCTGTTCCTGGCCTATCTTTCCTTTCCCTGGCGGCGAAGAGTAATCAGCCATAGAATACCGATTCTGGACTGGTTGCTGGCCTTGTGCGCTGCCGCATGCACCCTGTACCTATTCATTTTCTATGATGAGCTCGCGGCCCGTTCCGGATCGCCTACCAATATAGACATACTGGTAGCGATTGTTGGTGTGCTACTGCTGTTGGAGGCTACACGTCGTGCTCTGGGCTGGCCCCTAACCATTATTGCCATCCTGTTTCTCTGTTACACCTTTGCCGGACCCTGGCTCCCGGATGTTCTGGCCCACAAAGGCGCATCACTGGACAGAGTGGCATCACATCAATGGCTTAGTACCGAAGGGGTGTTTGGTGTTCCTATTGGGGTATCCGCCGGCTTTGTCTTTCTCTTCGTTCTGTTTGGCAGCATGCTGGAACGGGCTGGCGGCGGCGCCTATTTCATTCGTGTCGCCTTCTCTCTGGTGGGACATATGCGCGGAGGTCCGGCCAAGGCGGCAATCCTTGCATCCGGCCTGACCGGAATGATATCCGGCTCATCCATAGCCAATGTGGTAACCACCGGTACCTTCACCATTCCTCTGATGAAACGGGTAGGCTTTCCTGCATATCGTGCAGGAGCGATAGAGGTTGCAGCCTCCACCAACGGCCAGATCATGCCTCCGGTTATGGGGGCTGCAGCCTTCCTGATGATGGAGTATCTAAACATCTCCTATCTGGAGGTGATCAAGCATGCATTCCTGCCTGCACTCCTGAGTTATCTTGCTTTGCTGTATCTGGTACATCTGGAGGCCGTAAAAGCGGATATGCGGGGTCTGCAACGCCCCGATCTGGCACCATTGAAACTGCGCCTGCTACGCTGGGGATTTGGTCTGTCCGGAATCATCATCTGCGTCTTTATTATCTGGCAGTTTCTGGAGGCAACATCCAGAGTGTTCGGTGATCTCTCGCTCTATCTCAACGGCGCCCTGCTGCTTGTCATCTATCTTGGCCTCCTGGCCTGGGAGGCAGACCAGACACCAGCGGACGAGTTTGATCCTGAGCATATACCTAACGCCACCCAGGCCATGCGTGGAGGATTGCATTTTCTTCTGCCCATCGTGGTATTGGTATGGTGTCTGATGGTGCTGCGGCTATCCCCTGCCCTGTCGGTGTTCTATGCCGCCATGCTTATGATAGTGATTCTTCTTACACAAAAGCCCCTACGCAGCCTGTTCTCACGCCGCCCCATGGACAACACATGGGGTGAGGGCTTTAGAGATCTGATCACCAGCCTGCAACACGGTGCCCGAAACATGGTGGGGATCGGCGTAGCCACGGCAACCGCAGGCATAATTGTAGGCACAGTCAGTCTGACAGGGATAGGGCAGGTATTGGGAGAGTTGATTGAAACACTCTCATTCGGATCGGTCTTAATGATGTTTCTGCTAACAGCGGTTATCTGCATGATCCTGGGAATGGGGCTGCCCACCACTGCGAATTACATCGTGGTATCCACCTTGATGGCACCGGTGATAGCACAGTTTTCCGCAGCTCATGGGATCGCGATACCATTGGTAGCCATACACATGTTTGTGTTCTATTTCGGCATTCTGGCAGATGACACCCCACCTGTTGGTCTGGCCGCATATGCAGCATCCGGGATCTCCGGCGCAGATCCGATAAAGACCGGCATCCAATCCTTCTACTACGATATACGTACTGCAATTCTGCCGTTTATGTTTATCTTCAATACCGAGCTGCTGATGATAGGTGTCGATAGTATTGGACATTTTATCCTGGTGGCTGGCACCGCCCTTGCTGCCATGCTTATGTTTGCATCCGCAACTCAAGGCTGGTTTATCTCCCGCAATCGCTGGTGGGAAACCATGTTTTTGCTGCTTGCTGCCTTCTCAATATTCCGCCCTGGATTCTGGCGCGATCAACTCTTTCCACCATATCAACTACGTCCGGCCACAGAGTTACCCCAGACCATGGCGCAGATGCAGCCAGGTGAACCTCTGCGAATGAGTGTAGAGGTTGAAGGTAACAATGGTGTCCTGACTGAGAAAAATATCATCTTGCATATACCAGACGCCCCAGCAAGGGAGCGACTCAGCCGCCTAGGATTCATCACCACAGCCAACAAAGATGGCCTTAAGATCCTGGATATTGGCTTTATGAGTCCGGCAGAACATCTCGGACTGGAACCGGGATTAGCCAAACGGATAACCGGATATGAACAAAAACTTGGGCAACCATCCAAAGGATGGTTTGTTCTACCTCCCATTCTACTCACAATTCTACTTGGACTTTGGCAAAGGCGGAGAAATCTGTTGGCCGGCCCCAAGCAACCTGACCTAGCTTAATTACACAATGGATGGAAAGATCTGCACCCTTTCAGCAGACAAGAGAAAAATATACTAATATCGTGATGATGTTAGCAGTAGGTTATCTGACAAAATCAATTCATATTCAGAATCACTAACCGGAAACAAAGATGCCACGAATGTTTTGCACCAGACATTTTTATAAAACAGTAATAGTTATACCGCTGGCAGTGCTTGTTCTATTGCTCCTGTCAGGCTGCAATGCAACCACCAATTCAATCACCAGGCCTAATAAGGAACTCAATACCGACCGCCCCGGCTCGGATATCGAAACCATAAGTCTGGAAAAGGCGCAACCACAACTGTGCATAGATGCATGCAGCGCACACTCTGACTGTGTGGCATGGACCTATGTAAAACCCGGAATTCTCGGGACACATGCCGGCTGTCGTTTAAAAAGTAAAATACCAGAACCGATACGCAGTAGCTGTTGTATCTCAGGAATAAAATAGCCTCATATGTACCGGCCATGAATATTCCAGTGATACACCAACCATATCAGCACTGCCGCCAACTTTCGCATCAAGTTATCTTGGGAGAATACTATGCCGAAAACCAGTAAGCCTCGAAAGGGCACTCAGATAAAACCTGCTGCGAACAAAGCGCGTACGGCAAAATCAAATCTAACTCAGGACGAACCGGAAATATCTGCCCTAGTAGAAAAGATAAAAAACTCGGTTTATGAGAAGGAGCTGTTCAGATTACAACTAGAGTTGGTAAAGCTGCATGAGTGGATAAAACAGGAAGGCCTCAAGGTGGTGGTTATATTTGAGGGGCGTGACGCAGCCGGCAAGGGGGGAGTGATAAAACGCATTACCCAACACCTCAATTCTCGTATTGCCCGGGTAGTTGCCCTCCCTGCTCCCACAGAACGGGAAAAGACCCAGTGGTATTTCCAGCGCTATGTCGCCCATCTTCCTGCTGCGGGTGAAATGGTGTTGTTCGACCGTAGCTGGTATAACCGCGCAGGCGTGGAACGGGTTATGGGCTTCTGTAACGATGATGAATATAACGAGTTCCTGCGCTCCTGCCCCGAATTCGAGAGAATGCTGGTACGCTCCGGCATAATCCTGATCAAGTACTGGTTTTCAGTATCGGATGAAGAGCAGGAGAGGCGTTTTCAGAGCAGATTGGAAGAGCCGCATAAACGCTGGAAACTGAGCCCGATGGATCTTGAGTCACGATCACGCTGGATTGAGTACTCCAAGGCCAAGGATAAGATGTTTGCCTATACCGATATAAAACAGGCACCTTGGTATGTGGTTAAATCAGATATCAAAAAACATGCCCGGCTGAACTGTATCGCACACCTGCTGAGTATGATCCCTTATGAAGATCGTACCCCTGAGCCCATTAAACTTCCAAAACGTAAAGGCAGCTCCGGATATATCAGGCCGCCCTATTCCGATCAGACATTTGTCCCGGAAATATATCCACAAAAAAGCAGATAGCTAGATCCAACCGGCCTAAAATTCACCCTTGCGCAACAGGACCAGGGTACATGCCTTGATCCATGGAATGTTTGCAGCGTCGAGGCTGTCCTGCAGCTCCACTGATTCGGTCCCCGGGTTACAGATGACCCGCCCGGGCGCCAGGGTCAAAATATCATCAATCATTGGCCGAATCCGCTCCGGCCCCACATAGAGTGATAATGTGTCCACCGGCCGAGCAATCTCTTTTAGTGTCGTGGCAACTTGCAGCCCCATAATCTGTTTCGGCCTGGGACTGACCGGTGTCACACTGAATCCGTGTTGTAACAGCAGACGTATAGCCTGATTAGAGTAGCGTTCGGGCTTGGGACTTGCTCCAAGCACAGCTACATGATGACCGCCTGCCCTCTTCACTGTATCACTGTTCATATCCACATCGTCCAGTAAATAAAAACGGATGCTCCCTACTATATAACTAGGCCCTATCCATAGGAAAGGCCAGCACATCCCGAATGTGGCTGGCGCCGGTAAATCGCATCAACAGCCGGTCAATGCCCAAGGCCACCCCGGAACAATCCGGGATCCCTGAGTCCAATGCCGCTAACAGATACTCATCCATTGGTACCTGTTCTACGCCATCTATTCTGCGCCGTTCCAGGTCAGACTCAAACCGCTTTCTCTGCTCCGGCCCATATGCAAGTTCGTGAAAGCCATTGGCCAGTTCAATCCCATCCATATACAGCTCGAATCTCTCGGCCACCGGAGGATCCCCAGGCCTAATCCTGGCCAGAGACGCCTGGGTGGCCGGATAATCATAGACAAAACAGAGACCATCCTGCCCCAAATGTGGCTCAATGCAGTGGGTCAATAACAGATCCAGCCAGGCATCAACATCATGCAAATCCATGGTTTCGGCCCCGGAAACCCCCAGTTTAACCGCATGTGCACGCAGCTCACTAGTGGAAGCCTGGTGTGGATCAAACCCCAGACTGCGCCGAAACAACTCTCCGTAGCTTACCAGTTCCACCGGTAGTGGTTCCGGTAACATGCCGTTAATCAGACAGGCCACCTCGTCCATAAGCCGGTGATGGTCGAAACCTGGCCGGTACCACTCCAGGAGGGTAAATTCAGGATTATGCCAACGTCCGGACTCGCCATTGCGAAACACCTTACAGATCTGATAGATCGGGCCACTGCCGGCAGCCAACAGGCGTTTCATCGGAAACTCGGGCGAGGTATGCAGGTAAAGACGCCTGCCTGCAGGTGCTTCCGGCCCGAGATAGCATGTGGAGAAACTCTCCAGTACCGGATCTGTGGTGGCATGTGCAGAACATATGGGGGTATCCACCTCCATAACGCCCGCACCCCGAAAGTAGGCACGGATATCCTCTAATAACATCGCCCTAGCCTTCAGCATCGCACAGCTTGCAACCGGAGCCCATGGCAGCCGTTCAGCCATGTCGGTAACAGATCACTCTTTGACGCGAGATACGTATGTGCCAGTACGGGTATCCACCTTGATTGCCTCTCCGATCTGCACAAACAGCGGTATCCGCACCACAGCTCCGGTCTCCAGCGTGGCAGGCTTACCACCGCTGCCGGAGGTATCCCCCTTCAAACCGGGATCTGTATCGGTTATGGTAAGCACCACAAAATTTGGGGCATCAACAATGATAGGATTGCCGTTCCACAGTGTCACGGTGCAGTGATCCTGCTCCTTGAGCCACTTGGAGTTATCCCCAACCGCCTTGGCATCCGCAGAGATTTGCTCAAACGTCTCAGGATCCATAAAATGCCAGAATTCACCATCGTTGTAGAGATATTGCAGCTCTACCTCTAGTACATCAGCAGACTCTACGGACTCGCCAGATTTGAAGGTGCGCTCAATCACACGCCCAGTCAGAAGATTACGGATCTTAACCCGGTTAAAGGCCTGGCCCTTGCCAGGCTTTACAAACTCATTTTCAATTATTGAGCAAGGGTCGCCGTCGAGCATTATCTTCAGGCCGCCCTTAAATTCATTAGTGCTGTAAGTCGCCATGTCGTCCCCAAAAAACAACTGTTTAAACTATATATGATAACCCGAACCATCCCCTCTTGGCACCAGTCACTTATCGATGCATTTCGAGAACCGGACGAGCTGGCGAGATATCTCCAGGTAGATCCCGCGACATTTCATCCGGAACAGGGGCTGAATACAACATTTCCCATGCTGGTACCACGCGGATTCGCCGATAGGATGGAGAAAAACAACCCACAGGATCCGCTTCTGCTTCAGGTCATGCCATGTAGTGAAGAGCTACATACCAAATCCGGATATAACAGTGATCCGGTGGGTGATACATACGCTACGGTCGCCCCGGGAGTACTGCATAAATACCAAGGCCGAGCCCTGCTCATTACTACTGGAGCATGCTCGATCCACTGCAGATACTGTTTTCGCCGCCATTTCCCATACTACGACTCCAACGCCGGCAACGACAACTGGCAATTGGCGTTGGAATACCTGAAGAAAAACCCGGATATAACTGAGGTGATATTGAGCGGTGGCGACCCACTTATGTTGAGTGATACCACCCTACAAATCCTGATGCACAAACTTGAAGATATAGGGCATATCCAGCGTCTGCGCATACATAGCCGCATCCCGGTAACACTGCCTGAAAGGATCACTCAAGAGATCATTGACCTGTTGTCAACCAGCAGATTTCAATCCATTCTTGTTATCCACAGCAACCACCCCAATGAGTTGAACGAGGAGGTATCTCAGGCAATACTGCGGCTAAAACAGACCGATATTACCCTTCTTAACCAGACTGTTCTCCTCCGGGGCATAAATGATAACCCAGAGACACTTTGCAACCTTAGCAACCGTCTATTTTCTCTTGGGATATTGCCCTATTATCTGCATATGTTGGACCGCGCTCAAGGAACCTCCCATTTCGAGGTTGCTCCCAAGCAGGCAACCTCCATCCATGCCCAACTGCTGGCTATGCTCCCGGGTTATCTGGTTCCAAGACTTGTATATGAGAGAGCCGGCGCTACATCGAAGTTACTGCTGTCATAATACCGGACACTGCCGGTCGCGACCTTTCATTAATTTATTAATGGAATTTAAGGGGTTATGTAGTAGCATCTAGGTTAAGATTATATAAATAGATAGAAGACCTGATGCCACATATAAGAATAGGCAGTCATATAATAATATGTATATATACAGACCAGATTAAACCAACCAGCGCGGGCCCCTGGGTAATATGAAAAATGCTACTCCTCCTCTATTCAAGCTTCCTGAGAGAACGCCAGCTCCGCCAGAATCATTCTTTCTGGATTTAAAGGGGGTTGAGGAGTGGGCGTCCAGTCTGCCCATAGCAAATACCGGAGAATCATCAAAACAGATATTCAAGGCTCTGGTTGAATTCAACCGTATAGAACTACAGAATCTAAGGCGTATAAAGATCATCAACATATTCCGTCCAATAGTGGAGTATGTAACTTCAAGTCTGAAAAAATATTACCTGGACGCCCCTCTGCCCCTCCCGGCCAAGAACCAAAAAGTGGTTATACTCTGCCGCGAACTGCACTCAGAACTGGCAACATCTTATAAGATAATCATCGAAAGAATGATCTCTGATCATAATGAGAAGTTAGAACAAAAATTGATGATTATTGCCCTGCATCAGTCGATGCATTATCTCTCTAAAGTGCTCTACTACTCCGTCATCGTCTACAACCCATATCCACCAGAGACATGGCGAGAGATACATCAACTGTTTTCCCTCGCGGAACAATACACTGTTGCCAAGATCCAGATTAGCGAAAATAGTGCAACCAGTGAAGCTACATCCAGCATCGAAGATATCTACAAACGAATCATCCTTCTGGCACTAGCATCTCCATTCCAATTAAAGCAACAGGAAATAGAGCACCTATACCAAAGATTACCTGACTGGGCAGGACAAATCAGACTTTTCTTTCCACGGACACAAACTGAGAGTGAAGGACAGTTTTATATACAAACTAAAACCGATAATCCACCTATACATATATCCATGCATAAAGATGAGTTAGATAATCACTGTCGTTTGCTTGATGTGCAACTACTTGTCCAACAGCTGCGCAACGAGCTTAAGTCAATATTCAGCGAAAAAAATGAAGGCGCCATCTTTACTAAAAAGATGCAGGTGACTGCACCGCTATTGCGCAAGGTGATCAACTATCTGACCTATGAACCGAAACGCGGATTCATCCGCACACAACTTCATTTCGAACTGGATATCGCCGTTGGTATTTCGGCCGTGCACTCCCACATAACCAGCAATACAATCAAGAAAGAGGATGTGGCCAATGAAGCCAAAGTGGGTGATGGCAATGATGAAAAGACAGACGCTAAGGACTCATCCTTTCTCGACAGCTACTTTTCAGCTAACAACGACAGTCTGCAAATAGTCCCTCTCGACTACCCGGTAGATGAAGTAATCCTATACCCCCAAAGCTCCCAATACACCCTGATGGAGGATGACGATATTCCTGCATGGACGACACAAATACATGAAAAAGTGAGTGAGACCTTCTCCTGCAAGACCTTCAACGAGAGTGCGGGCGGTTACTGCATCAACTGGACCGGAGATAACCCTCCTAAGATACGGGTTGGGGAACTTATAGGTATTCAATCAGCAAGCGATCGCTCCCAATTCAGTATAGGCATTGCGCGTTGGCTTAAACACATGCCGGGTATTGGCCTACAAATGGGTATGGAGATAATATCACCTACATCCAGTGCAATAACTGTTCACATATCAGGTGATGAACATCACGGCCCCAGTACACATAAATGCATTTTATTACCCAAAAATACCGCATCAAACCGCCCTGCCAGCCTGGTTATGCCGGTCCTGAATATACGGATTGGCGAACAAGTAAGGATTGACGATGGCGAAACTGAGAGACAGATTAAACTAGCTAAGCTACTGGAATCCACCGGAACATTCAGCCAGTTCGAGTACATCATTCTGGATGCGGATAACCAGCATGAGAACAGCTGCTGACATCGGCAGGATCAATTCGCTGCCCCTAAAACTGGGACAGCGGTATCGAAACGGAACCGGTGTTATTGCAACATTGGGTTAACACCATGTAATGTCGTAAAATATTGTGATATTCAATCATATGCCTAGTACAATAACCGCAATTAACGATATCTAAACATATACGATTGTGTGCAGAAAAATCATAAACCCTCACAGCATCGAGCATGGAATCAATGAATAATAAGCTGCGCCCTGAAAAAACCATCAATCTCCTGATTCTAGACGAATCCCCCAATGACACCGAGGCATACGTCAATGCCCTGCGCAATACCGGCATAGCGGTACATTCGAAACGCCTGGACCGGGAAGATAAGCTGATAGAGGCACTCGACAACAACAATATCGACATGATCCTGTACACCTGCGGTGCCGCAAACATCTCCCCCAATCATGCAATGTCAATATGTAACTCCAGGAGTAAAGGCACGCCAGTAATCATTATCTATCCTGAAGATCAGGAGCCGGAGCAACTGCTGGATGCTATGCGCGCTGGAGCCCGGGATGTTGTTTCCAAGGACGACCTGGATCATCTTCAGATTGTGGTAGCAAGAGAATTTGAAGATTTGCGAATAAGAAGGGAGCTCACCCAGGTTAAAAACAGATTAAATGAGTCAGAGGAGCGTTGTAACATCCTGGTGGAAAGCTCCAGAGACGCCATAGCCTATGTACATGAAGGAATGTATATACATGCAAACAAAGGTTATCTGGACATGTTTGGCTACGTCGAGATGGACGACATAGAGGGCCTGCCCATATTGGACATGATTGCTCCCCAGGATCATCAGACATTTAAGGATTTTTTACGCTCTTTGGATCACGGTACCGGCAGTATAAAACTTGACACAAATTGTCAGAGCAGCGATGGAAAGATATTTAAGGCAGAACTTGAGTTCTCCCCGGCAAGTGTTGATGGAGAGCCTTGCACCCAGATAATCATCCGCGATCAATCACTCGACAGCGAACTGGAAGAAAAAATACAGCAGCTTGCCACCCATGACACTCAGACCGGTCTGTTCAACAGACGCTATCTTATGGACAGGCTGAATGAGATTACTTCTGATGATAATAACACCAGTGGTAGTTACGCCCTGGACTACATACTGGTGGATAACTTCCAAAAGATAAGATCTACAGTTGGAGTTGTAAGCAGTGACAACCTGCTAAAAGAGATTGCCAACATACTGGGTAATACGGTGGATGAGGGTGATCTGCTATCCAGATTTGGAGACCACACCTTTGTAATTCTAAGCAAAAAGTCCAATCTGCTTGAGGCAGAGCCATATGCCGAACATATACGGTCAACTATCGAAAATCACGAATTTCAAGTTGACGATTATGATATCCAACCAACCTGCAGCATCGGAATCAGTTATCTGACACCAGATAATAAATCGAGTCAGGAACTTATTAATCAAGCATACAACGCCTGTGAAGCCGCACGCGGAGAGGGAGGAAACATCTTCTTTTCATATAATGAAGATGAGATGCAACAGCGTTATGGTAGTGACAACGATGAATCTGACATTGCTGGAGGCCTAACGGGTGAAACCCCAGCCGCTACAACTGATGTAGCAAGAATAAAACACCTGACTGAACAAGCTCTGGAAAATGATTCGTTCCGGCTGGTTTATCAACCAATTGTAAGCCTCCAGGGAGATACCAGAGAACATTACGCCGTATTGATCAGGCTACTGGATGAGAACAATACAGAACTACTGCCTGGTGAATTTCTGGAACAGGCAAAACAGGCAAACCTGATGTCCAAGATAGACAGATGGGTGATAAAACACTCCATAACTGAGCTAGCAAACCAACGAAGCCAGGGACATAAGACCAAGTTTTTTATCCATATCTCTGAATCAGGCATACAGGATGAAACCATGTTGTTATGGATATGCGACTGCCTACGGGAGCTTAATGCCAAAGGTGCATGGATTATATTCCAGATGCATGAAGCAGATATCCGGTCCCACACCCAAAATGCCAAGAAACTTATCGAAGGACTAAAAAAGATCCGCTGTCAGATAGCCGTCGACAGATTTGGCGTTACCCCGAAGAATGAGCTGCTGTTGAAACACATGCCCATTGACTTCGTAAAGCTCGATCAGTCATTGACCCACGGCCTGTGTCAAAGCCAGGACAAGCAGGATCGACTCAGTGAAATTAACAGATCGGTACAATCCTTCAATATGAAGAGTATCGCCATGGGGGTAGAGGACGCTAACAGTCTTGCCGTATTGTGGACAGTGGGAATAAATTATATCCAGGGATATTTCATGCAAAAACCATCTGAGACCATAACCTACGACTCGACAGTAGTTTAGAGGCAAATGAAGCGCTGACTTTAACTATTGGCAATCCCATGTGGCACGTGTCCGGTTGGCACGTGTTGCCGCGCGGACTCACAATGCCCGGCCTGATCATCAAAAAATATATCCGCATTGAACGAGCGCAAAAACTCGCTCTTATTCATACCTCCCAGAAAAAAGGCCTCATCAATACGGATATCCCAAGCCCTGAGTGTACGGATTACCCGTTCATGTGCGGGTGCCGCCCTGGCGGTGACCAAAGCCGTTCTTATCGGAGATGACTCCGGTGGCGCAGCAATCTGCATCTGGTGCAATGCGGACAAAAAAACCTTGAACGGCCCACCTGACAATGGCGTGCGGGCAGCCGCCTTCTCACTGGCGGTAAACGCCTCCAGCCCCTGGCTTTTGTAGATCCGTTCTGCCTCATCAGAAAAGATAACGGCATCACCGTCAAAGGCTATCCTAAGCTGATCAGACGGGTTGCGCAGCTGATCCGTATTTGACGGAAGTATGGTGGCAGCGGCTATACCGGATTCCAGGGCCTTACGAACATCATTATGGTCAGCTGAGAGAAACAGGTGGGCACCCATTGCCGATATATACTCATATGGGTTGGCACCACCGCTAAATGCTGCTCTGGAAATCGCCAACCCATGATGATCAATAGAATTGAATATTCTCAAGCCGGTATCGGCACTGTTTCTTGACAGCAGAATAACCTCAACAGCCGCATTCCCCTGGAACAGATTATTCATAGCAAGCAGTTTCTTTACCAGAGAAAAGGCCACCCCCGGTTGCAGAATCTCATCCTCATGCTCTATCTGATACTTGCAATAGGCATCTATCCCTTCAGCTTCAAATACCTTATGTGATGAATCAAGGTCAAACAGAGCCCGGGATGAAATAGCAACAACCAGCTTAAATGTTTCAGTTGGGTCGGCCATAGATGTTAGCAACTCCGCTATCCGATATAACCT
>JBNKDM010000024.1:0-28104 GCA_050288245.1 Sedimenticolaceae bacterium
ACCCACATGGCAATGCCTGCTCCAGGCAGGCATTATGCATTTCCTCCATCCATGGAGGTCAGATGTGGGGAATGCAAAAGGATTGCAGGAGCAATCCTTGCCATGGAGTCGTCCACCCCACAAGGGGGTACCGAGATCCCCCCAAGGGGGAGAGGGGGTGTAGGGATCAGGGCCATGGTCCGAGGGACAGAGAAAACCGTCGTCCCCGCGCAGGCGGGGATCCAGTTGTCAATATCTGTACCCATGTGCTTAGCAAAACGTCGTCCCCGCGCAGGCGGGGATCCAGTAGTCGGATATGATGAGCTTGCGAACCGCATCATCGTATTACCCCCTCACCCCAACCCTCGGCTTTGGCATCTTGCGTCGCCCTACCTCCTCCATCTGACCCACATGGCAATGCCTGCTCCAGGCAGGCATTATGCATTTCCTCCATCCATGGAGGTCAGATGTGGGGAATGCAAAAGGATTGCCGGGAGCAATCCTTGCCAGGTGCTTCGCGCAGGAGCTGGCTCCTACAAACGCAATCAAGCCGAGGGATAACGCTTAGGGTATCCTATAGAGAAAGTATTCAGTACCACCATGAGTCTTGGTACGAAATTCCGGACCATGCGGCTTCGTAGGATCAACCACCGGAGCACCTGATGACAACACCCAGCGCGGCCCCTCACCTGCTAAAGCGGCCTCACTACTGTCAACGAATTTAGGGGTACGTTGCGCAAAAAAACCTATACGTGACTCTCTCCTGCCCACGGCCAGCAATGGCTCATCAGCTGGAACAATATTGCGTATAAGTGTCCCAAAATTATACAGACTCATATCCTTTGGTATGCCGGATTTTATCACCGTTTGGTAGTAGCCAGTGACCATTACTGCACTCAGTAACAGATAACCAATCGGAAGAATTCTACGTGATCCCAGATATGCAAGAATCAGGGTTATACCGCCCAGGAACAGAAACAGGAGTGCATCTTCGCCATGCATATAGAGACCAAGCGCACTCCCTATACCGAGCAGAGCTGCTCCCATGGCTAGGTTTAACCCAACCTGGGCACCCAGCACCCAGCGGGCAGCACCACTCCCTGTATGCTTCAGGGTATAACGAGCGGTCAGGATCGCTGCCGCAGGCAGCAGCGGCAAGATATAGGCCGCAGAGCGCGTGGACAACAGCATAAGAAACAGCATGCCTGATAGAAACCAGGCACGAGATGGATTGGGCTGTCCATCACGCTTGAACAGGGCTGCGATGAACAGCACCAGCAATGGCGCCTCTGCGCCAAGCAACACCGGTCCGTAAAACCAGAATGGACGATCTCCCTCCAACGTACCTGAGAGTCGACCGATTACTTCAAACCGCCATACATCAAATGCGTTATCCAGACGCGTAACCACCAGCGCAACCCACAGCAGGAGCGGTAGCAGAGCGATAAAGATGCCAATCCCGTGTAATAGCCAGGAGCGCCTACCAGACTGGAACCTGGTAGGGCGTAAAAACCAGACACCAAGTACAACAAACACCAAGGCGATCGGCCCCTTAGACATAAGAGCCAAACCCAAACAGAAGTAACCGATAAGCAGGAGAAGATGACCTGCACTGTCAGATCTACGCATTGACCAAACAAATGCTGCCACCGACGTTGTTACCATTGCAGCCAGATATGAATTTGTGGTGACCGTGCGAAACTCGGTCAGAAACAGGAGAAGTGAGGTCAATATAGCGACCGAGGCAACTGCGATTACAGGATCTTCCTCCTGGGCACGCGCGATCCAGAAAGTCGCCACCAGAGTCAGTAATCCAAGCAGCGCAACCACAACACGTGCGGCCGCCGCCGACGGTTCACCCACTATAGAGAATGCAAGCGCAGACCCCCAATACGGCAGTGGCGGCTTTTGCAGACGCGTCTCACCGTTGAAGTAAGGGATTACATAGTTGCCACTCTCATGCATTTCGCGTGCTGTCTCCAGCACCCGCATCTCGTGGATACCTGGCACCTGAGGCTGATCTAGATTCAGCCCAAGATTTAATCCTGCAATCAGAAGCAGCAGAAACAGGGCTACGCGGTACCAGCGTGGTTCAGCAGCCAATTCAGGAAGAGAGGGCATGACGTATTGCCTCCCACGAATCCAGGGTGGATAGGATAAATAATCTCCCAGGTGTCTCGTCGGTGCAGATAATCAAACCTACACCAGGCACCAACGCCACTCCCTCCATATGACTGCTGCCGCGCACTGAATGCCATTCACCCATTGGACGTCCATCTGGTGTAGCCAGGAGTAGACCCAACTCACGAGAAACCAGCAACATATTTCCCTGGTCATCGGTGATGACCGAACTCACGGTCTTGGCGCCCAACACCGACACCCAGACGGGAGGGGCAGTTAAGTCTGAGAAATAGACCAATCCGGTTGGACCCTTCTCATTGGCAAATACAAAACCAGGAGCACCCTTAGGTTTGGTGATGCCTTCGAACTGTCGATTGGGTCCCTGACCGGGGAAATGCGGGTAGGTAATAGCGGTCTCCTCCATGATAGTCAGATCGCTTAACCTAACCTTGAGCACACGGCGATACCGCTCATCGGTTACAAAGGCATATCCCTGTTCATCTGAGAGCACAATATCTTCAAGGTCATGATGGGCATAGGTTTTGGTTTGAATCATCTCTCCGGCAAGGGTGAACTCTGAGATCTGGCCCAAACCGTTTTCTCCATCCCCTACCCCGATAATGGTAGCGTGCTCCGGCCAATAGACGACACCAGAGATCTGAGGAAACGCCGGCAGCACCACGACACTATCCGCCACCAGCATAGAAAACCGCTTAAGCACGAATCTGTAGGAGAGTGAGAATGTAACCACAAGCAGAATAATGACCAGGAACGGCAGAAGATACTTACGTACAGACATAGGGATTTGCTTAGGGATAAAGATTCGCTGTTAATAGGTTTAGTCCACAGATTCTATCA
Organism: Sedimenticolaceae bacterium; assembly: GCA_050288245.1. GTDB lineage: Bacteria > Pseudomonadota > Gammaproteobacteria > Chromatiales > Chromatiaceae > JAAGZL01. The sequence goes on from JBNKDM010000024.1 coordinate 2,959, forward strand.
CTATATATACAGATTCATATAGCAATCACATCTATAGCCTACGGCCGTTCGATGCTTGGTGTTAGTGTTCAATCCTTTATCCCTACCCCACGTGCAAGCATAAAGTGACTGATAACCCCTAGCACAATTATAAATAACAGAATAATAACCAGTGCTGTTCCTATGGGGATATCAGAGGCCCCAAGCAGGCCATACCTGAATGCATTAACCATGTATAGAATAGGGTTACCCAGTGACACATTCTGCCAAAACTCCGGCAGCATCTTGATAGAGTAAAACACTCCACCCAGATAGGTTAGAGGTGTCAGCACAAAGGTGGGAACGATGGAGATATCATCAAAGGTCTTGGCAAAGATAGCATTAATAAGACCACCAAGGGCAAACAGAATGGAGGTTAATATCAGCACCAGTAGGGTCAAACCATAGCTGTATATGGAAAGATCGGTAAAAAAGAGTGAGACCAGAGTCACCGCAATCCCCACCATGATGCCACGCGCAACTCCCCCGCCGACATAGCCGACAATGATGATCCAGTTTGGCACCGGAGATATAAGCAACTCTTCGATATGGCGTTGAAACTTGCTGCTAAAAAACGAGGAAACCACATTGGCATAGGAGTTGGTAATAACCGCCATCAGAATCAAACCAGGTACGATAAAGTCGATGTAGCTGTGACCATCCATCTCGCCGATTCTCTCTCCGATAAGGGTGCCGAAGATAATAAAATAGAGCGCGGTGGTAACAGCCGCCGGCAGGATGGTCTGGATCCAGATACGCATAAAGCGCACTATCTCCTTAACCACGATCGTCTGAAATGCAATCCAATAACCGTGATAACGGCTCACCCTGCACCCCCGTTATGGCCAGCGTCCAGCATATCAATAAACAGCTGTTCCAGACGGTTCTGTTTATTGCGCATACTCAGCACTTCAATATCGAGTTCGGATAGCCTGTTAAACAGACGATTGATCCCACACTCGCGCCTAACCGTGACCTCCAGGGTGCGGCCATCACGTTGTGAGATATTGAAACCATCCAGGATTGGCGGTTGCTCCAACCTATCTCTGAGCGTCAGTACCAGGGTCTCTGAATTAAGCTTATCCAGAAGAGTATCCATCCTGCTGTTTTCCACGATCAGGCCATGATTGATAATGGCGATGTTGCGGCATAGGTTCTCAGCCTCTTCCAGATAGTGAGTAGTGAGGATAATGGTGGTGCCTTTGTTGTTGAGCTCCTGAAGAAAACCCCACATAGAGCGTCTGATCTCAATATCAACACCAGCCGTGGGCTCATCCAGGATCAACAGCCTGGGTTTGTGCACCAAGGCACGCGCAATCATCAGCCTGCGTTTCATGCCACCGGACAATTCGCGCGCCATAACCTTTCGTTTGGACCAAAGATCGAGTTGCCGCAAACTCTCTTCAGTATTACGTAGCGCCTGCCTTTTCGGAAGTCCATAGTATCCGGCCTGATTTAGCACCACCTCTTCGACCGGGAGAAATACATTGAAGTTGAACTCTTGCGGTACCAGACCGATACAGGCCTTGACCGCCTCAGGATCTTGGTCCAGGTCATGTCCGAAGACCTCCACCCTCCCCGAACTCTTGTTTACCAGGGAACTGATGATGCCGATTGCGGTGGATTTACCTGCACCATTTGGACCCAGAAGTGCGAAGAAGTCCCCCTCTTCAACCTCCAGATTTATTCCGGCAAGCGCCTGGGGACCATTCTGATAGGTCTTGTGCAGATCGACTATTGTTAATGCATTTACCGCCATGCCGGGTATTGTCACATATGCTACTGCCGGATGCATATCCCTCCAGGGGATAGCATTTTACATCGACGGATAGCCTGGTTGTTGTGCGCTCAGAACGCTGCGTTTCTCACTCTGACCACGATATCGACATTCTCAAGGGAGGTGCCGGCCGGAAGATCATCATCATTGGGAAGAAAAGAGAGATCATCCGTTAGATCGCCCAGATCACCGGTATCCATATTGTAGTAATGGTGGTGGTGACTGGTATTGGAGTCATAATATGTTCTACTGGAGTCAATGAAGATTTCGCGCAGCAACCCCTTATCGACAAACAGCTTCAGGGTGTTATACACAGTTGCCTTGGATACCCGGGAACCGGCCCGAAGCAGTGATTCGTGCAACTGGTCTGCCGTGATATGTTGATACTTGGCGAAAAGCATCCTGGCAACAACCATCCTCTGTGAGGTCGGGAAAATGCCACGGGTGCGCAACATTGAAAATATTTCGTTGTCGCTGAAAATTGAACCGGAACTATTCATATCTGATTATTATAAAGCATGATTCTTAGATTAGTGTATTACTTTATTATATAAGGAGACCTATTGCCACGTCAGTAGCTGACCCACCCTTCCGGTTTCATCTGATCAGGTAACAGCCTTGTGGTGAAGTATTCATCACCCTCATCCGGATCCACTTCATTTCCATCTATATCTTCCAGTGGTTGTTCATAATCATTCCAGCCACGCAGCCCTGTTTTCAGTGAAACTGCATTTTCGAACCCAAGAATTTGCAGTGAGTGGACCGCAAGTATACTCCTATGGCCGGAGCGACAAACCACTACCACTTCTCGCTGTCTCGCCTGTACCAATTCCGGTTCTGTCTCTTCAAATTCCCATTCACAAGCAGATTCCAGAATACCGCGCGGCACACATAGCGAGTTAGGAATATGCATACGGTCAAACTCATCCTGCTCACGCACATCAAGGATCAGGAGATCTGGGTTTTCTGCAAGACGCTCTTCCAGATCCCACGGCATAATCTCTTTTACATCCGTTAGTTGTTCACGGATAAGTTCGATATATCTCATCATGACTTTTTTTACCTTTTACTGCCCAAGTAAATTTAGAAATCGATACAACGACCAAGAAGGGCTGAACCATAGCATATAACAACACAATCTTAGTTTAGTCTTACCCTGGGATCTACCAAGGTATATGAGATGTCGGTCAGTAGCAACCCAAGTATGTAGAGGACGGATCCCAAAAACACCATGGAACGTACTATGGCGAAGTCCTGCTGATTTATTGCATCAATAGTGTAACTACCTAGTCCGGGAATACCAAAAAATGATTCGGTTATCAGACTACCCATAAACAGCAGTGGCAATACTACAACCACACCGGTCAGGATCGGAATCATGGCATTTTTCAGGACATGCCGAAACAGCACCAGCCCTTCCGACAACCCCTTGGCGCGCGCTGTACGTACATAGTCTTTGTTGATCTCCTCCAAAAACAGGGTGCGGTACCAACGGGTACCTGAGCCCACCCCTCCCACAACACCGACAATTACCGGGAGGATTAAAAACTTTATCGCACCAAGACCGGTCGCATAGCCGGAGATAGGCACCAGATGTAACAATTTGCTCACCAGGTACTGACCACCGATGATATAGAACAGACTGGAGATAGACATCAAAACGACGCAGAGGACAACACTCCAGAAGTCGATATAGGTGGCACGGAAAAAGGCGATCAGCAGCGCATAGCTGATGTTTATCAACAACCCCACGATCAGCACTGGTATGGCAATCGCCAGACTCGGCCACATGCGCTGAGATATGTCGTAGCCGATGTCACGCCCGCTGTCCGACGAGCCAAAGTCAAACTGAAACAGCTTAAGCGACTTCTGAAAAAATATGGTATCGGTAATCTTGCCACTCCCTTCTGCTGCCGCGTTATATAACAGGGGACGGCTATATCCATGCTCCTGCTTCCAGCTCTGAATCGCCTCCGGGGTTACTCGCTTTACCCCCAGATGCATACGCGCCATGTCGTCCGGGGTATTTACCACGAAAAACAGTACAAAGGTGATGATATTAACCCCGATAAGAATTGGAATGGCGTAGAGGATGCGCCTGATTATATATGCAATCATCTCGCCGCACTCCTCTCGTGTCGGCGGTAGACAACAATTGCAGGGAGTACGGACAAGACCAGAGCCAGCAACAACAGCCCTACCGGCCAGAAGATCGGCTTATTCCACTCCCGCTGCATCTTGCTGCGCAGCTTGGGATCAACCCGTTTGTACTTCAAGGTATTGTTCGCCATAAGATTGGGCTTTACATTACTGTACCAGGAGTGAAACAGAGAGAATGCCTTGGGGTGAAATCCCCACGCCCATGGTGCGTCTCTGCGCAGAATCTCCAGCATCGCATCTATGATCTGCTGACGTTCCGGTCCGTTGCTCATATTCTTCATACGGTCAAACAGCGCATCAAACTTAGAGTTATGGTAATTGACTCCATTCTCGCCTCCATGTTCAACCTTGCCATTCGGACCATACAGCAGGAACAGGAAGTTTTCCGGATCTGGGTAATCGGCATTCCATCCCCACATAAATATCTGCGCCTTCCCCTTGCGCACCTTCTCCTGAAAGCGATTAAAATCGGTAGCACGAATAACCAGCTGAATACCAAGTTTTTCAAACTGTTTCCGCATCCAGGTGAGTCGGGACTTGCCATCAGGGCCGACCGAGGCGGTATCGTAATAGAGCAGCAGGGTCTTTCCGGTTGTGGCATCTCGTCCATTCGGATAACCCGCCTGGCTCATCAGCTGTTTAGCAACATCCAACGATTTACGTTTTGGCTTGCCGTCCATAACATCATATACATATCTGTTTATTCCAGCCGCACCTGGCTGGAATCCAAAGATACCTGGCGGGATCGGACCTTGGGCCGGGACCCCTCTTCCGTTGGCAAAGATAGATATGTACTCCTCAAAATCCACCGCTATGGAGATGGCACGCCGTAGCAGTCTGGCCCGCTCCGAATCACCCCCAATCACCGGATCGTCCATATTGAAGCCCATAAACCAAATTGAGGTAGTAACTGCGGTTACCAACCTTATCCCCTTGGAGCGCATTGCAGCGGTAAGAGTCACATCTCCCTGACTGGAGAATTGTATCGCTTGATCGAAGCTGTCTGAGGATACGCCTGAGGTATCGTAGTAGCCCTGAAGAAACTTGTTCCAGTAGGGAATACTCTCCTTTTCCAGACTATATACGGCCTTATCCACGAATGGCATGGTTTTTCCGGCGTCACGTAGCAAACCACTTTTTTTATCTGCAGGCTCACCGGAAACCGGATAGGCCTCACCATGAAAGTTTGGATTGCGTTGTAACACCATGCGCAGGTTTGGGTTGTTCTGCGCCAACATAAACGGTCCGGTACCGATCGGATACCAGTCGAGACTGATGTTGCGCCTCTCCATTCCTGGCTGGGAGTAAAAAAGATCAGCCTCCCAGGGCATGGGGGAAAAAAACGGCATCGCCATCCAGTAGACCAGTTGCGGATATTTACCCCGCAGTCGAATTTTAAAACTGTAGCGACCGGTCTGCTGCACTCCCTGCATGGGGATATCCCGCAGATCTACATATGGCTTGTCCTGACCTGTAGCCTTTTGCAGCTGGGCGAATACCGACTCCAGCTCTTTGCCAAACTCGTTAAAGCCAATGATATATTCAGCCATCACTCCCGCTATGGGCGAGTGCAGTCTGGTGTCAGCCAGACGCTTGATCTGGTAGACATAGTCTGCTGCCGTCATCTCCCTGCTGCCGGTCTGCGGGAAGTCCGCAAGGGTATTGGCAGCGGCAATCTGGTCGGGGCTAAGGTTATGATAGAGATAGGCCCCCTCCTGGCTGCGGGCGAAGGCTGGATGGGGTTGATAGCGGATCCCTGGGTGGATCTTAATCAAATACTCACTGACGGCGATGTCCTTCTCAGGCGTATCATCCGGCAGTCTGGCCCCGGATGAATCCAGATAGTGCGGCACCGGCACCTCTTCTGCCGTCAGAGGTATAAGCTGATAGGGGCGTTTCAGATAGTGGTATTGGAGCAGAGGTTCATAGATCTGGCCGATTATTGCGTATTCGTTCGCGACGTAGGAACGCACCGGATCCAGATGTTTGGGTCGCTCATCAAAAGAGCTGTAGATGACGTTCTGCTCCGACTCTGAGCTGGAATAGGGGCTATTCAAAACAGTCTGATCACAGGCCGCGAGCAGTAGTGCCAGGAAAATGGCAGCCAACCCCATAATGGGGGCCAATCTGGTCCCTTTTATCCCACTGTTGTTTTGAGAGTTCTTTTCCAAAGTGCAGTTTTCCGGTACTGTAGCCATTTCTTCACGGCAATTCGCGTAGCCTGAATCATCGCATTCTGCCACGCAGTTGTCAGCCAAAAACCAGACTGGAGTATTAAGGCATTCCTATGGGCTTCTTACAAGACAAACGCATACTGATTACCGGTGTAGCCAGCAACCGCTCCATCGCCTACGGCATCGCCAAGGCCATGCACCGCGAGGGGGCAGAACTTGCCTTCACCTACCAAACGGAAAAACTTAAGGAACGAGTGGAAAAATTCGCCGCTGAATTCGGCTCCAGCATCATCCTGCCTCTGGACGTATCCAGCGATGAGGATATTGAGAACGTTTTTACCGAGCTGGGCAAATCCTGGGATGGCCTCGACTCTATAGTCCACTCCATCGGTTTTGCACCACGCGATCAGCTGGAGGGCAGCTATGTGGAGGCAGTGACCAGGGAAGGCTTTGCTGTGGCACATGATATCAGTGCCTACAGCTTTGCTGCCCTGGCCAAGGCCGGACGCGCAATGATGCAGGGCCGCAACGGTTCCCTCATCACCCTCACCTATCTTGGCGCTGTTCGTACCATTCCGCATTACAATGTGATGGGGGTGGCAAAGGCCAGCCTGGAGGCCAACGTGCGCTATCTGGCCGATTCCATGGGACCGGATGGCATCAGGGTCAACGGCATATCGGCCGGGCCTATACGCACCCTGGCCGCCTCTGGTATCAGTGGGTTCAAGGGCATGTTGGATGAGTCAGAGAAGGCTGTTCCGTTGCGCCGCAATGTAACCATTGACGAAGTTGGCAATGCCGCCGCCTTCCTCTGTTCTGACCTGGCATCAGGCATCACCGGTGATATTCTATATGTTGACTCCGGTTACCATATCATCGGCATGGTCATGAACTAGACCCATCGACACAAAAAAAGGGCAGGTGCTAAACACCTGCCCTTTTTGTTGCCGGTCGTAGTAAAAAGCTATTTCTGCCCTTCCGGAATGACTATCTCCGAGTTGTCCCGCATGTTCGCAACAATATGGTCAAAATTGCTCTGCCCCAGCGCGCGGCGCATGGATGCTTTAACCCCTTTCACCTCTTCCGGTTTCAAGGAGTCAATCGACCCATCTATCACCTTGCTCAGGGCGATTACAGCATAGTCACCATTATGCAATGCGGTGCCGTCGTAGACAGGAACATCACCCTGCGGATGTGGCATGGTGAACAGAGTCTCCAGAATCGCACCCGGCATATCCTTGGCAGCGCGACCAACACTGCCCGCCTGGTGTATCTTTACCCCCTGCTCAAGTGCTAATTTATCCATGGACGCGCCCGCGGCAAGTGAAGCCAACATATCCTTGCCCGTCTGTTCAGCAAGACTGGCGGCAGCACGGTTCTTGAGAACAGCCTCTATATCGTTGCGCACCTTCTCCAACGGTTTCACACTGGACTCCTCATGATCGGCCACTCGTAGTACCAGAACATGTTCTGAGTCCAGCTCCAGCAATTCACTATTCTGTCTCTGTTCCAATACATCATCACTGAACGCAGCCGCCATGACCCTGGCATCTGCCAGGATGCCATCACCACCATCACGCCCCACCCAGTCGCTCTGTTTAATCTTGAGACCAAGGGCATCAGCGGCCGGCTCCAAGCTGCTGGGGTCCTCGTAGGTCAGATCACCCAGACGTTCGGCATATTCGTAAAACTTGCGTTCGGCTTCCTCTTTCCGGTAGGCATCTACCAACTCCGGGCGAGCCTGTTCAAATGACTTACCTTTTGGTGCCTGGATATCTGTTAATTTGATGATATGGAAACCGAAAGCGCTCTGCACCAAGCCGCTGATTTCAGCTTTTTTCAGTTTAAATGCAGCCTGTTCAAATGCCGGATCCATCATACCTTTGCTAAAGAAACCAAGATCACCCCCTTTTTTGGCGGAACCTGGATCTTGCGAAAACTCTTTTGCCACCTTAGCAAAATCCTCGCCGGCACGAACCCGTTGCAATGCCTCCTCTGCGGTTGCACGCGCCTTGTCCACCTCCGCCTGGTTGGACGGATCTTCGACTGTAATCAGGATATGGCTGGCTCGGCGTCTTTCCGGAGATAGATAGTCACTCTTATGCTGTTCGTAATAACCGAGCAGTTCTGCATTATCAACCTTTACCGTGTTGGCAAGATTGTTGATATCCAGCTCCAGGTACTCAAGCTTCACCCGCTCGGGAGACATAAAGGCCTGCTTATTGCCGTTATAGTAAGACTCTATCTCCTCTGGCTTGATCTCAGCAGAGGCAAGAAATTTATTTAACGGGACAATCAGATACTGTGACTGCCTGCGCTGATCAACCAAACGTGTTCTGGCCAGAAATTCCGGTTTTGTGACAATCTCTGAATCACTTACTGCACGCATAAGCTGATCCGCAGCCAGCATGCGCCGCAACTGGAGTTCATAACCATCGGCAGTTAACCCCTGTCTGCGAGCTGCATTCTCATATGCGGATTGATTGAATTTTCCACCTACCTGAAAGGCCGGGACACTCTTAATCAACTCTCGCAACATCTCATCGCTGGTACGCATACCCAACTGCTTTGCCAGTTGATTGATAAGCTCATTCCTGATTATGGACTGCAGCACCTCTTTGCGTACTAACTTATCATCCACCAGGTCCGGTCGATAATCTTTACCCAGGCGTTGCCGCAACTCTTCGGTACTCTGCCGATAGCTGGTATCGAATTCCCGTTCTGATATCTCACGATCGTTGACCGATGCCTTGATGCTGGCCGAGCCACCACCCAGGTATGACTGGATACCCCAGAGGGCGAATGGAACGCTGATCAGAATGACAATTACCCAGGCGATCCAACCTTGGGCACGTTCTCTTATAGTTTGTAGCATGAGGATTATCCCGTAATCAGAAGATGCTTTCTGCAAAGGGAAAAGAGAAACGGGGTACCCTAAGGATACCCCGCTTTACTCTCAATCATTGGCGGAGTGGACGGGACTCGAACCCGCGACCCCCGGCGTGACAGGCCGGTATTCTAACCAACTGAACTACCACTCCAAAACCTTGGTGGGTGCTGCAGGGATCGAACCTGCGACCCTCGCCTTGTAAGGGCGATGCTCTCCCAGCTGAGCTAAGCACCCTGAGAAAGCGCGCTAGTTTACGGCATCCTTCAGGGCTTTACCAGCCTTGAATGCAGGATTTTTTGATGCCTTGATATTGATGGTTTCGCCAGTCTGAGGATTGCGTCCGGTACGGGCGGCTCGCTCGCGCACGGTGAAAGAACCAAAACCGACCAGAGAGACCTGATCCCCTTTCTTCAAAGCGCCGGTCACAGCGTCCACAAATCCATCCAGTGCTCTAGCAGCAGCGGCCTTTGAGATATCTGCAGATTCTGCAATAGCATCAATTAAATCGGTCTTGTTCATAAAATTATTTCTCCCTTCAGGTGGCTTCACACCCGATACGGGTGTGGAATAAATGGTTGTTATCGATGGCTCTTATAATGTGCAAAAACGGGGTCAATTTATACCAAGCGGCTGAAACAACTGTCAAGCGCGGTAATGGACAAAAGCGTGTTTTTTATGCACTGAAGTAACATCAATGATTTTTTTACAATTAAAAAACGGTAGACCCCTACGGTTATTATTTCAAAATGATGCTCCATTCATTGTGGTGGTGGTCACAGTTTGATAACCCCCATCATACAGAATGTGCATACATATTAAATCAGCAAAATAATTCTATACCTAACACCGAAAAAGAAATTATTCAGAAGAATCATTACTATACTCGATATAGGCAATGAATCACTCAAAGATCATTCAATGATGAGTGAGGTCGTTAATCCCTTCCTTCCCATCGGCCATGTTTGAAGCACTGCCGGAATCATCCTCGACTATCTCGCTGGTTTTTGTATCAGAAACCGATATTGGAGCCTGAGTCAGGGCAATATCCAGCACCTCGTCAATCCAACGAACTGGAATAATCTCCAAATCCTGCTTGATATTTTTAGGCATCTCCACCAGATCACGTTCATTTTCATGTGGAATGATGACCGTCTTGATCCCTCCGCGATGCGCAGCCAGAAGCTTTTCTTTCAGACCGCCTATAGGCAATACTTCACCCCTCAAGGTGATTTCTCCGGTCATTGCCACATCTGCACGCACCGGAATTCTGGTCAATGCAGAAACCAGACTGGTGCACATACCTATTCCGGCGCTAGGTCCATCCTTCGGTGTCGCGCCCTCAGGTACATGTATATGTATATCATTCTTCTGATAAAAATCCTCTTTAAGCCCAAACAGACTGGCGCGGCTACGCACGACTGTCATGGCCGCCTGGATTGATTCCTGCATCACTTCACCCAGCTTTCCGGTATGACTGAGTATCCCCTTGCCAGGCATCAGTGCGGCCTCTATTGTCAGCAATTCTCCACCTACCTCGGTCCAAGCCAGACCGGTAACCTGACCGATACGATCATTTTCGTCCGCAAGGCCATGACGAAATTTCTTAACCCCAAGATAATTGCCAAGACTGCTGATTGAGACGGTGATGGTATTACTCAGGTCTTTTAGCTGGATATCCTTAACCACCTTACGGCATATCTTGGATATCTCGCGCTCCAGGTTGCGTACCCCAGCCTCTCTGGTATAGCTACGGATTATTTCCCGGATTGCGCTCTCTTTGATAACCAGCTCTTCGTCTCTAAGACCATGATGCTCCATCTGCTTTGGCACCAGATAACGTATGGCAATATTTACCTTCTCATCCTCGGTATAGCCTGAGAGGTGGATTACCTCCATACGATCCAACAGGGGCGCCGGTATGTTAAGGGTGTTGGCGGTTGCGACAAACATCACCTCAGAAAGATCAAAGTCCACTTCCAGATAGTGATCCACAAAGGTGTGGTTCTGCTCAGGATCCAATACCTCCAGCAGGGCTGATGCAGGATCACCACGAAAATCCATGGCCATCTTATCTATCTCATCCAGCAAAAACAGTGGGTTACGCGTCTTTATCTTAGATAGGTTCTGAATGATCTTTCCTGGCATAGCACCTATATAGGTGCGGCGATGCCCTCTAATCTCAGCCTCATCCCGCACTCCTCCCAGAGACATACGCACAAACTTACGACTGGTGGCGCGGGCGATCGACTGTCCTACCGAGGTCTTACCTACACCTGGAGGACCGACCAGACACAGAATCGGACCCTTGAGCTTGCGAACCCGCTGCTGAACCGCAAGATACTCTGTAATACGTTCCTTGACCTTCTCCAGGCCGTAGTGATCGGCCTCAAGCACATCCTCAGCCACCTTCAGGTCATTACGTATCTTGGATCTCTTCTTCCATGGCACATTTACCAGGGTGTCTATATAGTTCCTTACTACTGTCGCCTCTGCCGACATGGGAGACATCAGTTTCAGTTTATTCAGCTCTGTTTGTGCCTTGGCTTTTGCCTCCTTGCTCATACCGGATTTATCAATACGGTTTTGCAGATCCTCTATCTCATTCGGGATGTCGTCCATGTCACCCAGCTCTTTCTGAATCGCCTTCATCTGCTCATTGAGATAATACTCGCGCTGGTTCTTCTCCATCTGACGTTTAACCCGACCGCGAATCTTTTTCTCCATATGCAGCAGTTCACTCTCAGACTCCATCAATGTCATCAGATGCTCAAGTCGCAATTGCACATCAAACATCTCAAGCACCAGCTGCTTTTCATCCAGTTTCAATGACATATGTGCTGCCATCGTATCTGCCAGACGGCTGGGATCATCTATATTGGACAGAGAGGTTAATACCTCTGGAGGCACTTTTTTATTCAGTTTTACATATTGATCAAACAGATCAAAAGAGGAGCGCATAAGCACCTCCATCTCTCTCTCTGATATAGATATTTCATCGTGCAGGGTGATGCATTCCGCGGTAAAAAACTCTTGATCACTAGGCAGGTGACTCAATCGCACCCTCTTCTCACCTTCAACCAATACCTTTACCGTTCCATCCGGAAGTTTCAACAATTGCAGAATATTCGCCAGAGTACCAACGGTATGCATATCCTCCACACCCGGCTCATCGGTTTCGGCACTTTTTTGTGCGACCAGAAGAATACGTTTATTTGAATCCATGGCGGCATCCAGCGCCTTAATGGATTTATCTCTTCCCACAAACAGCGGTATCACCATATGCGGATAAACCACTACATCACGTAGTGGAAGTACCGGTATGACTTTCACTACGTCTACAGAATCTGGGTTAGTTTTATCTTGTTTACCCATCGCGGTTATCCTCAGGTAATAATCAACTACGGATCTCTGGTTCCAGCATAATCATCAATTGCTCTTCCAGTTACCGTATCAATAGGGTGGGAAACTGTTATTCCATCAGCCTAAAAAGACATGGTCAAAAATGTATAGTTCAACGGTATGGGTGGATTGGACTGTTTTCAAGTCCACTGGCCCTGTTTCTTCCAACTAATTTCTTAGCGGATTAAACCTTAAAAGCAGGTTAATCCGTTAATCAGAGGCGGCCAACTGCTGCTTGTCACTACCATCAAAGATGATGTACGGGGAATTCTCTCCCTTGATTACCGATTCATCAATAACGACCTTGCATACATCTTCCATGGATGGCAGGTCATACATGATATCCAGTAGCACCTTCTCCATAATCGTACGCAGCCCACGGGCCCCGGTCTTCCTCTCCATGGCCTTGCGAGCAATGGCGCGCAGTGCATCTTCACGCATTTCCAACTCACAATCTTCCATCTCAAATAGACGGGCATACTGCTTGGTAAGGGCATTTTTAGGTTCGGTCAAAATCTGCACCAGAGCATCCTCATCCAGCTCTTCCAGAGTAGCGACCACTGGCAGACGCCCAACGAACTCCGGGATCAGCCCATACTTAATCAGATCTTCCGGCTCAACATCGGTAAGAACCTCACCTATCTTGCGGGATTCATTCTTGCTGTGTACCTGCGCGGAGAAGCCGATTCCACCCTTTTCAGAGCGACTGCGGATCACCTTATCCAGGCCGGAAAATGCTCCGCCCACAACGAACAGAATCTTGGAGGTATCGACCTGCAGAAACTCCTGCTGTGGATGCTTACGTCCACCCTGAGGCGGTACCGAAGCTATTGTACCTTCAATCAGCTTCAACAATGCCTGCTGAACACCCTCACCCGACACGTCACGGGTGATGGATGGATTGTCTGATTTGCGGGAAATCTTATCTATTTCATCGATATAGACAATACCGTTCTGGGCCTTTTCTACATCATAATCGCACTTCTGCAATAATTTCTGAATGATGTTCTCAACGTCCTCACCTACATAACCTGCTTCAGTCAGGGTGGTGGCATCGGCGATAGCGAATGGAACCTCAAGTATACGGGCCAAGGTTTCGGCCAGCAGGGTTTTGCCTGAGCCGGTAGGGCCTATCAGCAGAACATTACTTTTCGCAATCTCTACATCGTCCTTATTGTCACTGGTTTCCAGGCGCTTATAGTGGTTATACACCGCAACGGACAGCACCCGCTTTGCCGTTGGCTGACCTATCACATACTGGTTTAACAGTTCGTATATTTGCTTGGGTTTTAGCAGATTATTGGACGTTTCATCCTTATTGTCGTGCATCTCCTCACGGATGATATCGTTACAGAGTTCGACGCATTCATCACACACGAAAACCGATGGGCCGGCTATAAGCTTACGCACCTCGTGTTGACTCTTGCCGCAGAAAGAGCAGTAGAGTAACTTACCGTCGTCACCTGAGCCCTTTTTGTTCTCGTTCATAAAAACCCCTCACAAATCACAATCAGACAAAGCTGTTTTACCACATAATATACATTTGCCCGTTTAGCGCAACATCTTGCCAGTTACTCTCGCTTGAAAAATGTAGCATTTTTCGAGCCAACTATTACGGATAATGCTCTATTCAGCTTTGTTTTCCGGACGCTTCGTCAATACCTGATCTATTAGACCATACTCGACAGCCTCTGCTGCACTCATGAAGTTATCACGCTCTGTATCCCGTTCAATATTTGTCAGATTCTGCCCGGTGTGGGTCGCCAGGATGTTGTTCAGACGATCACGCAGTAGCAGTATCTCTTTGGCGTGAATCGCTATATCAGACGCCTGCCCCTGAAATCCTCCCAGTGGCTGATGGATCATCATGCGGGAGTTTGGCAGGCAAAATCTTTTTCCGGTTTCACCGCCAGCCAGCAACAGCGCACCCATACTTGCTGCCTGCCCCACACAGGTGGTGCTTATATGGGGTTGGATATACTGCATGGTGTCATAGATCGCCAAGCCGGCACTGACCGAACCACCGGGTGAATTTATATATATATTTATATCCTTATCCGGGTTCTCTGATTCCAGAAACAGTAACTGGGCAACAATAAGGTTAGCCATGTGGTCTTCCACCGGCCCCACCACAAATACCACGCGTTCTTTGAGTAGACGGGAATAGATATCATAGGAGCGCTCCCCCCTGGCAGTCTGCTCCACCACCATGGGAATCAATCCTAAATTAGTCGTATCCATTGCGCCCATACCAGTATTATCGGTCATCTGGAAAGATCCTTTAATTAGCAAGTTACAGCGTCATTCTGCCGTCTTTTGCGACGGCGAGGTAATCTCTTCAAAAGTTGATTTCTCATCCTCAACCATAGCCTGTTCCAAAACCCAGTCAACCACCTGTTCCTCCAGAACGACGTTCTGAACCACAGCCATCTGTTGCTTGTTTGCGGCGTAATAATCTATTACTTCTTGTGGTTTTTCATAGGTCTGGGCAAACTTTTCTATCTTGGCATTTACCCGATCCTCATCCAGCTTGATCTGGTTAGCCTTGATCACCTCAGTGACTATCAGGCCCAGAGCTACGCGGCGTTTTGCCTGTTCTTCGAACAGATCCAGTGGCAGGTCAACACTACTCTTCTGGCCGTATTGCTCCATGTTCTGCATGGTCTGTTCCTTAAGCGTCTGCGCCTCCTGCTTAATCATGGATTGTGGCAAGGTAACGTCGTTGACCTCGATCAAGGCGTCCATAACCCGCTCTTTCAGCAGGGCGCCGATCTTATCCTCCAGCTCCCGCTCCATATTATTCCTTATCTCTTTCTGCAAGGTCTCAACCTTACCATCAGCCAGACCAAAGGCCTTGATGAACTCCTCGTCCAGTTCCGGTAAAACCGGTTCTGCGACCTTGGTAACATCGACCTCAAAGCTGGCATCCTTCCCAGCCAGGTTTTCCGCCTGATAATCTGTTGGAAAGGTTACATTAATGGTTGTCTTATCACCGACAGAGGTACCTATAAGTCCATCTTCAAACCCGGCAATCATGGAGTTTGATCCAAGTACCAGTGGTACATTATCCGCAGTACCTCCAGGAAAGGCTTCGCCATCAATGCTGCCCTTGAAGTTTATTGTTATCTGATCACCATTCTGAGACTTACGTTCCACATCGTTCCAGGTGACACGCTGCTGGCGCAGCTTATCGATCATCTGTTCCACGTCAGCATCGGTAACCTCCGACACAGGTCGTTTGATTGTGGTCTTGGACAAATCAGCCAACTCAATCTCAGGAACCACTTCAAACACTGCGGTATAGCCGAAGCCTTCACCCAGATCTTTTTCCACCGGCTCGATAACCGGATCACCGGCCGGATGCAATTTCTCTTGGCCCAAGGCCTCAAAATATGTGGTTTTAATAAGCTCGCCGTGAACCTCCATCATCACCTGATCGATGTAGCGTTTGCGGATAACGGAAAGCGGAACCTTGCCGGGACGAAACCCATCCACCTTGGCGGTACGGGAAATAGCCTTAAGACGCTTTTCAACCTCTGCGTTCACCCGCTCGGCAGGCAATTCAACGGTCATTCGGCGCTCAAGGCCTTCACTAGATTCAACTGAAACGTGCATGGGCAAGATCTGGGCAACCAAGTTGCCCCTCCTAATTATATTGAGTAAAAAACAAAGTCCACGACAGACCCGGATCTCCGGCCCGTCAGGTTAATAATGGTGCGAAAGGAGAGACTCGAACTCTCACGGGTTACCCCACAGGAACCTAAATCCAGCGCGTCTACCAATTCCGCCACTTTCGCATGGGTTACAGCATATGGAACGTCAGATCTATTCTGATGATCCGGCAGCACAAAAATATGCCGCTGTTTTCAAGTGCTGTTGGTGCTTGAAAACCGATGAAAGCAATATTCCCTGCTCTAAATATGCAAAAAACCGGCCGACTATTATACATCCAGCCAGCGGGTCATTCTAATATTATCCTAGCTATTATCCCAGAGCCTGTACTGGCTCAAGGATAATATAATCATATAACTTATGGTCTTCCGTCGATATCGACACCCTCTTTCTGTACCGTCATTAGATCAGCCTTACTAATGCCCAGAGCCAGAGCTGCTGCACTGGCAACATATATGGATGAGTATGTCCCTATCACTATACCGACAATAAGGGCGATGGCGAAACCGTGTATGATATCACCACCAAACAGAAACAATGCAATCAGCACCAGCAGAGTGGTAAAAGATGTCATTGTGGTTCTGGACAGGGTCTGATTCAGCGACACGTTAATGATCTGCTCCGGACTACCCTTGCGTAGACGCCGGAAATTTTCCCGGATACGGTCATACACCACAATAGTGTCATTCAGAGAATAGCCGATAACGGCCAGGATGGCGGCCAAGACCGGCAGGTCAAATTCTATCTGAAACAGTGAAAACACCCCTACGGTTATCAACACATCATGTATCAACGCGATCACCGATCCCAGGGAAAACCTATATTCAAAGCGCAAGGCTACATATATAAGGATACCGATAAGGGCGTAGAGCATGGCCAGGCCACCATCTTCTGTCAGCTCATCACCGACTTGGGGACCGACAAACTCCACCCGGCGCAGTTCCGCCCCCTCCGCTACACCCTTGATCGCAGCGAAGGCCTTGTTACTTAGATCAGCACTACTCACACCTTCCCTTGGAGCAAGACGCACCAGCACATCACTGGATGAACCGAAGTGTTGCGCTGTAGCATCACTAAATCCACTATCGGCCAGTTTCTGTCGCACCTGTTGCAACTCAGCAGCGCTCTGATAGCCAACCTCAATCAGAGTACCGCCGGTAAAATCTATGCCTAGATTCATACCCCTGGTAACAACGGAGAAGATAGAGATCAGGATACAAGTCGCGGAAAATACATACGCCAACCTGCGTTTACCCATGAAATCAATTTTCAAATTGGATGTAAAGATCCGCATTACAGTTCTTGTTCCGATTAAGTTTGGTTAAATATGGCGTTCATACTGATCCACATAACAATCAGATGGACAGCTTCTTCACCCGCCTGCCACCGTAGATCAGATTAACCACCGATCTGGTGCCAATAATAGCGGTGAACATGGAGGTAAGGATGCCGATAAACAGGGTTACAGCAAACCCCTTGATCGGACCGGTACCAAAACTAAACAACACCACAGCAGCAATCAGTGTGGTGATATTGGCGTCAACAATGGTCGACAGTGCCTTGGCATAACCGGCGTGGATACTGGCCTGAGGGGTACTGCCAATAGCCAGCTCCTCTCGAATACGCTCAAAGATAAGCACGTTGGCATCCACTGCCATACCGATAGTCAACACGATACCGGCAATACCGGGCAACGTCAGGGTGGCCTGCAGAGCAGACAGGATAGACACAATCAATACCAGGTTCATCATCAGGGCCAGATTTGCGATCATCCCAAACGCCCGGTAGTAAACAACCATAAACAGCATCACCAGGGACAGACCAATTACCACAGAGATAAATCCCTTATCGATATTATCCTGCCCCAGGCTTGGGCCGATGGTGCGCTCTTCCACAATCTCGATCGGAGCAGCCAGGGCACCAGAGCGTAGCAGCAGGGCCAGATCATGGGCCTCAGCCGGGCTATCCAGACCGGTGGTCTGAAAACGTCTACCGAAAGGTTCCAGGATATTGGCGACGCTGATCACCTCTTCCACCTTAACCTTGCGCTTCTTCAGGACACCATCCACCTCGTGCGTCTCGACCCGGTTCTCAATAAATACCACGGCCATGGGCTTATTCACATTCTCCGTGGTAACGTTACGCATACGGCGCCCGCCGGCACCATCCAGCGTGACGGATACCATGGGTGACCCGCTTCTCTGATCGAATCCTGATCTGGCATCCGTTATTTGATTACCTGTAACGATTACCCGCTTCTTCAGCAGGATCGGTCGTCCGTCTCTGGTATGGTAAAGGCGGTCGCCCACCGGAATCTTACCGGCAAGTGCGTCCTGCAGGCTGCCCTCGGTATCTTCAAGCCTATACTCCAGGGTTGCTGTTGCCCCCAAGATATTCTTCAGCTTACCTGGATCCTGTGCCCCCGGCAGTTGCACCACAATCCTGCGTTCACCCTGCTGCTGAATAATCGGCTCGGCCACACCCAGGGCATTTACCCGGTTACGCAGGGTAGTAATGTTCTGTTGCAAGGCGAATTTGCGCACCTCTTTCTGCTCAGGAAGTCCCATGGCGGCATTGATATAGAACTCTCCACCCTGATCTACCGCTTCCAACTTTAGGTTCCGGAACTGGTTCCCAATCTCATTCAGCGCCTTATCCCTAACCTCGGCATCCCGAAACTTCACACTGACGGCATTGGCCTTCTGGGTTACGGTGACATAACGTAGCTTGTTCTCACGCAGCAGGGTGCGAATATCGCCCACGTATCGTTCTAATGCCTGCTTGACCGCAGCGTCTATATCCACGTCTATGAGTACATGGATACCTCCGCGCAGATCCAGTCCCAGATACATGGGCTGGGCATCAATGGCCTTCAGCCAGGCTGGGAGGTCAGGTGCCAGCGTGAGAGCAGTTGTATAGTCCTGCCCCAGGGCCAAGGCCAGTCTATCCTGCGCCTTCAGTTGTGACTCCGAATCGAGAAATCTAATTAACAGCTTGTCCTTTTCTGTCTCTACCGCTTTGTATGGGATACCGGATGACTTTAAGGCATCCTTTATCTTCGCCTGCGTTCCGGCATCAACCTGGGCGCGATGTGTAGCAATCACCTCGATTGAAGGGTCTTGATCAAAGGCATTGGGCAGTGCGTAGACCAGCCCAATCAGGACTACTACCACTACCAGGATATTTTTCCAGAGAGGATATTGATTCATCGTTGTTCTTCTGAACTCAGAGAGATGCGCAGTTACGGCGCCCAATTCTGGGCGCACTGCTACAAGTTGATTACAGTTCCTTTAGGGTACCTTTTGGCATCACAGCGGACACTGAAGTACGACGGACCTTGATCTCCACCCCATCAGCAACCTCCAGTTGCACGAAGTTGTCTCCCAGGTTAACGATCTTTCCCATAATACCGCCTTCGGTCTGCACCTCATCACCCTTGGCCAGGGAATCCACCAATGCCTTCTGCTCCTTCTGGCGCTTCATCTGGGGGCGGATCATAAAAAAGTATAGAATTACGATCAACCCGATTGGAAGGATCAACCCCTCTAACCCAGCTGGTCCTGCACTGGCTGCCGGTGCCGCCTGTGCCATAGCATCAGAAATCAAGAAACTCATAGTTATCTAACCTGATTAGAAGTTATTAAAGCAGCGCATTATGCCACAGTTGTAGCAAACAAAGAAAAGGGAAAACAGCCCTGAATGGTTGCAACACGAAAAAAAACCGGTACCCTTTGCCGAAAATCAGCCCGTCATCGCCCCAATACCGGTAAAATAGATCGCAACGCCCTAAATTTATCTGCCCAACGCTGTCGCCAGATTTGACCCACCACTCAGGCCGCATTCAGAATATCTATCATGCATATCTATTTGAAAACCCTAGGCTGCCGTCTGAATGAGGCCGAACTTGAGAGCTGGTCCCGGGGATTTCAGGACCGTGGGCATCAACTCACGCCTAAGCTGGAACAGGCCGACATAGTGATAGTGAACAGCTGCGCCGTGACCGCAGAGGCGGTACGCAAATCCCGTAAGGCAATGCACCGTGTCCACCATAACAACCCGCATGCCAAGCTGGTGGTGAGTGGCTGTTACGCATCCCTGAATCTGGAGAGCACAACCAGGGAGATGGGGGTGGATCTAGTAATAAGCAACCTGGATAAAGACAATCTGGTAGAGATAGTCAGCGCGGAACTGGGACTGAAGAACATGCCGCAACTGGCCACCGAGCCTGGGGTAAATTCCCTGCTGGCCCGTGGTCGGCAACGCGCCTTCGTAAAGGTTCAGGATGGTTGCCGCTATAACTGCACCTTCTGCATCGTCACCCTGGCGCGAGGTGAGGAGAGAAGCCGCCCCATTGCCGATGTGACTGAGGAGATAAACAGACTCCACAGCGAAGGTGTGCAGGAGGCTGTTTTGACCGGCGTCCACATCGGCGGATACGGCAGCGATCTGAACAGCAGCCTCACTGAACTTATCCGGCACCTGCTTAAGCATACATCTATACCCAGACTGCGTATTGGAGCGGTTGAACCATGGGATCTACCAGATGAGTTCTGGTCACTATTTGACAATCCACGCCTGTTGCCCCATCTGCACCTACCACTGCAAAGCGGTTGTGACAGCATCCTGCGGCGCATGGCGCGACGCTGCAAGAGGAGTGAATTCGCCCGACTGGTGGCTACGGCTCGCTCCGGCATACCCAACCTCAATATCACTACCGATGTGATCGTTGGTTTTCCCGGAGAAGGCGAACCGGAATGGCGTGAATCTATCGAGTTTATTCAGCAGATCGGTTTTGGCCACCTGCACATCTTTGCCTTCTCTCCCCGAGCCGGAACTCTGGCGGCGGATATGCCTGGTCAGATCCCGCGTGAAGTCATGCAGCAACGCAGTCAGGAGCTACACGAACTGGGAATGCGTATGAAGAGGGATATCCTGCAACAGAATTTGGGGCAAAGTTTCCCGGTCCTGATCGAATGTCTGGAACAGGATCCTGATAGCGCCAGACAAGTCTGGAGTGGATATACGCCAAATTTCCTGCGGGTTGCGGTACCATATACCTCAGGCGAGCAGCTGGACAACCAAATAATACCCGTGCGACTTGAATCCATCTGTGCCGATGACGCAACCACGCTGGGTACAATAATAGAGGAGTAACTAGGTGTCATCCCCCTATGCTATGCAAGGCCGATGGCGGCCACTGATACTGATATCTGCCAACCTGTTTGGCATAGCCCTGTTCGCCAGCTGGCTGCTGGAGCCTACGCGCTCACTCTGGATGGAACTGGATAATCTGACCTTCTGGTCTATGAATAACTCCCTGGCTGAAGGTAAGGCATGGCGCTGGTTCTGGGCCATAGCCAACAATCGTATGTTCGATCTGGTAACGCTGGGATGTATGCTCCTGTTGTTTAGCGATTACAGCTTGCGCAAGGACCGACAAAATCTAAACAGATATATCGCCATAGGCATCCTGATGCTTATCGCTGTTTTGGTGGCCTCACAAGTAGGTAAAGCAATCCCGATTACCCGACCCAGCGCCGCCAACTACTATCCCGAGGCCCTACGCCTCTCGCACTTGGTACCAGAGATCTATACAAAAGATATCTCCGGTGACACCTTCCCAGGAGACCACGGTCTTATCCTGCTTCTGTACGCCGGTTTTGTCGGCTTCTTTATGTCCCGCACCTACGGCCTGATCGCTATCATCATGATGGTGGTGTTTACCCTGCCGCGCCTGATGAGCGGTGCCCACTGGCTTACCGATGAGATCGTAGGTGCAGTGGCTATAGGCGTAATAACCCTAAGCTGGCTACTTGCCACCCCACTGCACTCAGTTGCCATTAACCGACTGGAGGTATGGGTAGCAAAACGACGCAGCAGCTTTTCCCGCACAGATCAGATCAGGGAGAACAACTCTCAGGTATAACCTGCTGGTGTAGGCCATAATTGCAACATCATGTTGATCGACAGCCACTGCCATTTTGATGATAAAAGCTTCGACCAGGACCGCCTGGATGCCTGGCAACGTGCGCGTAACTCCGGCGTTATGGCACATATCATCCCGGCCGTTACCGCAGATGACTGGCCGAGGGTGAGACAGACCTGCAGCAGCTTCCCAGGTATGTTTCCCGCCTATGGCCTACACCCCATGTTCTGTCATAAACACCAAGACTCAGACCTGCAACTGCTCCGCAACTGGATCAAACGGGAACATCCGGTAGCGCTGGGTGAATGCGGCCTGGACTTCTATATGCATGATCCGGACAAACAGCGACAGCTTGAACTGTTTGAGGCACAGCTGGAGATCGCCATGGAGTTCAATCTTCCGGTCATTATTCACGCCCGCAAAGCGGTGGAAGATGTAATCAACTCTCTGCACAAATATCCAGGTCTATGCGGTGTCCTACACAGCTACTCAGGCAGCCGGCAACAGGCAGAACGTCTCATAGGGATGGGCTTTCTCATGAGCTTTGGTGGACCTGTCACCTACCCCAATGCCAACCGTCTGCAGCAGCTAGTGGCGGAACTCCCTCTGGAATCCATCATGCTGGAGAGCGATGCACCAGATCAGCCGGACAGCCTACACCGGGGTCAGCGCAATGAGCCATCCTACCTGCCACTTATCCTGCAACGGATAAGCGAGATACGTGGCCAGCCGTCGGATATCATATCGGCTCAAACCAGCGCCAACGCCATGCAGCTTTTTGGGATAGAGATATGAAGCTTGATCAGGAGAGAACCGGGATTATCATCGGACAAGAAGGCATTGCCAAGCTATCAAGCAAACATGTAATGGTGGTTGGCCTGGGTGGCGTGGGAGGTTATGCGGCTGAGGCCTTAACCCGCGCCGGCATTGGCCGCATTACCATAGTGGACCACGATAGGGTTGCAGCATCCAACTGCAACCGGCAGTTGCTCGCACTGCAATCAACCATCGGCCTGGCCAAGACGGAGGTGATGGCCGAACGCCTGTTGGATATAAATCCGGATCTGCAATTACAGAGCAACAGTAACTTCATCACCCCGGACAACGCCGATGAGCTGGTCACGGGCAAACAGATAGATTATCTCCTCGACTGTATCGACAGCATCGCCTGCAAGGCGGCACTGGTTGCCACATGTCAGAAATATGATGTACCGGTGGTATCAGCCTTGGGTGCCGGCGGCAGGATGGACGTAACCAGGGTAAAGCTATCCACACTGGAAAAAACCGAAGTCTGCCCACTGGCGCGCGAGATGCGAGGACAGATGAGAAAACTCAGGGCATCACTAGACTACCCAGTGGTCTACTCCGACGAAATCCCGGTAAAGGGATTGCCGCATCAAGCTATCGACGGCGATATCGAAGGTCGCCCGAGGGCGGTTAACGGCAGCATATCTTACTTGCCAGGTCTGTTCGGTCTGATGCTGGCAGGATTTGTAATAAGACAACTCACATTACAACCCGTGCCGTGAGAAAGAGTAGCATTTAGTGGGATACGATATTAGCTGCTACAGGATCAAAACACCATGCTTGTTAAGAGAGATAACGGCCTTTTGCCAGCAGCTGGATCAAGAAAAAAGGAGGATATGAACAATGGAAATAGGATATAAAAAATTGTTGATACTTTAGTTACCAGATCAATTTTGAAGGAAACATTCTCTCCGGCAGAAATCGAGTTCTTCGCAAAAAATACCGATTTTCGAAGATATACAAAAGATACTCAAATCATGACTGAAAAGGCTATTTTAACTTTTTTGACAGACAACACTTTAGAAAATGAATCCACCTTCAATCCAATAGTCGAAAAACATCAAAGGCAACAGAATGGCGTGGGCAAGTAATGTTAAGACCTAGGGCCTGGAAGCCTGTCATCAGTATTATCGCTCATGGTATACCGGCATGGAGGACGCTTGGTCCTAACTGTTTTTTTGTTAATTAAGCCGGTTGCTATTGTTGTACCCCACCATGAGTTGAAGCAAGCGGGTCCAACAACCGCTCCAGCTGTTCACGACTTAGCCCCGTCTGTTCCAGTGCCACATCGATAACCGGACGCCCCTCCCGGTAGGCAATCTTGGCGATCTCCGCAGCCTGCATATATCCGATCACCGGGGTCAGTGCGGTTACCAATATGGGATTGCGCGCCAGTGCCGCACGCAGCCGCTCATGATTTACCCTAAAACCCTTAATCGCCTTATCTGCGAGCTGGCGGGCCGCGATACTCAGCAGTTCAATGCTCTGAAGCAGGTTATGCGCAACCAGCGGCAACATTACATTGAGCTGAAAGTTTCCGGACTGCCCAGCCAGGGTGATGCTGGTATCATTAGCGATAACCTGGACCGCCATCATTGCGGCCGCCTCCGGTATGACCGGATTGACCTTGCCTGGCATGATGCTGGATCCAGGCTGCAGCGGAGGCAACTCTATCTCGGCCAATCCGACCAGGGGACCGCTGTTCATCCAGCGCAGGTCATTGCTGATCTTTATTATACTCACCGCCAGCACCTTCAGCTGACCCGACATCTCTACTGCAGTATCCTGACAACTAATGGCCTCAAATGGCGACTCATTCGGCACCATCTCCAACCCGGTGTAGCTACTCAGGCACTGCGCGATCCGCTGGGCAAACTCAGGATGGGCGTTTATGCCGGTGCCGACCGCCGTTCCACCCTGAGCCAATCTGTGCAGACGCAGTCTGCTGGTGCTGATACGCTCCATACCGCTAAGTATCTGCGCAGACCAGGCCGACAGCTCCTGATCCATGCGGATCGGCATGGCATCCATCAGGTGGGTGCGTCCAGTCTTGCACACCGAGCTTAACTCAGCACCCCTCTGCTCGATGGTCTGGGCCAGATGTCCCAAGGCCGGCAACAGATCCTGTTCCATGGCAAGAGAGGCACTGAGATGGATGGCGCTGGGAATGACATCGTTACTGCTCTGCCCCAAGTTTACATGATCGTTGGGGCTGACGACATGACCGGAACGACTGGCGATGGTGGCCAGCACCTCGTTCAGATTCATGTTGCTGCTGGTACCGGAACCGGTCTGAAACAGATCCACCGGGAACTGGTCACTG
>JBNKDM010000025.1:0-28056 GCA_050288245.1 Sedimenticolaceae bacterium
GCCCCAGGTCCGAATGATATACACCAGGATGCCGATACCGGCTCCGAAATAGAGCTGTCCCTTCCTGGTCCCGGGTGCCGATACCGGATCGGTGGCAATGAAGAATGCGCCGAGCATGGCGGCACCGCTGAAGAGGTGAAAGCTGCTGAAAGGATAGGCATCTGCATCCAGAATATTGAATATCAGTGCCATGAGTGCCAGGCTGCCCAGGACGGATACGGGGATATGCCAACTAATCGCCTTTTTGTATAGCATGAAGATGCCGCCCAGCAGGTAGAGGCCGGCAACTATCTCCCAGCCTTTTCCGCCCATATATCCCAGGACCGGACTCTGGCTTACCTCGGATACGGTTTTACTCAGGCTCAGGCCGGTACGCATGGTGTCGAGTGGTGTGGCCATGGTTACCGCATCCCAGGTAAGATTACCCGGGAGGTTACTGCCAAATATCACCCCCAGGGTCTGCAGGAAGCTCAGGGGGTTTTCGTTCAGCATTACCGGCGGAAGCCAGGAGGTCATCTGTACCGGGTAGGAGATCAGCAGCAGCACATATGCCGCCATTGCCGGATTGAATACGTTATAACCCAGGCCGCCATACGCCTGTTTCACCAGCAGGATAGCAAAGGCTATACCTAAAACGGTCAGCCACCATGGCAATAGGGGCGGTACAGCTATGGCAAACAGCATCGCGGTGAGGACGGCGCTAAGATCGGTGATGACCGGCCTGATCCTGCGGCCACGCAGTTTCATTACCAGGGCCTCGCACAGCAGGGCAGTGGTAATGGCGATGACCATATTGATCAGTATGCCCCAGCCGAAGAACCAGATCATGCCCAGGCCGCCCGGTATCAGGGCGAGGACCACCCACAGCATGGCCTTCTGGATGCTGTTAGGGCGGTCGGTATGTGGTGATGTTATTGTTGGAAATTGCATCTCTATCCGTCCTGACCTTCGGAACCAGCAGAATCTTGGCTGGTGTCGGTTGCTGGCTTGGCTGCTACCTTCTCTTCCTGCTCTCTCTTCAAGGCCGCCTCGGCCTCTTTCTTCTTCTGCATGGCCTCCTTCTTGGCCTGCAGTTTGGCCTGCTTCTCTGCCTCCAGTCTCTCCAGGCGTTCAGTTCTTGCCTGTGATCTTTCGCGGGCACGCTCCTTCTTCTGCTGCTCCCGGTCAAGTTGCAGATTAGCCGCCTTGGCGCTGCGGAAAAATTGCACAAGTGGAATGCGTGAGGGGCAGACATGGGAGCAGCAACCGCATTCAATGCAGTCAAACAGATTATTGTGTTTCGCCTTTTCCAGGGCATCAGCGCGTATGTGCCAGTACATGTTTTGCGGCACCAGGCTCATGGGGCAGGCGTCGACACAGCGCAGACAGCGGATACAGGCACTGATGTTGCCGGTGTCAGGGATCTCATTACTGCTTGGTACCAGGATGCAGTTGTTGGCCTTGCCGACAGGTATCACATCGGAAGGCATACTGATGCCCATCATCGGTCCGCCCAGGATGAGCCTGTTTGCCTTGTTGGTGTATCCGCCAACCTGGGGGATAAGATCTTCAACCGGGGTGCCGAGCAGAACCTCCAGGTTTTGCGGCTCAGCGATACCTTCTCCGGTAAATGTGACCAGGCGGGAGATCAGTGGCTTGCCATCCAGTACCGCATCCGCAACCGCTGCGGCCGTGCTGACATTCTGTACCACCACGCCGATCTGAGACGGGATACCGCCCTGGCGCACCTCCTTGCCGGTTAGGATATAGATCAACTGCTTTTCGCCACCGCTCGGATAGCGGGTAGGGATTACAACCACATGGGCGTGAGGTAGTTCTTCGCTGGCGGCGGCGACCGCCTGTTTCATCGCCGCAATCGCCTTGGGTTTGTTGTCCTCAATGGCGATCAGACACTCTTTCGCATCCAGCAGATAGTTCATTATGGCTGCGCCATTGACGATCCTTTTTGCATGTTCCTGCATCAGGACATCATCTGACGTGATGTAGGGTTCGCACTCGGCACCGTTGATAATCAGGCTCTTGATGTCCCGCTGCCCCTCAGGTGGATTCAGCTTGACGCTGGTGGGGAAGGCGGCGCCACCCATGCCAACTATGCCGGATTGGCGAATGCGGTCGCGTATCTCGGTTTTGTCCCAGGTTGCGTAATACTCCATAGGGGTTGGCAGGTCGGTCCACTCATCCTTGCCATCGGTCTCAATGACGATGCATGGGCCTGGCAACCCGGATGGGTGTGGTACCGGATAGTCACCGATATCTATTACCGTGCCGGAGCTGGAGGCGTGAATAGGCGCGCTGATAAATCCCTTGGAAGAGCCAATCATCTGCCCTTTCAATACGTGGTCTCCAACCGATACCATTGGTTCGTTCGGGGCGCCGATATGCTGTGTCAGCGGGATGACCAGACGCTTTGGGAGCTCAGCCTTTCCCGCTGGGCGGATCAGTGACTGTTCCTTATTGTCCGGTACATGGATGCCGCCGGATATGGTCCAGAGTTTACGAACTTTGTTGTTTTCGTCTGTATAAAACGTCGACATGGTGATATTGCCCTTATCCCGCGGCCCGGCGTGGCTCTGGCATCGCGATCTCTCCGGGCACCTCCTTGCCCGGGACCGGCCAGGTCCAGTTTTTAATGGTTACGTCAGTAGGTTTCATCTCAATGCAGTCCACCGGGCAGGGTTCCACACATGCCTGACAGCCGGTGCATTCATCGACAATAACTGTATGCATCAGACGTGTGGAGCCGATGATGGCGTCGACCGGGCAGGCCTTGAGACACATGGTGCATCCAATGCACTCCTCTTCGCGGATGAAGGCAACAGATGGTAAGGCGCTCTCTTCTCCCTCTGCGCCCATTGGAACCGGCTCTATGCCCAATAGTTGAGCAATGGAGATCATGGTGGATTCGCCACCAGGTGGGCACTTGTTTATTTCAGCTGAGCCACTGGCTATCGCCTCGGCATATGGGCCACAACCGGGGTAGCCGCACTGTCCGCACTGGCTCTGCGGTAGAAGCTCGCTGATCTTCTCCGCTATGGGATCCTCTTCTACATGAAAACGTTTGGAGGCAAATCCCAACAGCAGGCCAAAGGCCAGGGCAAGACATGATATAGCAACGATCGCGATCAGCATCTCTTGTTAACCCCTAGTTGGAAACCAGGCCGGCAAAGCCCATGAAGGCCATGGACATCAGTCCTGCAGTGATCAGGCCGATAGAACTTCCTTTGAACGGGCTGGGTATGTCGGAGACATTGATGCGTTCACGCATGGCGGAAAATAGCACCAGCACCATAGAGAAGCCGGCTGCGGCGCCAAAACCATAAAGGGCAGATTCAATAAGGTCGTGCTGCTCCTGAATATTCAGCAGGGCTACACCAAGAACTATGCAGTTGGTGGTGATAAGCGGCAGGAAGATTCCCAGAAGTTGATAGATTACCGGGCTGGTCTTGTGCATCACCATCTCGGTGAACTGTACCACTACTGCAATAATCAGGATGAATGCAATGGTGCGCAGGTACTCCAGACCCAGGGGTACCAGCATATACTCGTTGGCGAGATAACTGATGATGGATGAGAGCGTCAGCACGAAACTGGTCGCCATGCTCATGCCTACGGCGGTATCAACCTTGCCTGAAACCCCCATGAACGGGCATAGCCCCAGGAATTTTACCAGTACAAAGTTGTTGACCAAAACGGTGCTGATCAGGATAAGAGCGTATTCTTGCATTGGACTTCAGTCTACAAGGTTAAAAGCCGATTGCGGGCGGGTAAGGCCGACAGTACAGAAGATGACATTCTCTAAAAAACCTACATGCAGGGCAATAATAAATATAGTAATGACCCCATTATTAAACAAGTCAATGAAGCCGTAGCATGCTATATCAATTGGGCGACAAAATACACCGGTTATCTGTGTTGAAATTGCTTGCCAATTTATGGCTATTTGACCTTCATTCCTGGTACGGCACCGTCATCTGGGTTCAGGATGAACAGATCCTTGCCTCCCGGTCCCGCTGCCAGCACCATCCCCTCAGAGAGGCCGAAACGCATCTTTCTCGGGGCCAGGTTGGCCACCATGACGGTGAGACGGCCCTCCAGCTCCTCCGGCTTGTAGGCCGATTTGATGCCGGCAAACACATTGCGGGTCTCTCCGCCCAGGTCCAGGGTGAGTTGCAGCAGTTTATCTGCACCCTCCACATGCTCCGCCTTTATGATCTTTACCACCCGCAGGTCAACCTTGGCGAAGTCAGGATATTCGATGGTGCCGGCAATCGGATCATCCGCCAGAGGTCCGCTTGGTTGCGTCTCTTCTGTTTTGGACTGTGTGGTCAGGTCTTCGGCTGAATCGCTTATCATTGCATCTATCTGTGTCTGTTCCACCCTGGTCATCAGGGGGGTGAATTTGGCTAAGGTATGTCCGGTAAGGGGCTGCCTCAGATCATCCCACTGCATAGGGGCTATTTGCAGAAATTCCTCAGACTTATCTGCCGTGGCTGGCAGTATGGGGCGCAGATAACCGATCAGGATACGGAACA
Source organism: Sedimenticolaceae bacterium (assembly GCA_050288245.1). Taxonomy (GTDB): domain Bacteria; phylum Pseudomonadota; class Gammaproteobacteria; order Chromatiales; family Chromatiaceae; genus JAAGZL01. Next base: position 4,533 of record JBNKDM010000025.1, read on the forward strand.
GGTTGATGCCCATGGAGCACACCTGCTGCAGCTCCTGCTCTTTACCCTCTTCCTTGGCCATGACCCACGGCTTCTTTTCGTCGATATACTGGTTGGCCCGATCGGCCAGGGCCATGATTTCACGCACGGCATGGCTGAATTCGCGCTGTTCGTAGCGCGCAGCGATGGAGTAGCCGGCGGCGACAAATTCATCAAACAGGGCCTGTTCCGGGATCTGTTCTGACAGGATGCCGTCGAATCTTTTATTGATAAAGCCGGCGCAACGGCTGGCGATATTTACTACTTTGCCCACCAGATCCGAGTTTACCCTGGCACTGAAATCAGCCAGATTGAGGTCGATATCCTCTACACCAGAGCTAAGTTTGGCCGCGAAGTAGTAGCGCAGATATTCCGGATTCAGATGATCCAGGTAGGTGCGGGCCTTGATGAAGGTGCCGCGCGATTTCGACATCTTCTGTCCATCCACGGTCAGGAAGCCGTGGGAGAATATGGCACTGGGGGTGCGGAAGCTGGCTCCGTGCAGCATCGCCGGCCAGAACAGGGCGTGGAAGTAGATGATGTCCTTGCCGATAAAGTGGTAGAGTTCGGCGCTGGAGTCAGGACCCCAAAACTCATTAAATTCAAGCCCTTCGGTTTTGGCACAATAATTTTTAAAACTGGCCATGTAACCGATGGGGGCATCCATCCAGACATAGAAGTATTTGCCAGGATGGTCCGGTATCTCGAAGCCAAAATAGGGGGCGTCGCGGGAGATGTCCCACTCCTGCAGTCCGGCCTGGAACCACTCATCCAGCTTGTTGGCTACCTCAGGTTGCAGGTGTCCGCCCTTGGTCCACTCCTGCAGCATCTCATCGAAGTCGGCCAGTTTAAAGAAGTAGTGCTCTGACTCGCGCTGTTCCGGCGTGGCCCCGGATACGGCGGATACCGGATTCTTCAGTTCGCTGGGGGAGTAGCTGGCACCGCAGGCCTCGCAGTTGTCACCATATTGATCAACTGCGCCACACTTGGGGCATTCGCCCTTGATGAAACGATCCGGCAGGAACATCTTCTCCACCGGGTCATAGGCCTGGGTGATGACGCGCTTGCTGATATGTCCCTGGTCCCGGTTGCGTTGGTATATCAGGGATGCGCACTCACGATTCTCCTCGGAGTGGGTGGAGTGGTAGTTGTCGAAACCAACCATGAATTCGGCAAAGTCCGCCTGGTGCTCCTTGGCAACCCTGGAGATCAGCTCTTCCGGATCTACTCCATCCTGGCGGGCGCGCAGCATTATCGGGGTGCCGTGGGCATCATCGGCGCAGACATAGATGCAGCGATGCCCTCGCATTTTCTGAAAACGTACCCATATATCGGTCTGAAGGTATTCCACCAGGTGACCGATGTGGATGGGGCCGTTGGCATATGGCAGGGCGCTGGTTACCAGTATGTTTCGTTGTCTGTTGCTCATTTTTCCAGTTTTTCGCGGCAATTGTGGATGGAACTGAACTATAAGCGCGCAATTATTTCACATATCATCCGTTACGAACATCGAGCTTAGGAATTTATTCATCCGGACAAGACAAGTTGCGGATAGGTGGATATTCCTACAAAACCGACTGTTTTAGTTGGGAAATGGCGTGAGGTTGGTGTAAACTGCGCCTCATGTTTTTATGGTAATATTCTAATATATGCCAGTCACTACTGGTTAGCAGGAGAATTAAGTATCATGTCTGAACTGACACGCGAACAGATAGAAGAAGCGATCAAGGGCTACATCGAACCCCACCTGGATACCAATCTGGTTGAGGCGAAGGTCATCAAGGATGTGGCGATTGATGGCGGCAATGTGAAGGTAAGCATAGAGCTAGGATTTCCGGCGGATAGTATTCTCAATCAAGTGGTTGCAGCGGTAACAGAGAAGGTTGAAGCGGTTGCTGGCGTCAGTTCTGTTGAGGTCGATGTGGCCTGGAAGGTGGTCGCCCACTCGGTACAGAAATCACTCAAACCGATCGATAACGTAAAGAATATTATCGCCGTTGCCTCGGGCAAGGGTGGTGTCGGCAAGTCAACCACTGCGGTAAACCTGGCCCTGGCTCTGGCGGCAGAGGGTGCCAAAGTGGGGGTGCTGGATGCCGATATCTACGGTCCGTCCCAGCCCCGCATGTTGGGTATTTCCGGTCAGCCTGAGTCTAAAGACGGTAAGACCCTGGAGCCGATGGAGAGCTATGGTATGCAGTCCATGTCCATCGGGTTTTTGGTGGATGAAGAGACCCCGATGATCTGGCGCGGGCCCATGGTTACCCAGGCCCTGGAGCAACTGCTCAACGATACCAACTGGGACAGTCTGGACTATCTGGTCATCGACCTGCCGCCCGGCACCGGTGATACCCAGCTTACCCTGGCCCAGAAGGTGCCGGTATCCGGTGCGGTAATCGTGACTACTCCGCAGGATATAGCCCTACTGGATGCGCGCAAAGGCTTCAAGATGTTTGAAAAGGTTGAGGTGCCGATACTGGGCATAGTCGAGAACATGAGTATTCACATCTGTTCCAACTGCGGCCATGAAGAGCACATTTTCGGCGAAGGCGGCGGTACGCGCATGGCTGAACAGTACGGAGTTAGATTCCTAGGCGCCCTGCCCCTGGATATCCGGATCCGTGAAGAGACCGACAGCGGCAAGCCTACGGTGGTGGCTGAGCCGGATCATCGTATCTCGCAGATATATCGGGAGATCGCCCGCAAGACGGCGGCCAAGCTATCACTACAGGCCAAGAGCTATGCAGCCAAGTTTCCTAATATCGTGATTCAGAACAACTGATCGGAAGCTGTATTTATGGAGAAAAAGGCCGGGCAAATACCCGGCCTTTTTATTAGAATGAATTCTTCTGCAGATAATTAACAATGGTCTTGAGAAGAGGGTTATGAGTACTAAGTGGGATACAAGGTTTCTGGGGTTGGCGGCCCATATCTCAGCCTGGAGCAAGGATCCATCGTCTCAGGTTGGAGCGGTAATCACCGACGGTAACCGCATAATATCTCTGGGATATAATGGTTTTGCCGCCGGGGTCGCGGATGCGCCGGAACGCTTGAAGGATCGGGAGCGCAAGCTGAACCTCACTATCCACGCAGAAGAAAATGCCATGATATTCGCCAAGCGCGATATCACCGGTTGTACGGTATTTGTGACCCATCCACCCTGTCCGCGCTGTGCCTCCAAGCTGATTCAGGAAGAGGTGGGGCGTGTGGTGTATATCTCTCCCAGCGATGATTTTCTCTCACGTTGGGCGGATGACATCACCCTATCCTGTGAAATGTATGCCGAAGCCGGAGTGGAGGTGACAGAGTATGCCCTGGAGGACATTGATGTGGATAATGCTCAGATCACAATAGCGCCAGGCGGCTTCTTTCGGCGGGTATTAAGCCGTTTTCTGTAGACTGGAGCTGCTTATTTGGCTTGCTCTTTGGCTGGCGGGGGTTCGGGCTCTCCCTGGCTGTATTTGACCAGCTTCATGGTGTAGGTCTCTCGCTTTTCTCTCTTCTCTACCTGTATCGGAAGATAGTTTAGTTTTGGGGCAAGCCAGAATTTGGTGCCGGCCGCTTCCCCTTCCTTTACCTCCTGTAGTTGCACGGTATCGTATTTGCTGTTGCCGGCAACCAGCTGTTCCTTCCCTATCAGGGCAATCCGGTATCTCTTAAGTTTGTTGCGGTCGATAACACTCAGCTCGACATCCTTGGCACCGGCATCCAACTGCAACATCATGGCCAGTATTTTGCTGGAACTATCCTGTGTCCCCCCGGCTACATCCTTACTCCATGGCGGTGATGCTGCCGTGCCGGTTGCCCGGTTAGTACTCCAGTCGAATTCGATTTTTCTGAGCTTTGGGTGTTTCTTTCTCTTGTGGTTGTAAAAGTAACTGGATGGGACTATCTGGCGCCCATGGATGGTACCGCGGCTCTCCTCGGTAATTTTGTCCTTACTGAATACGGCCACTATGCCTACCGGTATCGTCACCGACCTATAGGTGTAGTTACCATCTGCATCGAGTTGCAGGGTATTGGTTACCTTGCCGATTATCATCCCTCCGCGATTAAGTTGGTATTGTGCGGTGAATGGTTGCAGTGCATGGTTGTTGTCAGCGGATATGGCCGAACTGGTGGCTATGAGAGAGATCCATATGCTTATTAGTGCTATTCGAATGTAGCTGATTCCAGCCATTACTATGTGAGTACCTCAGAGTTGAATATTATCGGAGATGTCAGTGGCCGTCCGTCACGAAAGATCTGATCTCCCTCCAGGCAGAGAGTCCCCTCGGCAAACCAGCGTATGGCGGTGGGGTAGATGATGTGTTCCTGGGTAAGCACCCTGGCGGCAAGGGTATCCGGGGTGTCTCCCTGCAGTACCGGTACTATGGCTTGGAGGATAATGGGGCCACCATCCAGCTCTTCGGTGACGAAGTGGACGCTGGCGCCGTGTGTGGTCTCGCCTGCCTCAATGGCACGTTGATGGGTATGCAGGCCACGAAACTTGGGTAGCAGAGATGGATGGATGTTAAACATGCGACCGTGGAAGCGCTTTACCAGCTCCGGGGTCAGTATGCGCATGAACCCGGCCAGGATAACCAGCCCCGGCTCATACTCATCGATAAGATCGCCCAGTGCCTGGTCATAGCTGTCGCGGTCACTGAACTCTTTATGGTTTAGCACACGGGTTTCTATTCCGGCCTGCCGTGCACGCTCCAGACCGTAGGCGCTGTCGATGTTGCTGATGACGGCGCGTATCTCCACCGGTAGATCAGTGGCAGCGGCATCAATAATGGCCTGTAGGTTGCTGCCGCTACCTGAGATCAGAACTACCAGTGGGAGCCTTGGCGTCATGCCCCGGTTCCGGCTGTCACAACGACAGTAGGAGCGCCCGAGGATTGCTCTATCCGGCCGAGGCGCCAGACCTGTTCTCCGGCGTTAGTTAGGCTGTCTATGGCCGCCTCTGCATCCTGTTCGGAAACGCACACTACCATGCCGACTCCGCAGTTGAAGGTGCGCAGCATCTCGGACTCCTGCACATTACCGGTCTGTTGCAGCCAGTTGAATATCTCTGGTCTCGCCCAGGAGTCGGCATAGACCACTGCCTTGGTGCCATCCGGCAGTACCCGCGGCAGGTTCTCCGGGAGTCCGCCACCGGTGATATGTGCCATGGCGTGTATCTGGATCTTATTGTGCAGTTCCAGCAGCGGTTTTACATAGATGCTGGTTGGTGCCAGCAGGGCCTTGCCCAGGGTGGTTCCGGCGAATGGTTGCAGTAGGTCGGCGTCGGAGACCTCAAGTATTTTTCTTATCAGGGAGTAGCCGTTGGAGTGGGGGCCGGAGGATGCCATGCCGATCAGCACATCACCGGGTTGTACCCGGGTGGGCTCTATGATCCTGGATTTTTCTACGATGCCTACACAGAATCCTGCCAGATCATAGTCACCTGCGCCATACATGCCTGGCATCTCGGCGGTCTCACCTCCGGTCAGAGCAGCGCCGGATAGCTTGCAGCCCTGGGCAATACCTTTTATCACATCCTCGGCCACCTCCAGGTCCAGCTTACCGCTGGCGTAGTAATCCAGGAAGAAGAGAGGCTCAGCCCCTGTTACTATGATGTCATTAACGCACATCGCCACCAGATCGATACCGATGGTGTCGTGGCACTTCATCTCCAGGGCCAATTTCAGTTTGGTGCCAACACCATCGGTGCCGGATACCAAAATTGGAGTATGGTAGCGGTCAAGGGGTAGTTCAAACAGGGCGCCAAACCCCCCGAGTCCGGTTACCACGCCTGGTCTGAAGGTCTCCTTAACGATCGGCTTGATGCGCTCTACCAGAGTGTTGCCGGCGTCAATATCCACCCCCGCATCGCGGTAGCTTATGGATGTCGGGGCATCGTTGTTGCTGTCTTGAGTCATTAACCGGCTCCTGGCCTTAGGTCTGGATCTGACGACTTTATTTGTCGGATGTGTTTATGCTGGAAGTTGCGGGATTCTACCAATCTTATGGGGGGCAGGAAAACCCAAGATTGTCCGCAGGTTGAATAGATCAGGGATAATTACATGGAGTGAACAATATTTACACCTGCTGATCGCTAGGTTTATTATCGATCAGCCCTGTTTGATTATCGAAATCCCGTCAGTCTGGCGCAACTAAAATAATATAGAACACGGATTCTGAATTTAGATGCAATATAGAGACATACCTAATCTGATCAGCATATTGCGGATCTTTCTGTCTATTCCTGTAGTCTGGATGCTGCTGCAACATAACTTCAGTATTGCGTTGATCCTGTTCGCTCTTGCCGGGGTGTCGGATGGCCTGGACGGGTATCTGGCGAAGCACTATGGTTGGCAGAGTAGGCTGGGGGGGCTGCTTGATCCGCTGGCGGACAAGATTCTGCTGGTGCTGTCCGTGCTCTCTCTGGGATGGCTGGAGCTGCTTCCATCATGGCTGGTGTTTGTTGTCATACTACGGGATCTTGTGATCATTACCGGTGCATTTGTGTATAACTTCCAGGTGGCGGAGTTGGATGCCGCTCCCACACTTCTGAGCAAGTTTAATACGGTGGTTCAGATCGTGTTGGTGTTGGCTGTGGTTCTGGATCAGGGGTTGATCTCCATGCCGCAGTTGCTGATGCAGGGGCTTATCTTTCTGACCTTGGCCACCACTATCCTAAGTGGAAGTAATTATGTGTATGTATGGAGCAGGCGCGCTGCAGACCATAACAAGCAGTAACACTCTATTGGTTTCCAGCTGTGATTAGGGTGCGGATAAAGGGGATGGTAAGTTTGCGTTGGGCGGCCAGGGAGGCGTGGTCCAGCCGTTCCAGAAATGCCAGTAGTGATGCAGTATCCCTGGAGTAGTTATTCAATATGTAGTTGGCGGTATCTGCTGTCAGCTCCATGCCGCGTTTTTTGGCAAGATCTACCAGCAGTTGCATCTTGGTGGTGTCATCCAGGGGGGACAGCCGATAACTAACCCCTGATGAAAGTCTTGAAACCAGATCTGGCAGATCAAGTTGCAGGGCGGATGGCCCGCAGTCTGCGGTTACGATCAGATTTGCAGCCAGTTCCCTGGTACGGTTAAACAGATGGAACAGGGCCTCTTCCCATGATGGATCGCCAGCGATGCTGTGAATATCATCCAGACAGACCAGATCCATATGCTCGATATTGCTAAGCATCTCCGGGGATAGCTGCGACGCACGTGACAGCGGTATGTAGGCGGCAGCAAATGAATTGTTATCAGCAGCCTTCGCCGCTGCTGTCACCAGATGGGTCTTGCCAGTACCGCTTGCACCCCACAGATATAGATAGCGTCCATTTCTGGCCTGGGTGCAGTTGCGTACCTCTGCTGCTGCCTGAGCGTTGTCGCCCCGAATAAAATTCTCCAGAGTGGCTGACTGTTTCAGGCTGAGCATTAGGGGGAATTGTCTATTCATTGGCAGGAATCACGGGCATAAACATTGCCATCCATTTATGGCATAGGCAGGCAGATAGGTTCCTTAGGATGTATAGTTGATGCTGATACGGCTAACATATGTATTGCTGTGTTTTAGTGAACATCGCTGGATTCTACCCTATATTGGGGATATTAAAATAATGGAGTCTGTGACCTAAGTGGATAAATTCTCCGTACTGATACAAAGACAGTGGCATTTCCTCAAGTTGTTGGGTACGCGCTTTATTCAGGATCAAGGCTTGCCAAGCGCGGCGGCTCTAACCTACACCACGCTGTTATCGCTGGTGCCGCTGATGACTGTTTCATTGGCGGTGTTTTCTGCTTTTCCTATTTCAGAACGAGTGGCAGAGCAGGTGCAGGATTTTGTATTCGCCAACTTTATTCCGGCCTCAGGTGAGGTGTTACAGCAGTATTTTCAGCAGTTCAGCAGCAAGGCGTCACAGCTTACCGGGGCCGGATTTGCCTTTCTGATCGTTGTGGCCCTGATGTTGATGGCAAATATTGATCGTGCCTTTAATACCATCTGGCGGGTTAAGGCCAAGCGTAATCCCCTAAGCATGTTTATTGTCTACTGGGCTGTTCTCTCTCTGGGGCCGCTGCTGATCGGCGTGAGTATGGCGGTGACCTCTTACCTTGTCTCAATGCCCCTGTTTTCAGCTGCGGCAGAGACCTTCGGCATTGGCCGGCGTCTGCTAGGGCTGGCTCCGTTATTGGCCTCAGCAGTAGCCTTTACCCTGATGTATGCGGTGGTGCCAAACCGGCGTGTCCCCATCCGGCATGCCTTATCCGGTGGGGTGTTGGCCGCAGTGCTGTTTGAGCTCGCCAAGCGCGGCTTTGCCTTTTATCTGACCAGTTTCCCGGCCTACGAGACCATTTACGGCGCCCTGGTCGCTATCCCTATCTTTCTGGTCTGGGTATATTTGTCGTGGCTGGTTACCCTGTTGGGGGCGGAATTTACCTGCTGCCTGGGGATACATGGAGATGAGTGGTCTATCGCAAAAAGCGGAGAGAAGCGTGCCGGGTTTGTTCAGGCATTCAGACTGTTGCGACGACTGTGGCAGGCGCAGCATCTGGGCGAGGGTATGTCTGCCAAGGTGCTTTCCAGGGAGCTGGAAGGGATTTCGGTAGAGCATGTGGAGTCACTGTTGCAGGATCTGCATAAGGCGCGACTGGTGTTAAAGACGCAGGGCGGTGACTGGGCGCTGGCCCGGGATCTGTCAGAGGTGAATCTGTTTGAACTGTACCGTGCCGGTTCTTTCTCGTTTCCACGTCTGCGGCAGGCAGAGAGCGTTGAAGATGAAGTGGAGAGAGAGTTCTGGAAGATTATGCAACAGGTGGATCAGGATCAGGGTAAGACCATGGCGGTGCCCCTGTCTGATCTTTTTATATTGGGGAAGGATGACAGCAGTTGCTCCGGATAGGATGTCGATACACTTTCTATCAATTTAGGCGGACACTTGTGGATGAAGGTCTATGTATGGTCAAGCACATTGTACTCAAAACAGTCAAAGCAGCCTGAGGTTTCAAGCAGTTTGCCCGCGATTACCCGTTTAGTATCACCACCTGCTATGTCAAGGACGTATTGCCTGTCTGCTTGATATATCAGATGCGGGGTTATTATCGCCTTGGGCATATTTTCTCCCAGCTCCAGCAGCAGGCATGGCTGCAGGTCTGCCCCATGTTTCCGGCCGAATATCTCCGGCAGGGCAGTGGCCGCAAACACTCTTCCAGGTAGAAATTGTATACCGACCTGAATGGTAGATTGGTCCTGATGGATGATTCTTCTGACCACCCCCATCTTTATCTGGGCAGGTTTGTACCCTATCTCGCTTTCCGCCACCACTATCTGCCCTATCTTCAGATTGGTGATATTTTGTTCCGAGGTCATAATGCCCATGCCGCTTGCACTTACATCACCCTGTCTGCATTTGTAGGTATGCAGATTGTCGGACAGCTTGGGTTCTGCTGCGCGGTTTAAGGGGTAGTCTCTGGCCAGGGTGATTTGGCCATCTTCGGTTTTATCTTCCCCGTTGTGCATAGTCCCTTTTTTTAGGAAGTGATATGCGGAACCAACCCCAAAGGCACAGGAGAGCCGGTCAAACGTACTCTTACGTTCCCGGCGACGTTTGGGGTTGGTGTGCCAGATGTGCAGCATTTTTCTGAGCATCTGTCTTTTATTGTCAGCGGTCAGCCTCTCTGTACCCTTTATAACTGCAGAGTCATCCGTAGAGAGTATCTCCAGATGGTTGCTTATAAGGATATTGAGATGGTGGGTCTCGCAGATCATAGATTTATCCGGGTCCGGTGGAAGTTTGTCATGATTGTATAAGACTGGTTTTAGTTGACCGTCTCTGGGCATGATGTAGTTCCCGGGATTCTGCGATGCATGTTCCACCGAGGTGAGTCTGGCGTTTTTGGCATGCCAGGACAGGTAGTCATAACTGGCCCAGATCTCTTCCGGGGTGAGTCGTGATGTATCAAGTATGGATGTCAGTAGGATGCACTTGAAGGTGTTCAATACCGACACCTCATATGCAACCTCCAGGATTGGATTTTCTATGGTCAGGTTGGCTGCGCCAACCTGTTGTGCCCGAATGAGTAGTTGAAATATCTCACGCCAGGCACTGCGCGATTCCGGTCGATATGCACTCATTTCTAACATCAGTCCTAGCGCCAGGCAGTACGTGGCAAGATGTATGTGGGACGCAATTTCTTCCTGAGTGGTTTTAATCTCTTGGTTGGTTTCTGCCAGGACTATATGTTTGAATCCATAGGCCATTTCTGAGCATATAGCCCCGGCCAACCCAAGCAGCTCACTGTTCTCCTTGGTTTTTCCCTGTCCATTCTGGCGGTTACAGCTAAGCTTGCGTGCTATATCCATTACATTGCAAAAGGGGGCAACGTAGATGGCCATCAACTCGCCCCGCCGGGAGGGTTTTACCGCATGCCGATTGATTATCTTGAGCGAGGATAGTAGCTCTTGTGCGGTGCCAACCGGATTGGCAGAGGGTAGATTATCCACCCATTCGCGCAGGTGCTGAGGTTTTACAATGGCGCCAGGATCACTGATCCCGTCAGTCCCCGGTGTTGTAAGATGAATGATAATTCCCCCTCCCAACACTGATCTCCCCGTTATTTTATTATTTTGCGTAGGACCCCGGAGAGTATTGGCTGGTCACCTGTTAGACAAGTATATAATAGCAGGTAAATATATCATGCCTAGATGGAGTGGTCGTTCGCAGGGGTGTGTCAGAGGCGGTTAATAGCCTTTTATGGTCAGATCAAGTCCCTCTGGGGTATGTTGCAGAAACTCAATGCCACTCTCAATCTTTCCATCTGGAAGCAGGGCCAGCCAGCGCAGGCCGGGCGGGGCCGGGTCTATTCCGAATTTATCCTGTCCGGACTTGAATTGGATGCAGGTGGATGGGCTGCCCATCAGTTTGACCCCGTTACGCTCTCCTTCAAAGCGCTGGTGTGCATGTCCCCACAGCAGTCCGCGTACATTGTTGTACCTGTCCAGGATCGAAAAGAGCTCATCCGGGTTGTCCAGGGCGATGCTGTCGATCCAGCTGCTGCCCAGAGATACCGGGTGGTGATGGAGAGATACCAGGATATGTCGATTGGGGTGGCTTTTCAGTCCGGATTCAAGCTGTTCCAGCTGATCCGCTCCCAGGTGCCCGCCTACCTCTCCCCGAATGGTTGAGTCAAGCATAATTACAACCCAATCTCCCTGCACGGTAACAGTATCTGTACCGATAGTTGCGGCGCTCACATTTTCCCGCATTACCGGATTGAGATCGTGGTTGCCAGGTATGCAGAGGGCAGGGGCATTGAGGGTTAGGATGTAGTCTCTGATGCGTTGATAGCCGCTGGCTGTTGCGTCGTGCACCAGATCACCGGTCACCAGCACCAGGTCAACTGGCAGGATGCGTTGTTTCGCAATCTCTAATAGTTGCAGTAATGACTCATTGGTATTTAACCCGGCCAGACGATGAGTGGGATCAGCATAAAGATGGGTGTCGGTAACCTGTAGAATCCTCACGGATCCTGCTGGCAGTTGACTGAATATCTGCGCCGGTGAATTCTTATTGTCCGTTTTGATCGTCATATATTCCGCTATTCATAATGGTAGCAATTACCGGATTATTTTGGATTGTGGCATGAAATATACGTTAAATCATTCGGCATAGGCGGATTTGATCTGCTTTTCGCAGATCAAATCCGTCTCAGATCGTAAGATTGCAAGGTGATTCACAGTATGAAATTCCCTCTTCTATTTTGTCGATCATCTGTTTTGCGTTAAGCATAGACTATCTTATCTGCCGGATTGTCTCTCTGTGAACACCGCTATTCTCTAAAAACTGTCAGTGGATGTGAACAGGCCGACCCGTAGGTCGGTTGCGGTATAGATTACCCGCCCATCGACCTTCACCACGCCATCGCCTACCCCTAGTACCAGCTTGCGAGAGATCACCCGTTTCATATTGATTTCATAGGTGACAAGTTTTGAGGTAGGCAGTATCTGGCCGGTAAATTTCACTTCGCCGACGCCCAGGGCGCGACCGTGGCCTGGGTTTCCGATCCATCCCAGATAGAATCCAACACTCTGCCACATGGCATCAAGTCCCAGGCAGCCTGGCATAACCGGGTCGCCAGGGAAATGGCATTCGAAAAACCATAGGTCCGGGGTGATGTCCAGCTCCGCAATAATCTCGCCCTTGCCGTAGGCGCCAGTGTGATCTGTGATCTTGGTGATACGATCCATCATCAGCATATTCGGCGTAGGTAGTTGCGCATTGCCAGGGCCGAACATCTCTCCATTACCGCAGGCGATCAGTTCTTCCCGGGTAAAACTTGCTTCTTTTGCCATAATCTATGTCGCCTTTTGTTGTGCCAATAGCTGATCTTAGAGTGGATCAGGATTGCCTGGTTGTTATTAATACGGCAACAAAATAGGCCGTCCTGGCCTATTTGTTGCGCGCCCATACAAAATTTGCGCAGATATGCGAATCTGCTTGATTTGTTTGGGCTTTCATTGGCCTGTGGCCAATGGCGGCATGTCCCTATGCCGTTTAGTAACCAGGCAATTATTATTGCCGGATTACTAATATCTATACAATGTTAAATCAGCTCTGCATCCAGACGCTCACGCAGTAGCGATACTATGCGTTCAATCTCGACCATGCTGTTTTCTGCTTCCTTGCGTCCCCGATACTCTACCGTACCTTCATCCAATCCCCTTTCACCTACTACAACTCTATGCGGTATGCCGATCAGCTCCATGTCAGCAAACATGAAGCCGGGACGCACATCCCGATCATCCAGCAGAACTTCAATCCCAGCCTGGGTAAGTTCAGCATATAGCTTTTCTACCGCCGTGCGCACCCGGTGCGACTTATTCAACTTCATAGGTAGCAGGGCCACCTGGAATGGGGCGATAGCGGCAGGCCAGACGATGCCCTTGTCGTCATGGTTCTGTTCAATGGCAGCGGCCACCACACGGGATACACCTATTCCGTAACAGCCCATGGTCATGATCTGAGTGCGGCCATTTTCACCCAGCACAGTGGCGTTCATCTTTTCGCTGTAGGTCTGGCCTAGTTGGAATATATGGCCGACCTCGATACCACGGGCGATAGTGATAGAGCCATTGCCGTCCGGGCAGGGATCGCCCTCCTGTACATTGCGCAGATCGGCAACCTGGGGTTGTGGCAGGTCCCGTTCCCAGTTCACTCCGGTCAGGTGTTTGCCATCTATATTGGCGCCACAGACAAAGTCTGCTACCAGTGCAGCGCTGCGGTCGACAATAGTGGGGATATTCAGTCCGACCGGTCCAATGGAGCCGACAGAACAGCCGATGGCGGCTTGAATCTCTTCGTCGCTGGCCATGGTGAGAGGTGCAGCTACTGAGGGAAGTTTCTCGGCCTTTATAGGATTGAGTTCATGGTCACCGCGTAGCACCAGGGCGGTCAGGGTGCCCGCATCTGCTCCCTGTACAATCAGTGTCTTCAGACAGTCGGCGGCATCCACCTCCAGAAAAGCGCTTACCTCATCGATACTGTGTTGCCCAGGGGTCTCAACGGTCTGCATCTCCAGCCGTGGGGCGGGGCGTTCGCTGGCCGTGGGTATGGCCTCGGCCAGTTCCAGATTGGCGGCATAATCGCTCTCAGTAGAGAAGGCGATAGCATCCTCGCCTGAATCGGCCAGAACATGAAACTCATGGGATGCATTGCCACCGATACTGCCGGTATCTGCCTGCACCGCCCGGAACACTAGTCCGCAGCGCTGGAATATGCGGGAGTAGGTCTCATACATCTGATCGTAGGTATGCTGCAGGGATTCATGGTCAAGGTGGAAGGAGTAGGCGTCCTTCATCAGGAACTCACGGGCGCGCATCACGCCGAAACGCGGTCTGATCTCATCGCGGAACTTGGTCTGGATCTGGTAGTAGTTGACTGGTAGCTGCTTGTAGCTCTGAAGCTCATTACGGGCCAGATCGGTGATGATCTCCTCATGAGTGGGGCCGAAACAGAACTCCCGATTGTGCCGGTCATTGATGCGAAGCAGCTCAGGTCCATACTTCTCCCAACGGCCTGACTCCTGCCACAACTCTGCCGGTTGTACGGTGGGCATTAGCAGCTCCAGAGCCCCAGACCTATCCATCTCCTGCCGGACAATCGCCTCCACTCTGCGCAATACCCGCAGTCCCAGCGGCAGCCAGGTGTAGAGGCCGGACGCCAGTTTACGGATCATGCCGGCACGTAACATGAGCTGATGGCTGGCAATCTCCGCCTCGGATGGGGTCTCCTTAACGGTTTGTAACGGGAACTGGGATGTACGCATGAAGATAAGTCCAGACTGGTTCAAATAACCGGGTATTCTATCTGTATGCCTCTGTAGTAACAATCCACCTGTATGTGGCTATATTTCGGATCATAGGCAAGGCCACAAGAGCTGCAGCCATGCTGGTTGCGGCTGACGAACTCAAGTTTCGGCATATTCGGGCGAAATTATGTGAATAGAGGTTAGGAATAATTTGTGGCCTTATCATTAGACATAATGGGATTTCTGCGTCGGCCACGGGCCGCTTACGGGCGTCGGTGGCTGTCTGGAATTTTTCCGATACTTTTGTTTTCTGTAACTCTGGTTGTGGCTGAAGGCATATATCTTGGCCCTGAAGTGCTTCAGGCTGTGCGGGAAAAATATGGTGCTCCTGCGCTTGAGCGGGTGCAGGAGTGGCAGCGACTGATGCGCGGGAATCAGGATAAGAGTGAGTCGGAGAAGCTGGTGCTGGTGAATGATTTCTTCAATCGGCTCAGGTTTACCTCTGACATTGAGCTCTGGGGTAAGGCCGATTACTGGGCTACTCCGATAGAAGCTATGGGCCGGGGGGCGGCCGATTGTGAGGATTACTCTATAGCCAAGTATTTTACCCTGCGCGAACTCGGGGTCCCCGATGCCAAGATGCGTATCATGTATGTCAAGGCCCTGAAATTGAATCAGGCCCATATGGTGCTTACCTACTATGCAACCCCCGGCGCTGTCCCCTTGGTGCTGGATAATCTTAATAAGCGTATCCTTCCTGCAAATAAGCGAACAGATCTGGCCCCGGTATACAGTTTCAATGGTGACGGTCTCTGGTTGGCGAAAAGCCGTGATCTGGGTTTGCGTGTTGGAACCTCCGCACGGATTAATCTATGGCAGGATCTAAAGGCCAGAATGAAACGGGAAACAGGCAATGATGAAAACCAATAGAAACAAGGGAGAGAGAAGATGACCTTGTCACGTCGCTTGGCAATGCTGGTGGTGCTGTTGTTGCTGTTGGCATTTATCGGCACCTTTTTTACCAGTGTGCGCAATACGAGGGATTTTCTTGAGGTCCAGCTGGGTTCACATGCCCAGGATGCGGCTACCTCACTCGGACTGTCCATCTCCACCCATTTGGCAAATGGTGATCAGGCTAGTATTGACTCCATGTCGGATGCCATTTTCGACCGCGGCTATTATCGTCTGCTCATTGTCGAGGATGCTGCAGGAAAGGTGGTCAAAAAGTTGGAGCTGCCGATGAAGATCGATGGCGTGCCATCCTGGTTTATCTCGGCCTTTCCTCTGGATACCCCGATAGGTGAAGCATCCGTTATGTCAGGTTGGACTCAGGCCGGTAAGGTTATTATTCAAAGTCATCCAGGATATGCCTACATACAGCTTTGGGACAATACCAAGGATACCGCTATCTGGTTTCTGATAAGTGCCATCTGCATCCTGGGGTTTGGAATGGCGCTTCTGCGCTGGATGCTTGAGCCGTTACGGCGAATTGAGTGGCAGGCCGATTCCATCTGTAATCGCGAATTTCCGGTGTTGGAGGATCTGCCGAAGACCCCGGATCTGCGGCGCATCATGCAGGCGATGAATCGCATGTCATTGAAGGTTAAACGCATGATTTCCGAACTGGAGTCGCTGGTGGAGCGGTTACGTCGGCAGGCCTACCAGCACCCGGTTACCGGTCTGGATAACAAGCGGCGCTTTATGGACATAGTTACGGACCGCATCGAATCTGATGAGACATTTATGCAGGGGGCATTCTATCTGGTTCAGCTGAAGTCGTTTAAAGAGTACAACGACAGAGAAGGCTATCAGGCCGGTGATGAGCTGTTGTTGGAAGTGGCAAAAGGTCTGAGCAAGACGGCAGAGGATATTCCCAAGCATAGCCTGGCCCATCTGGCGGGAGCTGATTTTGCTCTGTTGGTCGAAGATTGTACTTTGGAGGAGTCAAAAGATATCTGCCAGAGGATCAGTTCGGTACTGGCCAATCTGTATGGTACCGGCAGGCCAGGGTCGCCGGATGTGGCGCATATCGGGGCGGCATACTTTGATGGCAGGCAGAGTCTGAAGGAGCTATTGTCCCAGGCGGATATGGCGCTGCGTTCCGCTCAGGCCCAGGAGGCCAATAGCTGGCAGCTTACGGCTCCAGCTGATCTTGATCCAGGAATGATCCGTGGTGCTGCCCAGTGGCGCCAGTTTATCCAGGATGCCATGGAGCATGATTCCATAACCCTGTTATATCAGCCGGTTGTGACCTGTCCGGGGCGCCGGCTCATGCATCAAGAGGTATTGGTGCGTATCCATGATCCGGATAGCGGCGAACTTATCCCTGCCGGGGTATTCCTGCCGGTGGCTGAGAGCGTGGGATTGGCTGCGGAGATTGATAAAGCGGTGGTAGCCAAGGTTGTTAGCCAGATCCAGACTGCAACGGATGCAGACAGCTGCTTCGCGCTAAATCTCTCGCCGCAATCCCTGTCTGATAGCGCGTTCACCACATGGCTGGAGCAGTTTGTTTCGCAGCATATTGATCTGGCCAATCGCCTTATATTTGAGCTTCCTGAGTATGGGGCCATAAACCGGCTGCCGGAGTTAAAGGCCCTGATTGATCGGGTTGGTAGATTTGGTGCGGTCTTCTCCCTGGACCACTTTGGCCGTAGTTTCAGTTCGCTGGCCTACCTAAGATCTCTGAAGGTGCACTATCTGAAGATCGATGGCAGCTATCTGCGCACACTGGAAGGGAATATGGACCACCAGTTCTTCATACAGGCCCTGGCAGACATAGCTCACGGGCTGGATATCCAGGTGATTGCAGAGAGTGTGGAGTCCGAAGCGGTCTGGGAGATATTACCGTCACTGCATCTGGATGGTGCCCAAGGCTACTACATCGGCAGGCCAGAATAGGCAGGTTATGGCGAAAATCTATGCCTTAACCTTTGCGATTCCGCCCATGAACCTGGTCTTATGTGTGACCGGGATCACATAATGGCCTGCGTGTGACAACAATGGATATCATATATTAACTTGCTGATAAATAAGAGTAATTGCTCTGTTTGTCCCTCTGTTTTTGCCTGGATTAGTTGGTGTTGCCGCAATCGGATACAGATTTTAGCCCAAATAGGTGATGTGCATTTATGCTCCAGGGTTAAGAATTACCCCCATACCTATTCCTATGGTCACTGAGCTATAGGGTGGATTTTTGATATCTTATGCGTAGTTAACCCTGTCCTGAAGACGGGGTGTTAAGTGGGATAATGGAGATTATTGAGATGGCGCAAAATAGCCAAGCCGGCACAGTTGAGGTAGCGACAAAGAACGGGGTCTTGCTGTTGCATATACCTGGTATGGCGCAATTCAAGAACCTGGAATTCATTCAGAGTGCGGATCATCCCACTGATCTGATTGTGAAGTTTCCTGATGGCAGTGAAATTGTCTTTACTGACTATATACCTCTGGCGCAGGCTGGTTCTCCCCCGGCAGTGACCCTGGATGATGGCACGGTCATTCCCGGTCAGGAGATAGTAGGACTTATCGATAATCTGAACTATGACCTGATTGCCACTGGTGCCGGCGATCAGGGTGGTGATGGAACCAATACCGGTAGTGCCGCCTTTATCGCTGATCCCAGCGGACCTCTAGGCGACGATATCGGGCACGGCCCCTATGCCGGTGGTATTCATATCGCGGATCAGGTTGGGTTTGAACAGTTGCCCGGCTATCTGGGTAACGATGCAGGTGGCACTGGTGACAATCTGCCATTCGATGTCATCGACGACCATGTGATTCACAATATCCAGAGCGGTACCGTAGATATCCCTGATGCTGCTCTGCGTTTCAATGACGACTATCCGCGCGGCGATTGGGACCTTACTTCGGTCGATAACCCGGGCCCAGACTCTCCCCCCCAGTCCAACTTTGAGTCGGAAACGGTACTCAACACAACCCCGGGTGATGGTGCCTTGGGGCATACCGAATTTTATGGCAGTGATACCACAGCCAGATTTACCGGTACCACCACCATAGAGGGCACAGGGGTAGTGGGTATAGAGAATAATGACGGCGACTCTTATTCCGAGCTTAATCTGGATTCTGAGACTGTTCATGTCGATCAGGTTGATCGATCTGATTGGGATTTGGGAAGTTTTATTCTTCAGACTGAAGCGCCCGGTGGTAGAACCTCTGATTGGGATGGTGCACGCATTTATCTATATGAGGGTGAGACAATCACCATGACTCCGGATAATTATACGGCGCCTAGTGGTGCAAGTGGTGCTGTTCCAAATTACTACATGGGGATTGATATAGACGGATCGGCGGCCACTGGATATGACCCACTATTCTTCTATCGGCCGGAAAGCAGCAGGTTTGGTTGGGACATATTGGGTGAATCTCACGATGGCTCCATCTCTTATGAGGTGCCTGAAGGCGGAACCGGCTGGTACTACCTGGGGATAGGGAATATCCCGGGTAATGTGACGCTTGAAGGTGTCTACCAAACCCTGGTTACGATTGATGGCGTCCCCTACGGCGAGTTCGACTACAGCGCCACCGATGGTGTGTTGTCAGATAGTGCGCATGTGATTGTGGATGCCATTGAAGAGAGCAGTCCTGGCGGCAGGAGCGGCCTCATCGGAGATGGCGGCGATGACATCATCATCTCCGGCAATAACGGAGATGACCTGTATGGCAATGGCGGCATGGACGTCTTGATCGGTCGCGGCGGCGATGACCATTTGACCGGCGGAACTGGCAGTGATCTGTTTCTGTTTGAGAGTGCGGCCACAGATGGCAGCGATACCATCTTCGACTTCAACGCATCACAAGGCGATATCATCAATCTGGATGCACTGTTCGATACCTTGGGTGTGGCCACTCGCGAGGTCCTGGCCCATGAATCCGGTGGTGATACCATACTGACCATAGGCGATGGTACCGGTACGGATACAGCTCTTGCTGCGGCATCCGGTTTCTCTGTTACGCTGGATGGAAGCACCGGTCTGGATATTGCGCAGCTTACTACTGATGGCAATATCGTAGTTGATCAGAGTTGATAGGTAGGTTTTTCCGGTGGCGTTCGCCACCGGGTCTCTGTTTGTCACAATACCTGCGATATGCTTCACAGAAAAGAGCGTTCTGTTCGTAGTAGAATTTAAACAAGTGTCAAATGCTTGAACAGGTAGAGATGCAAAATTCAGATGACAATATAGATCTTGATGCGCTATTCGATATGCTGAATATCCTTCGGGGTCAGCCTGCCTCCGGTCCTGGTGTGGCGGACAGTGTATCCGCGCAGTCTGATCAAGCCATATTTACAATCAATGATCTCTCTCCTATTGGATCGGATCTTTTTATGATTGACCTTCCCTCAGACCAGTCCTGAAGTCCTAGAAGCTCGAACCACCTACTTCCCAATCTGTATAACTGTAACGCCCTAACTTTACAGATTATTTTTTTGTATTTAGTTGCTCGTTGTCAGCAATACAGCCTTAATAAATTGGAATTAATCCAGGATTTCACTTAGACTGTAAAGTGGTTTAGGTAAACCTGATCATATGTTGTGTATATGCATGTAAAACAAACAGATACGATTGTTATTTATTGTTAGTTGGTATGAAAAGTCTGTATTATATTGCTTTTTATGTGGTTTTAGTGTATTAGTCACTTGGAGTATACACTAGCAATGAAGATGCGTATCTACGGCCTGTATCAGGTATTAATTCGGGGATTTTAGTTTAAAGATCATGCTGGAATAGGTGCTGGTTGGTAGTTGGGCAACATAACAGCGCTATTTTGTAAAATTGGTCAGAATAACAATGAGGGTTAATAAAATGCGCGTTAACAGAGGCCATGTCGGTCTTATGGTGGGGGCTGTTGGCTTGGCGGCCCTAATGGGTGCGTCCTCAGTTACGGCTCAATCGCTGAAGGAATCTGTTCAGACGGCACTGAATTCTTATCCTGAAATACAGGAAGCTAGACACCTCAGGAGTGCGATTGAGAACGACCTTGGGGTGGCCAAATCTCGTTACCTACCTACACTGGATCTTGAACTGGCCTATGGCCGCGAGTTTTCCAACAATAATACGACACGCGCTGCCGGTAATGGTGATGTCTATCTGG
Source organism: Sedimenticolaceae bacterium (assembly GCA_050288245.1). Classification (GTDB taxonomy): domain Bacteria; phylum Pseudomonadota; class Gammaproteobacteria; order Chromatiales; family Chromatiaceae; genus JAAGZL01. Next base: position 24,936 of record JBNKDM010000025.1, read on the forward strand.
ATCGTAAAGAATCCGGAATAATGCTTAGGGAGACCCTGTTCGACGGGTTTGATCGTGAGGGAACAGTAGAGCAGCAAGAGGCCCTTCTCAGGGGGGCTGAACAGCATATAGGTGATCGCGGTGAGACCATTGCTGCTGATGTATCCTTTGCTTATCTTGACGTAGTACGCCATACCGAGATCCTGCGTTTGGCAGAGGAAAATCTTAAGGTACACCAAAAGATCCTGGACGATGTCAAGAAACGGGTAGATGGTGGGCAGCTGGGAATCGGTGATCTTCAACAGGCTAGGTCCAGGCGTGCCAGCGCGCAGGCACGTATAACAGAAGTGCGTTTAGATCTGGATAATGCCAGGATCGCATTCCATCGTATCGTTGGTCAGATGCCTACAGATGTGTTCCGGCCGAAGTTCAATGATGCGACGTTGCCGAGAAATGTTGATGCCGCCGTAAACATGGCAATGGAATCAAACCCGCTGATCAAACGTTTTCAGGCAAAGCTGGATGAGGCCAAGGCCCTTATCACAGTAGCGAAATCCGGAAACTACCCAAATGTATTTTTTGAATTGGGTGGAACCTATAACGACAATATTGACGGTACCCGTGGTATTGATCAGGATTTTTCCGCCATGTTGCGCATGAAGTGGAATCTGTTCCGCGGTGGCGCCGATAAGCATAAGGCCAAGGCAGCGGCGGCACGCTACAGTGAGAGCATGTCAAAGCTGGCGCAGGCAAAGCGCGATATAGAGCAGGAGGTGCGCAGGGCATGGAGTAGTGTTGAGCGCAAGGATGAAGAAGAGAGGATTCGCGCCCAGCAGGTTATGTCAAATAAAGAGGTCACAGAGACCTATAGGGAGGCATTCAAGGTCGGTAAGCGTGATCTTCTGGATGTGCTCGATTCGGAGAATGAGCTGTTTACTTCCAAAACCAAGTATATTACTGCGCAGAATTCCGCCTTGTACGCCAAGCTTCTCCTAACTGCAACTACGGGTAGATTACGGCAACTTTTAGGGGTTACTACGCCGGTTGAGATTACCGAAAACAATTAGCATATGCGTTGATTGCAAGTGCTGTTCTGGAAACCCCCTTCATCTTATGGATAAAGGGGGTTTTTTATTTGGTATCTAGGTACCGTCTTATTTGCCCCTATTTTCTGCTACGGACTCAAGAATTTATATCCTTCGGTCGCTAAGGGAGGATGAGATAGGTAAGTCGAACGGATGCGGGGACTACTGATGCCTTTGGAGGCTGGTTGCCACATTATCTGATGAGACAAGTGAATATAACTAAAGACAACAAGACGATAAGCGTCCTTTGTGTCGGTGGCAGGATGCGGGAAGGGGTTGAGTCCTTAACTACGGAAAGGGATGGGGTGCAACTGCTCTTTAAGACGCATGCTGAACCGAATAAGGTGCATGGTCAGGGGGAGAGCGAAACCGATCTGAGTCAGTTCGATATATTGCTTCTGTTTATGGCTGGAAGTGGCTGGGATCTGCTGGAGCGCCTGCGTCTGCCTGAAGGTATCGCGCGCGCGAAACCTCTGGTGGTAATTCTGGATCGTTATGATCATGAATTTGCCCTGGCGCTGTTAAAATGGGGCGCTGAAGAGGTTGTTCCAAGTATCGACTGTACTCCGGAAAGGTTACGTCACAGTATCTTATCAGCCGTAACCAGATTTCAGCGGAATCATCAAGAGGCCAGCAGAGGTGCTGGCAGCAATAAGACATATGAACAAACGGCCCTCAGGACATTGGATGCGCTTCCGTTTGGCATAATGTTTACGGATATGGATGCGCGGGTCATGTTTATGAACTCAGCGGCGAAAAAGAGCTGTGTAAACGGTAGTGGTGTTTTCATCTCAAATGACCAGCGTTGTTGTGCCAAGGATCCGAAGGAAAATTCCGCTCTGCATCGTCTGATTTCCAGGATATCCCAGGAATCAGATGATGGTACTGATGGCGATTATACATTCAGGATAACCGGTACAGATGGCAGCGTTTTGACGCTGTTGGTTGTGTCTGTTGGCAAACAAAGCGCAGAGCATGGTGTGGCCATATTTTTGGATAATGGCGGCGGCTTCTTCAACATCTCCGAAGAGACACTCAAATCCGTGTATGGGCTGACTCAGTCAGAAACAGAACTGCTGTTGCGTATGGTGCAGGGCGAGACTCTGGCGGAGATATCTGCAGCGAGGAGTGTTACTTTGCATACGGTGCGGGCACAGCTTAAATCTGTTTTTGCAAAAACAGATACCAATCGTCAGGCCAGCCTGATCAAAAAGGTTTTGACCGGTCCCGCCGTACTTATGCAAAGATGAGGCATGCTCAGCTGTGGTGTCATGGTCAAGCTGATATTACAGTGACATAATCAAAGGCAATCTATTCAACTACAGGCATATTTTGATGTCGGAAAAAGCTACGACAACCGCTGCAACTGAAGGAGTCCTGGAATCAACTTCCTGGGAGGTGTCAGTTACGGATGTCGATAATGAGGCCGCAGATCCGCTGTTGGGCGCTCTGGTTATACTTAGCAAGCACTATGGTCGCCCCCAGTCAGTTAATGCACTAAGGTCGGGTCTTCCACTGGAAGATAATAGATTGACCCCCGGGCTTTTTGTTCGGGCTGCTGCGCGCGCCGGACTTTCCGCACGCGTAAACAAACGTGCCCTGGAAGATATTCCGGACATGGTCCTTCCAGCCGTGTTGTTGCTGAATGAGCACGATGCCTGTCTGTTGTTGCGTAGGTTCGTGGAAAACGGTGTGCCGATGGTAGAGGTGGTGTTTCCTCAGTCCGGCGGTGGGGTGGATAAGACGCCATTGGAAAGTATCGAGCAGCTGTATGAAGGCTATACCATATTTGTAAAGCCGGATTATGGACTTAAACACCGGGTGGAGCATGATGAGGTCGAGTCGGCAGGTAGCTGGTTCTGGGATACGCTGAAGAAATTCTGGCCGATCTATTCACAGGTGATACTTGCAGCAGTACTGATTAATCTATTTGTCCTGGCCAGCCCCCTGTTTGTGATGAATGTGTATGACCGTGTGGTTCCGAACCATGCGGAGGAGACTCTATGGGTATTGGCCATAGGCGTTAGCATTGTGATCTTTTTTGATTTTATTTTAAA
>JBNKDM010000026.1:0-27633 GCA_050288245.1 Sedimenticolaceae bacterium
CTATATCCTGAATTTGGTTAGACATATCTGTATGAAACCTATATTTGTGTCAGATGGGTTGATTCTATCAAATATCCCCGGGGGCGGAGCATGTTTGCCTTCGGAGCGCTCTTAGGGTCTGGCTATGATGGCCCTGCCGGCCAGGCGGGAGGTGATCTCCTGCATCAGTTGCCAGGGGTCGCTCTTCTCCCTTCCCTTGATCGCCCGGTCGGCGCGGCCGCATAGTATCAGCAATCCGCGTAAGCCCTGAAGCGTGAGGCGCTGCAGCCCGGTGCTGACCAGCTGTTTGCGTTTCTCCCAGATCTCGCGTCTGGCGGCGATGGCCTGCTGCGGAGTCTGGCCCTTGCCGGTCGCGTAGGCCAGCTCTGCCAGCATGCGGATTTCGCGGGTGAGGGCCCATAGCACCACCGGGGCAGGGGTGCCCTCACCCTGCAGTCCGTTGAGGATCCTTGCGCAGTACGCAGCCTTGCCTTGCAGTGCGCTGTCCACCAGATTGAACACGTCATAGCGGGCGCTATCTGATACCGCAGCAGTAAGCTGTTCAACGCTTATCACTCCTGGGCCATACAGCAGCAGCAATTTCTCTATCTCTTGCGCGGCAGCCAGTAGATTGCCTTCGATGCGTTCAGACAGCATGGTTATTACGCCAGGCTCGGGTATCAGTCCGCTACTGCGCATGCGCTGTTCTATCCAGGGTGGCAGGCGTTGCCCCTCTATCGGCCAGATCTGAATGACTGCCCCCAGTCTGTCCAGGGCCTGGAACCATTTGCTGTTGCTTTGACTACGCTCCAGCTTGGGCAGGGTCAATAGCAGGATGGTGTCATCTGGCGGACGCTCGGCATATTCAATCAGTGCCTTGGAGCCACTGGCCCCAGGTTTTCCTGACGGGAGACGCAGATCGATAATACGTTGTTGGGCGAATAGGGAGAGGCTGTCGGCCTCATGGCCTAGCTCATGCCAATCAAAGCGCTGGTCGGCTTCAATAACGGTGCGGTCGATGTAGCCCTTGGCCCTGGCCTCTGACCTGATCAGATCCGCCGCTTCACCTATCTGCAGGGGCTCATCGCCGGTCAGGAGATAGGCCGGAAGCAGCCCCTGTTTTAGTCTCTGCCCAAGTTCATGCGGACGTAACCGCATCTCGTTATTTCAGATGGGCTTGGATGCGGGTGGTAATCTGCCGTGCCAACTCCTGCCGCATGCCTTCGGCAAGTTGTCCGGCCTCGGTTACCTTGCCCAGTTTTTGTTCCTCGGTGTTGATGTAGCTGCGTACCACTTCGATATGCTGCTTGGGCACCAGGGTATTGCCTGAGGCATCGATCAGCTCGAACTCCAGGGTATCTTTCAGCTCGGTTTGCGCTACCTTGCCGGATTTGTCTACGGACAGGGTGCGATTTTGTCTTTTATATTGAGAGATGTTTAGCATGGTGTTCGCGCCTTCACGTTCCCATGTTACCTGCACCGAGTCACTGCTCAATCTGTTTGCCAGCTCTCTGCTCAGGTCGGAGTATCTGCCAACACCATTTATGACAATCGGGCTGATAGATGCAGGTAGATCAGCGGCCTGGCGCAGTTGGAAACCGCACCCGGTAACGAGAAACAGGGTGAGGATTAGGGTGATCCATCTTATGCCGGGGATCGATTTATACATTGTTATCTCCTAAATATTATTCTGTTCTGCCCTGGGCAATCGCTAAACTACTATATTGACCAGTTTGTTGGGTACTACAATTACCTTTCTAATGGGGCTGTCGCCGATAAATTTTTGTATATTGTCGTCTGCCAGGGCGGCTTGCTGCACCGCATCCTTGTCGTTGTCGGCCGCAACCTGAATCTTGGACCTGACTTTGCCATTGACCTGAATCACATACTGGATTGTATCTTGCCGTAGCGCCTCTTCATCAGCCTGAGGCCAGTCACTATCCAGAATATTGTCACCATAGCCAAGTTTTTGCCAGAGGTAATGGGTTGTATGTGGCGCTATTGGGCCCAGCAGGCACAGGGTTATACCCATCGCCTCCCGCATCAGGGCCTGGTCTGTGGTGCCGCCGCCCAATTTGTACAGGGCGTTGACGATCTTCATGCAGGCGGATACCACGGTGTTGAATTGTTGTCTGTCATAGTCGAAAGTCGCCTGTTTCAGGGCTGCGTGGATCTCACGCCTGGCATCCCGCTGCTCCTGGTTCAGGCCCGCTATGATTTCTGAGAGCAGTGCCGGCTCGCCGTCAAACTCAGACATGTTGACGGCCAGGGCCCAGAGCCGCTTCAAGAAACGGTAGGCGCCCTCTACCCCTTCGTCCGACCACTCTAAAGACTGGTCAGGGGGTGAGGTGAACATGGTATAGAGCCGCACCGTGTCGGCGCCATACCTCTGCACCATCTCCTGGGGATCGACGCCGTTGTTCTTGGACTTGGACATCTTCTCCACACCACCGATCTCGACCGGTTTGCCGTCTTCACGCAGAATAGCCTCGGTCATGCGTCCCTTGTCATCCCGTTTGGTATCCACATCGGCCGGGTTGAACCAGTGTTTCTGGCCCGATTCCTCAGTGCGGCAGAAGGTCTCGGCCACCACCATCCCCTGGGTCAGCAGACGCTGGAACGGCTCATTGGAATCCACCAGTCCGGCGTCCCGCAGCAGCTTGTGATAGAAGCGGGCATAGAGCAGATGCAGGATGGCGTGTTCTATGCCTCCGATGTAGTGATCCACCGGCAGCCAGTAGTTGGCCCGTTCATCCAGCATGCTGTCGCTGGCATCAGGGCAGGTATAACGGGCGTAGTACCAGGATGACTCCATGAAGGTGTCGAAGGTGTCGGTCTCACGCTCTGCAGCGTCGCCACACTCCGGGCAGGTGGTCTGGTACCACTCCGGCATCTTTTTAATGGGTGATCCGCCGCTGGCGTCGAACTCAACATCCTCCGGCAGCACCACCGGCAGCTCCTCCTTCGGGACCGGTACCGTGCCGCATTTGGGGCAGTTGATCATGGGGATGGGTGCCCCCCAGTAGCGCTGGCGGGATACCCCCCAGTCGCGCAGGCGGTACTGTACCTGCTTCTCCCCCAGCTGTCTGGCTGCAAGATCTGCGGCGATGGCGTCTACGGCATCCAGATAGTTCATGCCGTCATATCTGTTTGAATTGACGCAGATGCCCTGCTCCTTATCTGCGTACCACTCCTGCCATACGTCGCTGGAGAAGGTTTCGCCTTCGATATCGATTACCTGGATGATCGGCAGGCCATACTCCTGGGCGAAATGAAAATCACGTTCATCGTGCGCGGGAACCGCCATCACGGCACCATCACCATAGCCCCAGAGTACATAGTTGCCTACCCAGACCGGGATCTGCTCTCCGGTGAGGGGGTGGGTGACGGAGATGCCGGTAGGCATGCCCCTCTTCTCCATAGTGGCCATATCCGCCTCGGCCACGCCGCCCTGCATGCATTCGTCGATGAATGCTGCCAGCTTTGGATTCTCTCTGGCCGCATACTGGGCCAGCGGATGCTCAGCGGCCACAGCGCAGAAGGTGACACCCATGATGGTGTCGGCGCGGGTGGTGTAGACCCAAAGCTGCTCCGGCTTGCCGTCCAGTTCGTAGGGGAAGGCGAAACGCACGCCGTGACTCTTGCCGATCCAGTTGCGCTGCATGGTGCGCACCTTATCCGGCCATCCCTCCATGTGGTCCATCTCGTCCAGCAACTCTTCCGCATAGTCGGTGATCTTGATGAACCACTGCGGTATCTCACGCCGCTCCACCAGGGCGCCTGAGCGCCAGCCACGGCCATCGATCACCTGCTCGTTGGCCAGTACGGTCTGGTCTACCGGGTCCCAGTTGACCACGGAGTTCTTTTTATAAACCAGCCCCTTGCGGAACAGCTCGGTGAACAGCCACTGTTCCCATTTGTAGTATGTCGGTTGGCAGGTGGCCAGTTCCCGCTCCCAGTCGTAGCCGAAGCCGAGCTGCTTAAGCTGGCCCTTCATGTACTCTATATTGGAGTAGGTCCATTGGGCCGGAGGCATCCTGTTCTTTATGGCTGCGCCTTCGGCAGGCAGACCAAAGGCATCCCACCCCATGGGCTGCAGTACGTTTTTTCCTTGCATGCGCTGGTAACGGGCGATGACATCGCCGATGGTGTAGTTGCGCACATGCCCCATGTGTAGTTTGCCGCTGGGGTATGGGAACATGGAGAGGCAGTAGAATTTCTCCCGTCCCGGAGCCTCTATGGCTTTAAAACTCTGATGGGTTTCCCAGTAGGATTGGGCCTCTGCCTCGATCTCTGCCGGGTCGAATGATTTGAGCATCTTTGTTGGTCCGAAAACTTATAACTAAAGGTGTGTAAGGATACCGTAGCTGGTTGTGATGCGCGAACATGTTATTGCATCGGTGCCGGTTTTGCTAAGGGAAAATGGTGGTTTTGATCTTGCTATCTGCCCACTATGGTACACACTTGGTAATAGATAACAGTGACGCCTGGACAGAACAAGGCGTCAGAGCTTAAGCATAAATTCGCACAGGTATTAATCAAGAAAAAGGGGTAAGCAGATGTCTCCAGATAATAATCAAGACCCATTGGACCGTATGGTGGTTGCTTATGAGAAGATGCTGCAGCGGGTGGATGAGTTATTGGATAAAGCAGAAGAGACAGCCATTCCTACGTTGAAAAAGGGGTTGGAGCAGGCGCGGGAGAAGGCGGTCGAGCTGAATGAGTTGACCCGTGAAGAGGCTGAGAAGATCGCATCATATGTGGAACGTGATCTACATGATGCGGCTGGCTTTCTGCACAAGACCGGGGATGAGTTGCGGAACTGGGTGCGGTTTGATCTGCAGCTGATTGAAGATCGGATACTGGATATGTTCGCCAGTGTTGCCGATAAGACCAGGCTGGAACTGGGGCGCTTTTCCCAGCAGGCTCAAGAGGCAACCCTCTACCATACCGGTGAGATAACCGGTCCCGGCACTTTGGTATGTTCAGAGTGCGGCAAGGAGATGCACTTCCATAAGGCCGGCCATATACCGCCATGTGCCGGTTGTCATGGCAGCAAGTTTGCCCGTATGTCTGAATAGTCTGGTTATTGACGCATTCAGGCTGGACCTGGGATATGCCGTAAACAAAAACACCCGCGTTAGGCGGGTGTTTTGTGTTGAAGCAGAAAGATGCTTATTTGATCTTTGCTTCCTTATACATGACATGCTTGCGTATCTTGGGATCGAACTTCTTGATCTCCATCTTGCCGGTCATGGTGCGTTTGTTCTTGGTGGTGGTATAGAAGTGCCCTGTTCCGGCGCTGGATACAAGTCTTATTTTATCGCGCATGGTGTTCTCCCTTAGACCTTTTCGCCGCGGGCACGCAGATCAGCCAATACGCTGTCTATGCCCTTTTTATCGATGGTGCGCATGCCGCTGGCAGATACACGCAGACGAACCCAACGCTTCTCGCCCTCCACCCAAAAGCGCTTGTAGTGCAAATTAGGCAGAAAACGGCGTTTGGTCTTGTTGTGGGCATGTGAAACATTGTTGCCCGTTACTGGACGTTTGCCCGTGACCTGACACACTTTGGACATGGTTGAATCCTCAAAAATAAACTGGTTTCTTCCCCGCAAGGAGTAAAAGAGGCGGATTTATATCAGATAGGTCCCGGGGATACAAGTTTTTCTGGGGGAGGCGGGGGTGTTTTTGGCCGCAATACATGCGGTCCAGCCGGTTGGTTTTGCGGGAGCTTGGGGGTAAAAGCACAGATTATCAATAGGATAAGCCAGCCGATGCCTGCTGTTATGGTTGTAACCGAAAAAAACCGGAAATATGGTTCAGCTAAATCCATCCGAGCTCGGCCAATGAGACAATCTCTCCGTCACCTATGACCAGATGATCCAGGACACGGATATCCAGCAGCGCCAGGGCGGTTTTAATGCGTTGGGTGATCTGACGGTCGGCGACACTTGGTTCGGCAACGCCGGATGGGTGATTGTGGGCCAAGATCAATGCCGCCGCATTATGACTAAGGGCGCGCAGAATTATCTGTCGTGGATGTACGCTGGCTCCATCTATGGTCCCAAAGAACAGCTCCTCATATTCTATGATGCGGTTTTTGTTATCCAGGAACAGGCAGGCGAACACCTCGTTACGCTGTTCCCTGAGTCTGGTGGTAAGGTAACGTCTGGTGTCATCCGGGTTGGACAGGGTGTTGCTACGAACAAGGGTTTCCCACAGGTGGCGACGCCCCATCTCCAGGACCGCCTGGAGTTGCGCATATTTGGCGCTGCCAAGACCATGGCTGGTGCAAAACTCTCTATGTTCAGCAGCGAGCAGGCTGCGCAGGGATCCATACTGGTCCAGCAGATCCCTGGCCAGATCCACTGCGGACTTCCCTCTTACCCCGGTGCGCAGGAAGATAGCCAGGAGCTCCGCGTCCGACAGGGCTACTGCGCCCCTCTTAAGTAGTTTTTCCCTGGGGCGTTCATCCGCCGGCCAGTCCGTTATAGCCATTGTTACCTCCATGTATCTGTAGTGTTGCTATCCTGTCTCAGGATATTAGTTTGGTTACGGAGATACAGCAATGGACAACAGGCTGGTGTATCCGGACTTTTCGTATACTCTGCATTGGGTTAATCTCCATGTAACTATAATCAAATCGGTTCAGAGTGATATGTCGGCGCTGAATAATAGACGGGTGTTGTTGGGGATTACCGCTGGGATAGCGGCCTATAAGGCAGCAGAACTGGTGCGGCTGTTGGTGCAGGCGGGCGCAGAGGTTCAGGTGGTAATGACTCCATCCGCAACAAACTTTATCGCACCTCTGACCCTGCAGGCATTGTCGGGACGAAGTGTGCGCCAGGAGATGTTTGATTCCGCGCAAGAGGCCGCCATGGGGCACATCGATCTGGCCCGTTGGGCGGATCTGGTTCTGGTGGCGCCGGCAACCGCCGATTTTATTTCACGTCTGGCCATGGGGATGGCAAACGATCTGTTGAGCACCCTGTGTCTGGCGACTACGGCACCGATTGCCCTGGCGCCGGCCATGAACCGGGAGATGTGGTTGAACCAGGCCACTCAGGCGAATGTGCAGATCCTGCAGCAGAGAGGGATAGAGATCTGGGGGCCGGCGCATGGTGCTCAGGCCTGTGGCGAGACCGGCCCAGGCAGGATGCTGGAGCCGGATGGCCTGATTGAATGTCTGCGCAATAGTGTTTCGGCCGGGGCTCTGTCTGGAGTAAGGGTGTTGCTGACTGCAGGTCCGACCCGTGAGCCGGTAGATCCGGTGCGTTATGTGGGTAACCGCAGTTCCGGCAGAATGGGGTACGCCCTGGCCAGCGCTCTGGTGGCGCAGGGGGCTGAGGTTATCATGGTGAGTGGCCCGGTATCCCTGGAAACCCCAAAGGCGGTGGAGCGGATAGATGTTGAAACTGCTGTTGAGATGGAGCGTGAGGTTGCTTCCAGGGTGGATGGATGTGACATCTTTGTGGCCTGTGCAGCGGTGGCTGACTACCGCTGTGAGGGTGTGGCTGAGCAGAAGATCAAGAAGTCGCAGGACCGAATTGAACTGAGTCTCATAAAGAATCCTGATATTCTGCAACTTGTGGCATCTGGGGATAATCCTCCATTTACGGTTGGGTTCGCTGCGGAAACGGAACGGCATGCACAGTTGGCCGAGGAGAAGCGTCTGGCCAAAGGGGTGGATATGATCGCGGCCAATCTGGTGGGGGGCAGTCGGGGTGGCTTTGAGAGTGAAGAGAACGCATTAACGGTTTCATGGGATGGCGGTGGTTCAGATCTGCCCATGATGGATAAAGAGAGGCTGGCACAGGCACTGGTTGCACTTATTGTAGAAAGATACCATGAGAAAAATAGAATTAAAGATACTTGATCCGCGCCTGGGGGATGAATTTCCTCTGCCGGAATATGCGACAGCCGGCTCGGCTGGTATGGATCTCCGGGCTATGCTGGATGCCAGTTTGGTGTTGCAGCCAGGTCAGACTGAGCTTATACCAACGGGTATGGCCATCCATGTCGAGGATCCGCACCAGGCTGCGATCATCCTGCCGCGTTCCGGCCTTGGGCATAAACACGGTATAGTCCTGGGCAATCTGGTGGGCTTGATAGATGCTGACTATCAGGGGCAGCTGTTTGTCTCCTGCTGGAATAGAAGCGATACGGATTTTTGTATTGAGGTGGGAGACAGGATTGCCCAATTGGTTATAGTGCCGGTGATCCGGGCGCAATTCGAGATCGTCGAAGAATTTAATATCAGTAAGCGTGGTGCGGGGGGGTTTGGCCACTCAGGTCGCAAGTGAGGTTGCATGCCGATCTGTTGGGGTGACGCCGGGGATTACAATAGACATAGGGAGATGGTGGATTTGGGAAAAGCGGATATGTTCGGAGCCAAAAAGCTAGCCAGCCTTGTGGATAGGAATGCCGCTGCCGTACGCGGTAGCGGTAACAGTATATCGCTGTTTGCTATGTCGATACTGGTTGTTGTTGTCGCTGTCTTTGTGGTCTGCGGAGTGGTGTTTTATGGCATTCAACACACCAGGCAGGCGCATAGTCTGGAGCGTCAGATCCAGGCCAGTGCGGAAGGAGTGGCACATAACATTGCGTCTCAGGTTGCCATATATAAAAAGATATTGCAGGGAGTATCCCGGGATCCGCAGCTTATTGGTTTGTTAGAGGCCAATGACAGGTCCGGATTGAGCAGGAAGGGACGTGAACTCGTGCGCTTAATCCCTGATGCCAATTTTGTGCAGTTACTCCCGGCCGGGTGGGATGATCCGCAAACCGGAAATTCTGAGAGATTCAGCTTTGCCACCTTGGCGATGCTGAGAGCTGTCAGCAAAGAGCGTATAACCTCTGCCGCAGAGGTGCATCAGTTCAATTCTGAGCAGCAGCATATCGCCATAGCTGCCCCGGTGCTAAAGGGGCAAAGCGGTACGGTTGTGGGTATCGTGCTCCTTTCTCTGCCGATGGATTTGATCGAACGCGGTATTGCTGGTGCTGGCAGTGGAGTTGGTTATATCCATGTAAGGCAGGTTGCGGGCGGAGCAAAACTACTGCTGGCCTCAAATGATCCATCCAGCAGAAATCTTTCCAACACCGCAGGCTCTATTAAGATACCCGGATCCATCTGGAGTGTGGCATATGGAGCGGGCTCTACCAGTGTTGCCTGGAGTGATGACATCGTTTTCTACGGGGTTCTGGTATTTGGGGCGCTGCTGGTTGTGTTGTTGGTCCTGTTGCAGTCTCACCGCTTTGGCACGGCGTTAAAGAGCGACCAACGGAGTATTGTTCACCTGGTTGAGCGGCTTCTGCAAAGACGGGTTGCCACCAGTGAAAATGCCAAGGTATCTGATCTTCAGGGGCTGATGGATCATCTGGTGCATATGTCGCAGAGTATTGAGCAGCAGAGTGATGTGATGAAGGCGAAGTCTGTGGCGGTAAACAAGAAAACCGGACTGCCTCAGCCCCCAGGCAAACAGTCTGTTGCCCCCGTTCCAGCCAAGGGTAGCCCCATATCCCTGCCGGCGGCCATTTTTCGAGGCTATGATATTCGAGGGATTGTGGGCAAGGACCTTACCGAGGATGCGGTCTACCAGTTGGGGCGGGCGATTGGTAGTAAGGCCTACGACGAGGGCCAGCAGACGGTCATAGTAGCCAGGGATGGGCGTAAATCAGGTCTTGAGCTTGCCAGCGCGCTCTGTCGTGGGCTGATGGATAGCGGTAGGGATGTGCTGGATATTGGTATGGTACCAACTCCTCTGCTCTATTTTGCCGCCAATTTCCTTGGCAGCAGCTCGGGTGTAATGTTAACCGGAAGCCATAATCCCCCTGAATATAATGGATTGAAGATCGTTATCGCAGGCAAAACACTGTTCGGAGGAGAGATTACAGCCCTGCGGGACCGCATCTCCAGCGGTGATCTGTTGCAGGGTAGGGGGTCAAGAACTGAACAGGATCTGGTCGCTGATTATCTGGGACGCATTGCAGAGGATCTGCATATTGCCAGACCACTGAAGGTGGTGATTGATTGTGGTAATGGTGTGGCTGGTGTGGTTGCCCCCTCCCTGCTCAAGTTGTTGGGGTGTCAGGTGACGGAGCTCTATTGTGATGTCGATGGGAATTTCCCTCATCACCATCCAGACCCTTCCAAGCCGGAAAACCTCAGGGCATTGATAGAGGCGGTCAAGTCACAGCAGGCGGATATTGGTATTGCCCTGGATGGTGATGGTGACCGCATCGGGGTGATAGATTCGCAAGGCAAGATAATATGGCCGGACCGTCTGCTGATGCTATTTGCCATTGATCTTCTGGTGCGCCAGCCTGGTGCAGATATTATTTACGATGTTAAATCGAGCCGTTATCTTGCCGGGCAGATCCTCTCCAATGGCGGCAGGCCGTTGATGTGGAAGAGCGGACACTCTCTGATCAAGGCCAAGATGCATGAGACCGGTGCATTGTTGGCTGGTGAGCTGAGCGGGCATATTTTCTTCAAGGAGCGCTGGTATGGCTTTGACGATGGCATGTATGCCTGCGCCAGACTGCTGGAGATACTTGCTGCTGATCCACGCAGTTCCGCAGAGGTATTCGCGGAACTGCCTGAAGGCTTCAGCACCCCGGAGTTATCCATGATGTTGCCAGAGGGCAAGAACATGGAGTTGATGGAAAAATTGGCGGCAGGTGAGGGTATGCCGGGGGCGAAGATGATCCAGATCGATGGGATACGGGCGGAATTTGAACATGGCTGGGGACTGGTGCGCGCATCCAATACCATGCCAGCTATTATCTTTCGGTTTGAGACAGAGGATGCGGCAGGACTACAACGGGTCCAAGAGACATTCCGGCAGTGGTTACTTAGCATTGATCCGAATCTAAAGCTGCCGTTTTAATCTCTCCTGGTTTGAAACCGGGGATTGCGCTACAGGACGACGTTGGGAAAAATAGGGAATAGCAGGTCAGGGTTGAGTGTTTATACACCAGGATAAAGTGAAACATTATGAGTCTTACACCAGAACAGGCGAGTAACGTTGCCCATGTGCTTACGGAATCACTTCCTTATATAAAGAGGTTCCAGGGCAAGACTGTGGTCATCAAATATGGTGGCAACGCCATGGTGGACGAAGAGTTGAAACAGAGTTTTGCCCGCGATGTAGTGCTGATGAAGCTGGTAGGAATAAACCCTGTTGTGGTGCATGGCGGCGGCCCCCAGATAGGAAAACAGCTTGAACGCCTGGGGAAAAGCTCGGAGTTTATCCAGGGGATGAGGGTGACCGATAGCGAGACCATGGATGTGGTTGAGATGGTGCTTGGGGGTTTGGTAAACAAGGATATCGTTAACCTAATCAATCAACACAGCGGACGGGCTGTCGGTCTGACCGGCAAGGATGGTGGTCTGATCCGTGCCCGTAAGCTGCAACTGAAGAAACAGGCGCCGGAACTTGATGCCCCTGAGATCATAGATATCGGGCATGTGGGAGAGGTGGAGGAGATAGATGCCAGCGTGGTGGACATGCTGGTGAACGGCGGGTTTATCCCTGTTATCGCCCCCATAGGTATAGGTAACGATGGTCGTTCCTATAACATAAATGCAGATCTGGTTGCGGGCAAGATGGCAGAGGTGCTGCAGGCGGAAAAGCTGATTTTACTGACCAATACGGCCGGGCTGTTGGACAAGGATGGCACTCTGCTGACCGGGCTGTCCGCTGCGCGGGTGGCGGAGCTCGAGGCGGATGGCACCATTCATGGCGGCATGTTACCCAAGATCCACTGTGCCCTGGAGGCTGTCAGGTCTGGGGTCATATCCTCCCATATCATCGATGGCCGGGTGCAGCATGCGGTGCTGCTGGAGTTGTTTACCGATGAGGGTGTGGGGACCCTGATTCGTGCCAGCTGAGCAGATGAATGCAAAAACTCCACGTAAGCAGCTTATTCTGGAGGCCCTGGCTTCAGAGTTGGAGAATAACCCCGGATCAAGGATAACCACGGCCGTTCTCGCGCGCGCAACCGGCATTACCGAGGCCGCACTCTATCGCCACTTTGCCAGCAAGGCACAGATGTTTGATGCCCTGATCGCCTTTGCGGAAGAGTCGGTGTTCTCCCGGATCAATCAGATACTGGACGAGGATAAGGATACGGAGGTTCGTTGTAGCAAGATCGTCTATCTGTTACTTGGTTTTGCCGAGCGTAACCCCGGGATTGTGCGGGTGTTAATGGGTGATGCCCTGATCGGCGAAGGTGCGCGTCTGCTGTCAAGGGTGGAGCGCTTTTTTGATCGTCTGGAGACTCAGCTCAAACAGGTGGTGCGTGAATCCAGACTGCGCGACGGAGTGGAGAATCCACTGGCGGCGGAGGATTGTGCAGATATCATGCTGTGCTTTATTGAAGGGCGTCTGCACCGCTTTCTGCGTTCCCACTTCCGGAGGCCACCCCTGGATAGATGGGAAGAGCAGTGGGGCGTTATTGCCTCTGTCCTGTTTGCCGGTTAGGGGGTATTCTCCTTCTGTTGCTCGCGGAGATAGTTCTTCCCCAGCAGCAGTTTTCGGAAGCCGCTACGGATCGATTTAATCTTTTCGCTTCGACAGAACTTTTCCCCCAGGGTTGAACTTTTACACTGTAGGTCAAAGAACAGGTTTTCACCCGGACCTTTCTTATTGACCAGGCGTGAAAGCGTTATGCTGATGTCATTATCCTCATTGGGAGGCGCGGTAAGAATCACCGAGTCACCCAATACTTTAATCTTGGTAGTGGCATGCTTTAGGGTGTAATCCTTAGCCTTTTCCCAGTAGGAATCACACACCTTTGTCTCCGGACAGGAAACAACATAGTCAAGTTGCGATATGACGCTTTTTTGTGAGCTTACCGGGGCTATGGATGATTGTAGCTTCTTTAGGGCACGGAATCGTTCCAGATCCTCCTGCGTCTTTTTTCTGATTCTTTCCTTATCCTTTTCTTTGGCAATGATGGTGGCATAACTGTCCTTAAGGTGTTGCCTGGTGGCGGCAATCTCCTGCACTAGGCTGGCTGGGGGCTTTCTTCCCTTGCGCTCCATATCGGCAGCGCTGTTTTGCATATTCACCAATTGTTCCTTGGACTGTTTAATGTTACTGGTAGCTATCTGGATCATTACGTCCAAGGCGGTAAGTTTGCCGTCCTGAGCCATGATGATGTCGTCTTCGCTACGAAAGGTAAGCAGCAGCACTCGATCTTCCGCCTTTTGTTTCTCGATCAGCTTTTCGCGCTCCTCTCTTAACCGTTCCAACTCCTTCTCTTGTGCCAGTTCTTCCGGGGTTTTGGCGCGATCAACCTTTTTGACTTCCATACCTTTCTCATTGAGTTCACTGCGTGCCTGTCCGGCCTGACTCGGAGGAAGTTTGTCGGAGATATGGGTATTGCCATCGGCGTCAACCCAGCGGTAGAGCTTGGCTGAAACAGGTTGAGCTACGACGAGGGCTAAAATGGTGCAGATGATTATTTTAAATCTCAAGCTCATAGTACTCACAGTTCTGGATACATGATGAATACAGCATAGACGATTGCTATGCGTGAGTGAATAGCCTTCCTGGCTGGAGTGTGAAACCGTTAACCGGTTGAGCCCTTTCTCAGCGATAGTATCCAGCCGGAGCAGAGGATAGTCAGGGTTCCTGCGAGGCCTGCCAGGAGAGGATGGAGCGGAATGGTTGCCCAGTCGGGAATAGTTCCTAACTTAGGGAGCAGGTTGTTCCAGGCTACAACCAGAATCCCGAGGGCCGTGGCTATCTGGGCGTTTCTGGCACTGGCAGCCGGCACCATCAGGCCTAGTATGAACAGACCGAGCATGCCGCCGCCAAACACGGCGGAGATTTGCCACCATACGTCCAGCGCGGTCTTTACCTGAATCATCAACAGTGCGGCACCAGTGCCGATTATCCCGATGATGACAGTAGTCCAGCGGGTTATATTCAAAAGCTTATGCTCCTCAGCCGGGGTCTTTTTCAGTCTGCGATAGAAGTCTATGGCCCAGACAGTGGCGGAGGTATTCAGGCTGGAGTCCAGGGTGCTCATGCCGGCGGCGAGCACTGCGGCAATCACGATGCCGACTACGCCGCTGGGTAGTTGGGTGACGATGAAGAAAGGAAACACCTCGTCTGGTTTGGATGGCAGATGCGGGGCCGGCATGGCCTGGTAGTAGACAAACAGCATGGTGCCGATAAGAAAGAACAGGGCTGAAACCGGTAGGTAGGTAAGGCCGCCTATCCACATGGAGCGTACCGCCTCTTTATCTGAATTGGCCGCAAGAAAGCGTTGCACGTAGTTTTGATCCACTCCGAAGTTTTTTAGGTTTTCCACTACCCCGAATAGCATAATCACCCAGAAACCCTGTACGGCAAGATTCCAATCCCAGGTGCCGAGAGAGAATTTGCCCTGAGTCGTGGCAATGTTCATTGCCTGCTCTATGCCGCCCGGCATATCCAGGATGAGTAGTAACAGACAGAGTGTGGCACCCCCTAGTAAAACCACAGACTGCACCACATCGGTCCAGACCACCGCCTCAAACCCCCCGGCAGCGGTGTAGGCGATGGTGAGCAGGCCCAGGGCCAGAATCATGGTGACCAGGTCCCAGCCCAACAGCTGGCTCACCGCCAGCGCCACCAGATATAGGACAACTGCGATGCGTCCAATCTGTAGCAGGATCAGACTGATCCCGGCATAGGCGCGCGCCCAATAGCCGAAACGCTGCTCCAGGTGTTGATAAGCGGTGGTCTCTACCCGCTTGCGGTAGAAGGGGATAAAGAAATGTCCGGCAATAAGAGAGGCGATGGGAAGACTCAGGGAGAAGACAAACGGACTCCAGTCGCTGGCGTAGGACTTTCCGGGGTTTGCCAGAAAGCTTATGCTGCTGAGATATGTGCCGAGGATAGAGATGCCGATGGCCCAGCCCGGAAGTCGTCGGTTGCCCAGAGTGTATGCCTCCAGGGTATTGCTGCGCCGGATAAACCAGGCCCCGAAGATGGCGGTTCCCAGCAGATAGATGGCAATGATCAGTAGGTCAAGGGTCGGCAGGTTTGTGGTTTCAGCCATATTATCTGTTTTCTGCTTAGATCATTATTTATTATTTTGCCCCGCAACCTGGGCCTGTTTCGTGGGTGTCAGATCCCGTATACATCGCGATATGTGGTGATGCGCTCCAGATCGTCTGCGGAGTTGGCGCTTTTCTCAAGATAGTCGATAAGGTTTTCCAGTCTGGTGATGGCGGCTACCGGCAGGCCGAATTCACACTCCACCTCCTGGATGGCGGATAGCTCTCCATTGCCGCGCTCCTGCCGGTCGAGAGCGATGAACACTGCTGAAGGTATAGCACCCTGGGCGGTAATCAGATCTATGGATTCACGAATGGCGGTGCCGGCAGTTATCACATCATCGATGATGGCGATCCTGCCCTCAAGCTGGTGTCCGACAATGATCCCGCCTTCACCGTGATCCTTGGCCTCCTTGCGGTTAAAGGCGTAGGGGATATCCACTCCATGGTGATCAAACAGGGCGGCGGCGGTAACTGCGGCCAGGGGGATGCCCTTGTATGCCGGTCCGTACAGGAGATCAAACTCTATCCCTGAGTCGATGATGGTCTTGGCATAAAAACGCCCCAGCCTGGCCAGACTGGACCCGCTGTTGAACAGGCCGGCGTTAAAGAAATAGGGGCTGATACGGCCTGACTTAAGGGTGAACTCACCAAAGCGCAGCACCCCGGTCTCGAGTGCGAAATCGATAAATTCCTGTTGATAATCTTGCATGAAACGCTCCTTTAAACCTGATCTTATTGTCCGCATGCCCGGCTGTGGATGCAATGGTTTATTGCTCCAGTGATGGCAGACCCAAACTAAACTCTTGTATCTTAATGCCGATCATCACTATGTATCCGCTGTGGCGTGTTATCCCCTCATCACTGAAGTCAAAACGAAATGTTCGGCGTAGGCGCATGCCGTTTTGGGTCCGGCCTATCCCGATACGGTTCAGTGCCACGGTCTGGTCCAGAAACTGTACACCGCGTAGTTCACAGGCCTTGGCGCAGATAGCCGTAGCTATCTCGCGGGCGCGGGCGCTGTCCAGCCAGAACCAGAAGATGAGGGTTAGGATAATGATTCCGGAAAGGGTGCTCATAGATGTTATGCTATATGGGGCATTTCAGGGGGCTGAGTATTCCATGGGTGATATAGAGATTGTACAGGGGGATATTACACGGCTTGAGGTGGATGCCATAGTCAATGCTGCCAATAGCAGTCTGCTGGGTGGTGGTGGTGTCGATGGGGCCATACATAGAGCCGCAGGACCGGAATTGCTGGAGGCATGCAGGTCGTTGGGAGGATGTCCTACCGGCGAGGCGCGTATAACCCCTGGCTTCAATCTGCCGGCAAAGTGGGTGATTCATACGGTGGGTCCGGTATGGCACGGCGGCGAGGCAGGGGAGCCGGAACAGCTACGCTCCTGCTATGACAACTCCTTCACCTTGGCCCACGACAAAGGAGCTAGAACCATTGCCTTTCCGGCTATAAGTACCGGGGTATACGGCTATCCCAAGCGGGATGCGGCTATGATAGCACTTGGTTCTATGCGGGAGGCACAAGGGTTTGACCGGATTATTGCCTGCTGTTTTTCTGCAGAGGATCTGTCGCTGTATAGAGAATTGACGGCTGTGATGTGAGCGCAAAGATGATTGGAGATGGTTACGCATGAGTTGGTTAGACGAGACACCGCTATTCTTTCTGATAATCGCAGCGCTGATACTGGGACTGGCTCCACTGCTGCCGGAGCCGCATCTGTGGGAGAAGCTAAAGATGCTGGAGGCTGGAGATCTGGTCCGTCCGCTGGATATCTTCGATCTGTTTTTTCATAGTGCTCCTACCCTGCTGCTGTTGGTAAAGCTGGCTCGAATGCGGATGGCTGACACAAGTAATCGCGCTGAATAGAGTGCCAGGGTAACTGTGGCATATGCTGTCACCTGCGGCGAAAGATAAGATCCCATACCCCATGACCCAGCCGCTCTCCCCGTAGTTCGAACTTGGTTATGGGGCGATAGCCTGGACGTGGGCTGAAGTTGCCAGGGCCGGCACAGTTTGCAAATAGATCATCCGCCGCACTCAGCACCTCCATCATCTGTTCGGCATAATGCTCCCAGTCGGTGGCGGCATGAAATATCCCGCCTGATTTGAGTGCCTGTGCCATCAGCTCAACCAGCGATGGCTGAAGGATGCGCCGTTTATGATGCCTCTTTTTGTGCCAGGGATCGGGGAAGAACAGATGGACTCCGTTCAGAGATCCCGGTTCTATTCCGCTCTCCAATACCTCAACCGCATCGTGACGGATTACCCGCAGGTTGGTCAGACCGCGCTCCTCAATATCCAGTAGCAGCCGCCCGACTCCGGGGCTGTGCACCTCAATCCCCAGATAGTTTTGTTCCGGGTTGTTGCCGGCCATCTCCGCCAGAGATGCCCCGTTGCCGAAGCCGATCTCCAGGATAATGGGATTGTTGTTGCCGAAGATAGTGGTCAGGTTCAGCGGCTGGCCCGGAACAAAGTCGATGCCAAATCTTGGCCACAGGGTGGCGAAGGCGCGTTCCTGTCCTGCGGTCAGGCGCCCTTCGCGCAATACATAGCTGCGGATCTTGCGATGAGGTCTATCGCTCTCAGTCATAGAAGATGTCTGCGTTGCAAAACCATGGCCCCGGTGCGGACAGGGGGCCAGGTTTAATATTCTAGAAGAACAGCCCTTCAACCGGTGAGGAGGCGGAGGCAAAGCGCTTGGCGGGCATGCGCCCGGCCAGGAAGGCCTCGCGTCCGGCCTCTATTGCCTTTTTCATGGCAGAGGCCATCAGAATCGGGTTGTTGGCGGCGGCGATCGCTGTGTTCATCAGCACTCCATCGCATCCAAGCTCCATGGCCACGGCGGCATCCGAGGCGGTGCCTACGCCGGCATCCACCAGGATCGGGACATTGGCGTTCTCCACGATGGTCAGGATGTTGAGCTTGTTGCGGATACCCAGGCCGGAACCGATGGGTGCGGCCAGAGGCATGACGGCGATACAGCCCAGTTTTTCCAATTCGCGCGCAACGATCGGGTCATCGTTGGTGTATACCATGACATCAAAACCATCCTTGATCAGCTCTTCAGCGGCGGCGATGGTCTGAATTACGTCCGGAAACAGGGTTTTATCGTCCCCCAGCACCTCAAGTTTTACCAGATTATGGCCATCCAGCAGTTCCCGGGCCAGTTTGCAGGTGCGCACAGCTGTCTTGGCATCATAGCACCCGGCGGTATTGGGCAGGATGGTGTACCGGTCTGGTGGCAGGATATCCAGGATGTTTGGCTCATCCTTGTTTTGGCCGATGTTGGTGCGGCGCACGGCTATGGTGACGATCTCGGCGCCACTGGCGGCAATGGCGGCGGCCGTCTCTGGCATATCTTTGTATTTGCCGGTACCAACCAGTAGGCGGGAGCTGTATTCACGCCCTGCTATGGTGAGGATGTCTGGTTTTTGTTGAGGCATGATCTGTTTACTTCCGTTGATTGTTGTGTGTAAGGATGATCTTATTTGACAGGTGTTTTTTTGTGGCTGACTATCCACCGCCGATGGCCTGGACAACCTCCACCCTGTCACCCGGCTTTAGCCGGTATTCAGTGAAACTGCTGCGCGGCACCAGTTCTTCGTTTACCTCTATGGCAAAGCGCTGATCGCCCAGGCCAAGTTGCTGCACCAGGTTACTCATGGTCAGATCGTCAGAGATCTGTTGTTCATCTCCGTTTATATATATTTGCATGGCGGGCCGTTTTAACCGGGGGTAGTTTTTTCCAGGTGAATCTACAACTGCATATTAACAGAAGAGTAGAACTATTTTACACTAGCCGTCTCCCGGCAATTTCAGAATAACAATAAGCATCGGAGATACTCTCTTGGAACAGTGGACCGAAGACTTAATAGACGCCGACGCAGCAGTGACCCTATACGGCCTGTTTTTACAGCGTCTGCACCGCTCTCCAACCCAGATTGCCTATAAGAGTTTCGAGCGAGATTCCTCCTCCTGGCGCGATTTTACCTGGCAGGATATGGCAGATCAGATTGCCCGGTGGCAGACTGCCCTGGCCAAGGAGGGTCTGCATCCGGGGGACCGGGTGGCGTTACAACTGAGAAATTCACCGGAGTGGGTGGTGTTCGATCAGGCCTGCCTATCCATGGGTCTGGTAGTTGTGCCCTTATATACGGATGACCGTCCAGAGAACACTGCTTATATCCTGGAAGATGCAGACGTTAAGCTGTTGCTGATGCAGGATGCCGGCCGTTGGAAAAAATTGGCCCCTGAGCTGTCCGAGAACAGCATACTTAAACGTATTTTGCTGCTGGATGCAGGGCCGGATTCCGTCAGCCTGATACAGGATGACGCAAGACTTGCAACCGTATCCGGATGGCTGCCCGATAGCGGTGAGGGGCTGCTTGAGAATGGCAAGGATCCCCATGCCCTTGCCTCTATCATCTACACATCCGGGACTACCGGACGCCCCAAGGGAGTGATGCTAAGCCATAACAACATGCTTTCTGTTGCGCATGGGGTGCTTGCCCTGATCGATTGCTACCGCGAGGATCTGTTTCTTTCATTCCTTCCGCTATCCCATACTCTGGAGCGGACTGCCGGTTATTATCTTCCCATAATGACTGGTTCCACCGTAGCCTATGCCAGATCAGTGGCACAATTGGCGGATGATTTTTTAACCATTCGGCCTACGGTCATAATTGCGGTTCCCCGCATCTTTGAACGGGTATATGGGCGAATCAGAGATCAGTTGGCAAAAGGATCTAACTTATCCAGATGGATGTTCAATCTGGCGATCAAGGTTGGCTGGCGGCGTTTTTTGCGGCAGCAGCGGCGGGCGGGATGGCGGGTGTCACAATTGTTCTGGCCTTTGCTGCAAAGATTGGTGGCATCCAAGATTCAACAGCGACTGGGTGGACGCATGCGTATTGCGGTAAGTGGCGGAGCTCCTCTGTCGCCTGAGATAGCAGAAGTATTTATTGGTCTTGGGGTGCCGGTTCTTCAGGGTTATGGACTGACTGAGACCAGCCCGGTTGTCTGTGTAAATTCACTGGAGGACAACGTGCCGGAAAGTGTGGGGCTTCCCTTGCGTAATGTCGAGGTCCGTATCGGTGAGGACAGAGAGTTGTTGGTAAAAAGTCCGGGCGTTATGTTGGGTTACTGGAATAACCATGCAGCTACTTCCAGGGTGATAGATTCTGACGGTTGGCTGCATACCGGAGATCAGGCCAGGATTGAGGACAACCACATCTATATTACGGGCCGCATCAAGGATATCATGGTGCTCTCGAATGGAGAGAAGGTTCCGCCTTCCGATATGGAACTTGCTATAACCCTGGATCAGTTGTTTGAGCAGGCGCTCGTGGTGGGTGAGGGGCGTCCCTATCTCACCGCGCTGGTGGTGCTGAATGCGGATCTCTGGCCAGGACTGGCCCAGGAGTGTGGGCTTGATCCAATGTCCTATTCAAGTCTGCAGGATGCCAGGTTGAATTCTCTGCTTCTGGCGCGGATAAAGGATGCCCTGACAGATTTTCCTGGCTACGCCAAGATCCGCAGGATTTCGGCGCAGCTGGAGCCGTGGACCATAGATAATGGCCTGCTAACCCCGACGCTTAAGCTTAAACGCGCCCAGGTTATCGAGCGCAATCTTGATGTTATTGATACAATGTATGGCACTGGTCCTGCGGCAGGCGATAGACGCTGACGTCCTTATTGCCGGCTTGCGCCAAACATGGGATCAGGCATAGAATCGTTGCCCGATGGGGATTGAATGTGGTTGTGTGTCTATGCTCCCCGGGACAGAGGCGATTTTTGCTAGCAAACCAATCGTGCGGGTATCGTATATCGGTATTACCCTAGCTTCCCAAGCTAGTGAGGCGGGTTCGACTCCCGCTACCCGCTCCAGCTTTCCACTGTGTATCAGAAGACGGAATACACATATTTATATAGGCAGGATTATCTCTGCGAACAGTGCGTAGATAGCTATATAAGGGCCAAGGATAATGGTATAGCCCCGTGAATTCTATTAGCCCATTTTTTGTCTTCGTAACGGATAAAGCAGTTGTATGTGAAGGGGATTTAGCTAAATGGAGGTAGGCGGGATAACTAAGGATCTGAACAGCCGTGGAGTCGATGGATATCGCATCCAATGGGTTGTCGTGCTGTTCGTGGTTCTGTTTGTTCAGCTTATGGAACTTCTGTTTTTGCAAAGAAAATATGACCTGTTTACCGGTGGATTTCTGCAGCCTTACTCCTATCTATCCTGGCGGGATCGAGCGGAATTTATCGGGCTGAGTGTATGGATAGATATAATCTTTTTCGCTGCCATCAGCCTGCCCTGGTTCTGGATATCCCGCTGGCGTAATGCGCGTATACAGTTAACGGCATATAACTTTGCCTTTGTTACTCTGTCGGCCATGGCGATATGGCTGGCACTGAAATTCAAGGCTCTATCCTATTTTAACGACACCCTGAATTTTCTGGTTATAAGGAATCTTGGTGGCGGTAGTCTGGTTGAGGCGCTCAGCTATGTGGCCAATGAGGCGGCTATCTTCGGCATCGTTTTGCTTCTGCTCATGTTTATCTACTGGGCTGGGTATTATTGGATCAGCATATATCTCAAATCCGCTACGGATAACCTGCGTCCGGATAGACCCAGGTCGAAGTTGCCTGTATGGATGTTGGCGCTAATCGTTTTGGTTACCGTTGCTTTAATGGCATTCATCAACTCCGACTCATCTATGCGCTATGGGCTGAAGAAAAAAACCTCCTATGTATTGATTGGCATGGCCCTGGATAAGCTCTCAGATCTGGATGGTGATGGCCACGGACTTTTCATGTTTCCGGCAGACCCTTCGAATCTGGATTCGAAGATATTTCCAGGTGCTCTGGATGTTCCGGGCAACGGTCTGGATGAAGATGGATATGCGGGGGATTTCAACTGGAATGGTCCGGGTGAGGATTCACTCGCGCAGCTTGCGCCAATTCCCGGTAAGAATATCCTGCTTATAGTGCTGGAAAGTGCCAGGGCAGATCTGCTGGGCAAGAGCTGGCACGGTCAGATAGTTGCCCCGACCATCGCCAGGATTGCTCGGACTGGGACCAAGATTGAATATGCCTATAGCCATATCGGGTATACCGTGGCCTCAATCAATGCCATATTCAACCGGACGCTCACTTCCGGCAGGTATCGGGTTCCTCTCACCGATTTTCTGCGGCGTTCCGGATATTCGCTCTCATTTATATCCGGGCAGGATGAGTCGTTTGGAGGAGTTGCGGCCTCTACCGGCATGAGTGATCAGGGGAATTACCTGTTTGATGCGAGGTCTGCTCTGGAGGATCGGGTGTTCCCAAGTACGGCCCCTGGCAGTCTGCGTCTGAGTGAGGAGCGGGTTGTGCGGCAGTTCAAATTGCGTGCGAACGAGGTTGACTGGAAAACTCCGCAATTTTTTTATATCAACCTGCAGGCCGCACATTTTCCCTATAGCAATCCTGAGATGCCGGCCATTATCAATGACAGACCGATCAACCGGTCTGATATCAGGGTTGAAAACATTGAGCAATTGCACGCAACCTACTGGAATGCCATCGCTGTCGCTGATCAGGCTATAGCGAGTATGATTGAGCAACTTAAGCAGAAAGGGGTATATCAGGATACAGTCATCGTTGTTCTCGGGGATCATGGCGAGTCCCTGTTTGATGACCAGTTTCTTGGGCATGGTCATGTGTTGAGCGAAACCCAGACGCGGATTCCGCTGGTCATGAGCGTTCCCGGTTTTGCAACAAAAAGTGCAGTGGGGCAAATCGATGTTGCCGAGCTTATGGTGCGTGCGGCAACCGGCAGGATCGACCGGAAGAGGTGGAGTGAGCATGACTCCATTCAGCTTCAGGCCGTGGGTTCACTGGATCAGCCGCAACTTATCGGAACCGTGTCCAGCGGTGATGTTAGAACAATCCTTGATCTTCGCAGCAGGAAGGTGTTCTTTAATGACCTGGGGCGTTGGGAGGATTTCGACAAGGCACTGAATGATCCCAGGCTTAAACGGCGAACTGCAAAACTTATCCAGGCATGGGAAGACGCCCGGTGGGAGGATTATCTCGCGCGTGGCAAGTCGCAGGTAAAATAGTTGATCCATGTGACTCGTGGCAAAACCAAGCGAAGTATAAACAGCAACACAAACCGGTAAGGATGCGAATATCTTCCGCAGCCCGCAGAGGAGAAATGATCCGTGCTGTATGTTGGTATGCCGGTTCTTTCTGGTTAAACCGCACGCTTAGGTAGTGCAACAGCGCCATTCGTGCTTTAACTGATGTTTTTGTTTATTATAGCTAACCCTCAGTACTGCCTGAAGGCAGCGTCCGCTTGCTGTCCTGATGTTGCAGAGATGTGGGCTGCCTGGATGGAGATCGGGTGGAAATTGAATCAGTTGAGGTCGTAACCAGTTCTATTATGGATATTAAGTCATGTCTTAAGGCAATCCCCCTCTGTTTGTTGCTTCTGGGCGGCGTCGACACTACGGTCGCTGCAGAGGAACAGAAGAGTGTGGCCGCCCTGTATGAAGAGGCGCTGATCCAGTTCCAGAAAAAGGATCTGGCGGCTGCAGTTATTCATTTAAAAAGTATTTTAAAGAGAGATAAGAATTTCCTGGCGGCGCATCTGCTGCTGGGACAGGCATATCTGCGGCAGGGTGAGGGCGCTCTGGCCGAAAGAGAGCTGCTAACCGCGCAACAGCTTGGGGGTGATCAGGCGCTGATTATCGTTCCTCTAGGGCAGGCCTATGGGCAACAAAGAAAGTACCGGCAGGTCCTGGATGAGATCCATGAGGGCGATTTTTTGCCGCAATTGAATTCAGAGATCCTGGTGCTGCGCGGGAGGGCGTATCTGGAGCTGGGTGAGGTCGACAATGCCGATAAGGCATTCACCAAAGCGGCAAGTTACGATCCTGAGGCAACTGCTCCGCTGTTGGGGCAGGTTACGGTGTTGATGCATAAAGGGGAGTTCTCGGCCATAGAGGCGATTATGCAGAGAGCCTTAGACCTAAATCCCAAGGATCCGGATGTTTGGCAAAGCAAGGGGGCAGCTGCTCATGCCCAACACCGGTTCGAACAGGCGGTAAAATTCTACCGCAAGGCGCTGGAGCTGCAGCCGGACGATTACAAGACGCAGGTCTCAATTGCTGGCACCTACATGGATATGGGGAAAAATGATCTGGCTCTGGAAGAGCTTAAAATTCTACGAGGCAAACAGGAGAATGATCCGCAGGTGCCATATCTGCTTGGAGTGGTCTATTCGCGACTAGGCGACGCCAAGGCCTCTAAGCAGGCCATGGCTGAGGCCAATGACATCATGTCGAAGCTTCCGACAGATGTGAAGGAGGATCACCTCGAAACCCTGCTGTTGTCTGGCCTGATATCTTACAGCCTGAACAGGATGGATGAGGCATATGCCAGTCTGGATCTATACGTGAAGCGGGCTCCGGGAAACCCCGGTGCACGTAAACTGATGGGCTCCATCCTATTCAACCGCGGTCAGTATGATCGGGCTATACAGGTGCTCAAGCCGGCACTAGGCCAGATCCCCAACGACTATCGGCTCCTGACCATGCTGGGAACCGCCTATTTGAAAAAGGGGCGGCACCTAAGGGCGATCGAGTTGCTGGACAGGGCCGTTACAGTCGGGGGCGAGGCCGTAGAGGCGCGTACCCAGTTAGGCTTGAGCCTTCTGGCCCAGGGCCGCAGTGAGGTTGGTTTGGATCAGTTGGGGGAGGTGTTTGCCAAGGCTGAAGACGCACGCCTGGCCGGCGTAACACTGGTGATGGAGCGCCTCAAACGCCACCAGAACAAAGAAGCGGTGACCATTGCAAGACTTCTGAGTGAACGTAACCCGGAAAATATGAATCTGCTAAATCTGTTGGCCTCGTCCGAGATAGCAGCAGGGGATATCCCTGCTGCCACCAGACATCTTGAACAGATACTGAAAACAGATAATGGCTTTCTTGCAGCCAAGATCAATCTGGCCAAGATCGATCTGGCTATGGGTAGGCTGCAGCAGGCCAGGGCCCGTCTAGAGCAAGCGCTGAAGGATCATCCTGGCAGTACCCTGGTTCTCTCCGAGCTTGCCAGACTGGAGGAGGCCAGTGGCAATGCGAAGCAGGCGGTTGAACTGCTACGCAAGGCGGTGGCGTTGAATGAGAACTCGGTTACCAGCAATCTGCAACTGGGAGAGCTATACCTGCGTCTGGGTATGAAGCCGGAGCTGAACCAGCATATGCAAAAGCTCGAGAGGCTTTTTCCTGAAGATATTCAAGTCATGCGTATGATCGGGGTTGCCCATCTCTCCCAGGGTGATCCGGACAAGGCGAAGATATCGTTTCGCCGCATGTCCAAGGCGGCGGGCTATAACCAAGCCGTTCTGCTGGATACGGCTGGTTTGTTGCGGGCGGCGGGGGATGTGGATGGTGCTACCTGGTCTCTGATGAAGGTGTTGGAAGACAACCCAAGGTCCATTCCTGCCCAGGTTGCTATGGCTGAGGTGCAGCTCTCCTCGGGAAAACTGCAGCCGGCTGCTGAGACAATCAATAATATGATCAAGTTTCATCCGGAAGAGCCGAACAGTTATCGGCTGCAGGCCGATCTTGCCATGGCCAAAGGAGAGTTTCCCAAGGCTATAGCCAGTTACCAAAAGGCTATTGCAATGGGAGGTTCCCAGAATACCACCCTATCGTTATATCGGGCCTATCTGCTTGCCGGAGATGTTAAGAGTGGAGTGACTTTTTTGAAGGAGACCATAAAGAACTTGCCTAGAGATAGCGATAGGCGTGGGCTATTGAAGTTGCTGGCTGCGGGATATCTGCGTCTTGGGGATCTGAACGCAGCAGGCGCCACCTACGAGGGACTTATCAACGCGGGCCTGAAGGATCCTGATGTCTATAACAATCTCTCCATTATCAGATTTGAGCAGGGCAGCGACGGGGCCCTGGAGCTGGCGCGCAAGGCCCATGCATTGCAACCGGACAACCCGGCAATCAGCGACACACTGGGTTGGATTCTGGTGAAGACGGGAAGCCCGGCTCAAGGTCTGCGCTATCTGCGCAATGCAAATCTTCGTGCATCCACCAATAAGAAAATCCGCTACCATATCGCCGCAGCTCTGGCCGATCTTGGACGCAAGGACGAGGCACAAAAAGAGCTGGAGAGCCTGGTGGCATCTGGTGGTGATTTCGAAGGGATGGCCGATGCCAAGGCTCTGCTGCAGCGGCTAAAGTCAGACAGATAGTGTCGGCATTTTTTACATTATGGCGCTGAATAATTAAACGATTATGTACAACTGCCTGATAAATAACGTTAATTTTTTGTGGTATGCATATTGCAACCCAGTTTATACTTAATCGGAGTAACGGCACCAGATGCCGGATTGCACAGACGCAAAATATTTAGGGATTTAGGAAAATGAAACAGATAAAAAACTTAATAACTATCTTAATACCAGGACTATTCGCGCTGCTTATGTCGGGTAATGCGGCTGCCTGTTCCCCCCCTGATCCTGCATGCCCAACGGGAGAGACCTGGAATTTCAGTGGCGATTATTGGCTACATTCTGAACTGAGCTTTGTCGGCAGTGAGGGACACGCCGTGACTGCGACCGGTTGGTCCAATTCGAATGATGCCAGCAATTGGTGGTACAGCAGCTACGGGACAGGTAACCTGGTTCGGCGCGACATCGCCGGGTATGGTAGCTCTGGATTGGGAGTGGCTAGTCCAGATGACTATAATAGCTGGTCTGGTGACCTTATGTATCCTGACCACGCTACGGATAACAGTCACAGAGTAGACTCTATCCTCCTGGATTTTCACGGGGTCGCAGTAACCCTGAGTCAAATTAAATTTGGCTACGTTAGCGGAGATTCTGATTTCTCTATTGCAGCCTATACCGGTAGTGCTCCTCTGGATCTGGCCTCTATAGGGTATGATCAGATGACGGCAGCCAATGGCTGGAAAGCTATTGAGAGCTATGATGGTCCCGGTACATCAGCCAAAGTGGTGAACGACGACCTGGTCTCTTCCAGCTACTGGCTGATCAGCGCACTTAACCCAAAGCTTGGCGGGAGTATGGATTATTCCTACGACTACTTTAAGCTTAGTTCCATAGATATATGCGATGTACCACCTCCCAGCACAGTGCCAGAGCCTTCTACCTTGCTGCTTCTGGGATGCGTGGCACTCATCTCGCTACTGCGTAGCAGGCTTCAAAAGGGCGGGCAGTGCAGTATTGCCGCATAGCGCGAGTTCCAGGATAGAAATCACAAGGGCCACCAGAGAGATCTGGTGGCCCTTTTCTCTGTTCCAAGCCCTAATCCATCAGTTTCAACCATGCCTGGTTAACAGGTAGATCTCCGTATGATTTGCTAGACTCTTAGGACTGGCATACAAGTTATCTTCGCCGCATAGATTGCGCGCCATATTAATCAACAACTCTACATTCTCCGGAGGCCATGTAATGGGAAAGCTGTTCAAGATCATTGGAATATTCATCGGTGCGGTTCTGCTGCTGATCGTTGCCGCATCCATAATCTTGCCGATGGTTATTTCTCCCAAC
>JBNKDM010000027.1:0-27359 GCA_050288245.1 Sedimenticolaceae bacterium
CGGTGAGCCTCTCCCTGAATCTTGATCGTGGCCCCAAGGCGATCTATGGCGCTGATTACGGCTCCAAGGAGGAGATTAAACCACTGGTGAATGTGGACAAGGCCAGCTATCTGATTGGTGGCAAGCAGAAGGGCACCATGACTATGAAGAGCAAGCTGGCCTTCTCCAAGATTGATCCGGCTAAGATCACCCAGGCAAATATTGGCGGGGAGATCGGTACCTTCGATGATGCCCTGCGTGCCGCCTATCTGAGTATGGCGGATGATACCGCTATGATCAGGAAGAACCGGGCCATGAAGGTCAAGAAGATGATGGAGATGAAGATGCAGAAGCAGAGCTGATTCTGCCTCTCTGATGGGGGTCGGTTCCAAGGTGGACCGACCCCAATAACACAACACCCAAGGTGATTTTTCTATCAGTCACTCCGGACGAAGCGGGGTGCAGACCCTGAATCCATCTGTTTGCTTCTGTTATGCTTTGGGGTGACCACGATATGGTTTATTGAAGCTTCCTAAATCTATTGCCGCAGTTATGATGAAAAACCTATTTGCTTATATGTTGGCACTGCTGTTTGCCTGCATGCTCCTGGCGCAGCCGGCCATGTCCGGTCCGGTTGCTGTTCCCAAACCGGCGCAGACAGACACCTGTCCGGTCTGTGGCATGTTTGTCAGTAAATATCCTAATTGGGTAGCCACGGTATTGTATAAGGACGGACATGCCCATCACTTCGATGGGGCGAAGGATATGTTCAAATATCTTCTGGATATGCCGAAGTGGGCCCCTGGTCACAAGGCGGAGGATATCCAGACCATCGCAGTTACCGAGTACTACACTCTGCAGAAGATTGATGCGAAACAGGCATTCTATGTCATAGGATCAGAGGTCTATGGACCCATGGGGCATGAGTTGGTGCCGCTTGCAAACATGAAGGATGCCAAGGAGTTTATGCAGGACCACAAGGGGGTAAAGATCATGCGGTTTGATCAGGTCAGCCAGAAGCTGCTGCTCAATCTGGATGATGGGGTGTTTAGCGAGTGAATGAGAATCGCCGATGATGCAGGGATCAGGCCATGGGGCGATGATGTAAAAATCACATCATAGGACCCATGGCCTAGGTATTGATACCCCATCGCCCCCTCATAGGGGGAGAGGGTCGGGGTGAGGGGAATCCAGGTTTGCAGCTGGCAGTTGGATAGCGCCCGCCAGGGTCCTGGCAAATATATTATTGCCTATTTACACGCCTATACGTTGAAACGAAAAAATTTCACTTATGATCGAAGATGCCATTGTCTCAGATCATTTCGTTTTATAGTTAATCCATAATATTGTGATAATTAATGTGAACCCGGTGGTATTTTATTGTCGAATGCCGTATTAGTAGCACCTTGATCACAACGTTATTTTTTCCATATTTATGAACCCCTGATCAATTCTAAGGTAATTCTGCAGGGCTCAGGTTCATAATGGGTCCAAATCGATATAGGAAACCAGTTATGACCGCTAAATCGGCCGCAAATGAAAAGCTTCTTGCATGGGTAGATCAGATGGCTGAGCTGTGTCAGCCTGACGCAATTCATTGGTGTGACGGATCCAGGGAGGAGTACGATGAGCTGTTTCGTACCATGGTTGAGTCCGGTACGGCTATCAAGCTGAATGCAGAGAAACGTCCGAATAGCTATCTGGTGCGCTCAGATCCGATTGATGTGGCCAGGGTGGAGGATTGCACCTATATCTGTTCCGAAAAGGAGGAGGATGCAGGGCCGACCAATAACTGGATGGCGCCTGATAAGATGCGGGCACTGCTGCTGGAAAGATATCGCGGCTGTATGCGTGGGCGTACCATGTATGTCATACCCTTCTCCATGGGGCCGGTCGGGTCTCCCATTGCCCACATCGGGGTTGAGTTGACCGACTCAGCCTACGCTACCGCCAATATGCATATCATGACTCGTGTCGGGACCAAGGTGTTGGAGACATTGGGAGATGGTAATTTTGTTCCATGTATGCACAGCGTAGGTGCCCCCCTGGAGCCAGGACAGAAGGATGTGCCATGGCCCTGCAACCAGGAGAAGTATATAAGCCATTTCCCTGAGACCCACGAGATCATGTCCTACGGTTCCGGTTATGGCGGAAACTCCCTGCTGGGTAAGAAGTGTTTCGCCCTGCGTATCGCCTCCTATATGGCGCGTGACGAAGGTTGGCTGGCTGAGCATATGCTGATCCTGAAACTGACCAGCCCGGAAGGAGAGGTGAAGTATATCGCCGGCGCCTTTCCGAGTGCCTGCGGTAAAACCAATCTGGCCATGCTGGAACCAACTGTCCCCGGCTGGAAGGTGGAGTGTATCGGCGATGATATCGCATGGATGAAATTCGGGGCCGATGGCCAGCTCTATGCCATCAACCCTGAGGCCGGTTTTTTTGGGGTGGCGCCGGGAACCAGTGATGTCTCCAACCCTAATGCCATGCGTACCCTGCACGAGAACTGCATCTTTACCAATGTTGCCCTCACCCCGGATGGAGATATCTGGTGGGAGGAGATGACTGCAGATAAACCTGACGGTCTGATCGACTGGAAAGGTAAACTGTGTGCCCCGGATACCAAGACCCCGGCGGCGCATCCCAACTCCAGGTTTACCGCACCGGCCGCCCAGTGCCCGGTCATAGCCCCGGAGTTTGAAGATCCAAATGGTGTACCCATCAGCGCCATCCTGTTCGGTGGCCGGCGTGCCACAACCGTGCCTCTGGTAAATGAGGCTCTGAGCTGGCAACACGGCACCTTCCTGGGCTCTATCATGGCCAGCGAAAAGACCGCTGCCGCCTCTGGAGATCTCGGTCTCCTGCGCTATGATCCTATGGCTATGCTGCCATTCTGTGGCTACAACATGGCCGACTACTGGAGCCACTGGCTTGAGGTTGGGAAAAGGCCTGGCGCCAAGATGCCAAAGATCTTCTATGTAAACTGGTTCCGCAAGGATGAGAACGGCAGATTCATCTGGCCGGGTTTCGGTGAAAACAGCAGGGTACTGAAATGGATCGTAGAGCGCTGTATCGGAACCGCATCCGCCGTGGATACCCCGATCGGGCATCTGCCGGCACCAGGGTCGTTTGATACCGAAGGTCTGGATATAGATCCGCAGATCATGGAGAAACTGTTTGCGGTGGATGTCGATGCCTGGTTGTCTGAGATCCCTGGTATCAAACAACACTATGCCCAGTTCGGCACCAAGATCCCTCAGGCCCTCGTGGATGAGGTTGATGCCCTGGAGCAACGATTGAAAAACGACTGATACTTTAATACTGCAGGTACAAGGTATCAGGTCCAAGTATCAGGGCCAGTGGCCGAGGGAAGAGGGCCAAGGAGATCATCTGTAGGGGGCAGCTCCTCCGGGCGATGGCTATGTAGGGATCGTGGACAAGTGTCGATAGTGTGCGTCTATGTAAGGAGCTACTGCCTATATCATGATCTACATAAAGAATAACGCATAACATATTGAATTAATGGTATTAAATCATCATAATTTATTCCGTTAACATCTTCCTTGAGGATGCTAACAGGAGATCTATCTCCCCTGGATGAGTAAGCAGCGAATAGCCAACAATAATCCTCTGTGCTAAGTTCACCACCCCGTTATTTTTCAGGAGCGTCCGATGGCTAAATGTCACTGTAATTCCGGTCTGGATTTTGATAACTGTTGTGGGCCTGTTTTGGCAGGTGAGAGGCCGGCAGCAACAGCAGAGGCGTTGATGCGTTCACGCTACAGTGCCTATGTATGTGGAGAGATAGATTATCTCGCTGAGTCCCTGCATCCGGAGCATCGCAGTGACTATGATGCAGCTGCAACACGGCGTTGGGCCAACAATGCAGACTGGCTTGGCCTGGAGATCCGTTCAACCAAAGATGGTGGGGAGAGTGACACCGAGGGCGAGGTTGAGTTCATTGCAAACTACCGGGATAACGGCGTTGTACATACTCACCACGAGATCAGCAGATTCAAAAAAGAGTCGGATCGCTGGTACTACGTGGATGGAGATACCCCCAAGGTAGAGACCTATAAGAAGGAGCATCCCAAGGTTGGGAGAAATGAGCCCTGTCCATGTGGGAGTGGCAAAAAATACAAAA
This sequence comes from Sedimenticolaceae bacterium, assembly GCA_050288245.1. Taxonomy (GTDB): domain Bacteria; phylum Pseudomonadota; class Gammaproteobacteria; order Chromatiales; family Chromatiaceae; genus JAAGZL01. Next base: position 4,121 of record JBNKDM010000027.1, read on the forward strand.
AATGTTGTGGTTGAACACACTTTAATGTAAAAAGACTTGATTATTAGTCATTTATAGTTGCAATTTAATGTAAATAGTCTAAATTATGCTGTCATAAGAAGACGAAACATTGTTGAAATGTCCTATATATGCAGACAAACAGTTAAGTATTTACCTTTGATTGGCATGTTGCTGACGCCATGGTCAGTGCATGCTGATTTCTATAAGTATGTAGATCCCAATGGTGAGGTGCTGTTCACCGATAAGCCGGTATCCGGCAAATACAAACTGGTGTGGAAGAAAGAGCAGATAGTGGTTGAGGATTCAATTAAATGGTCCTCAAAGCCCGGCTCAAAACAGAACAGCAAGCCCTTCAAGATACATACTGGTGTCGCCATTACCCAGGCCAAGGTAACTCCGGTAAAGCCCCGCATGGATTTTCAATCTATCCAAGCCAATCGCGAGCGTTTCTCAGACATGATAGATGAGATTGCTCACAAGTCCCGGCTCTATCCTTCACTGTTGCATGCAGTGGTGAAGGCGGAATCTGCCTATGATCCAAATGCGGTTTCCAGAGCAGGTGCAGTTGGTCTGATGCAGCTAATGCCAAGCACAGCCAGTCGCTTTGGAGTGGAGGACAGCCGTGACCCCAAGGCCAATGTCGAGGGTGGTGCCCGCTACCTGCGTGACCTTCTAACCAGATACAACAATAACATCAAGCTGGCATTAGCGGCATACAATGCAGGTGAAAAGGCGGTAGAGAAATACGGTAATGAGATACCACCTTATCCTGAAACCCAGGACTACGTGCGAAAGGTTCTAACCTTCTATAAAGAAAACCGCAAACGCGTTGCCCTGCTGGATTGATCCCGGCAGGATCTATGCAACTGCTGTTGATCCTTTCCTGTACCCTCACTTATGTCTACAATCGGCATATACCTATTTAGTTTTCACCAAGCTCTATCCAGCTAAATCCAGCAAGCTATGACCAAAATAACCCATTTGAGAACTGCATGGATGCTGTTGGCCGTATCGGCACTAGGCCTGGAACTGTGCGCCCTCTATTTTCAGTATGTTCTGCATCTGGAACCATGTGTGCTGTGTGTCTACGAGCGTAGTGCCGTGGCACTTATATTCTTCGCTGGTATCGTTGGTCTGATTAATCCCAGCAGTGGGCTGCTGCGTCTGGCTGGATATACCTTCTGGGCAGGCGGAACCATTTGGGGGCTCTATCTCTCAATCAGGCACTCAGGTATTCAGATGGGGCTGATCAAGGATGCCGCCAGTTGCGACTTCATTGCCAACTTTCCCGCTTGGTTACAGCTGGACCAGTGGATCCCCTGGATATTCAATCCGACCGGTTACTGCGAAGATGTCCAGTGGCAGTTTCTGGGTATGAGTATGCCCCAATCCATGATCATGGTGAACCTGATATATCTGATCGTATTTATCCTGGTCATGCGGTCAGAATACCGGCAAGCAAAGGAGAGGCGTTTTGTCTGAATCAGAGCGCGCTACAGGAAAATGTCTATGCGGAAGGGTAACCTATGAGGTTACGGGAAATCTCGGGATATTTCAGTACTGTCACTGCTCCCGCTGCAGGAAATTCACCGGTAGCTCCTATTCAGCCAATCTTATGGTCGCACCGGAGCAGTTTCACTGGCTTAGCGGTGAGGAGTATGTAGGAAGATTTGAGCCGGATGATACGAAATATCTGGCAACATCATTCTGCAAGAATTGCGGTTCATCCCTGCCATGGATGGCAAAGAGTAACAAGGTAGTGGTAGTGCCTGCAGGTACCCTGGATAGTGATCCCGGGATACGGCCAAGTCAAAGTATATTCTGGGAATCAAGGGCATGCTGGTACGAGGAGGCGAGTGAACTGCCAAAATTTGATGAGCTACCGCCAAAGCGGAAATAGTGGTCGCTCCACGGGATTTTTGTGGTCATTAACTTATTGTAATAATTAAGGAAATAAATAGTATCACCGCTGTTTAAACAGCGCTAAAAGACACTATTATTATATATATAGGAGTGTAAATCGGCATCTGGAGGTGCCTAACGGAGTAATAAGGGAGGTAATATCATGACCAATGTAACTGAAAAACCGGGCAGTAAAGGAGATGTGGCTGTAAAGCAATCAACCAGTGATTCCAAAGCGCTGCATCCGTTTGAAGAGATGGACCGTATGTTTGAAAACCTGATGGCGCGGAACTGGTTTAGACCGTTTCGGTGGGATATGCCATCCTTCGAGGGTTTTCGGATGCCATTCGAGGGAAAGGTCCCGCGGGTGGATGTGATAGACCGAGATAAGGAGATTGTCATTCGGGCTGAGTTGCCTGGAGTGGATAAAAAGGACCTGGATGTATCAATGACTGATAATAGCGTCACCATCAAAGGAAGTACCAGCCATGAGAAGGAGGATAAGGGCGACGACTACTACAGAAGCGAGATATCCAAGGGGTCCTTTTGCCGTACAGTTGCTATTCCGGACAACGTGGATGTTAGCAAAGCCAAGGCGTCATTCAAGGATGGGGTATTAGAATTGACTACCCCGAAAATAAAGGGCTCTAAACGGCGTAGTATTAAGCTGGATTAAGCTGGAAATGCAGGGGCCTGCGCAGGTTGCGCAGGCCCTTTTTTGTGCGATAACGCCCAGGTCGGATTAGGGGGGATGAGATACCTGCCCTCAGCCTTTGCGCAGGGTATAGATAAACGATTTTGACATCTTCTGTAGATTCAGCAGTTCATGGCCACCCTGTCGGCAGAATATCTTCAATTCCCGCTCGGTGCTGGGTTCCGTTCCCATCACAGTCAGTACCTCTCCTCCCTCCATTCCGGCTATGGTTTGCTTAATGCGCAGGATAGGCAATGGGCAGTTTAACCCCTTCAAATCCAACTCTTTTATGTTATTTGTCATTTCACACATCTCCTCAGCAGCATGTGCTAATCTAACCGTAATTTAACATAAAGGCCAGGGTTCTCGTCCAGTGGTGTACAGGAAGAGTTGCAGCTATTCTTATGTGTGGTTATTGTCTTAAATATCCAACCATATCATGATGTTAAAATTATCCAGAAAAAGAAGAATGGGGAAATAGCAATGAGTGAGCTACTGCAACAAACCTACCTGGGAAATACCATTAGCACCTGGGTTATATCCTTAGCCATTATTATTCTGTCACTGCTGCTGGGAAAGGTGGTGTACTGGGTCTTTGCCAGGATTGTGCGTAGTTTTACCAGTCGTACCAGTTCCAATATTGACGACGTTATTGTGGATATGGCTGAGCGACCCTTGGTGGTTTTTATCGTATCCGGTGGTATCTGGTTTGGTCTGATACAGCTTAAACTGCCGGAAACGGTCGCTACAGCCATAAACAGCTCATTCCAGGTGTTAGTCGCTCTCCTGGTTGCCTGGCTGCTAAGCCGTTTGTTTGATGCACTGTGCAATGTATATCTTCAGCCTTTGGTGGAAAAATCCGATAATGATCTGGACGATCAACTTCTACCTATATTGAGAAAGGCAGTCAAGGCAGCGATCTGGGCGCTGGCCGTAATCATCGGGTTGAGTAACGCCGGTTATAATGTTGGTGCTTTGATTGCAGGACTCGGTATTGGTGGTTTGGCTCTGGCCATGGCTGCGAAGGATACGGTATCCAATATCTTTGGTGGGGTCACGGTGTTTACCGATCAGCCGTTTAGGATAGGTGATCGTATTAGGGTTGATGGTTACGATGGTACTGTCATTGAGATAGGGATCCGTAGCACCAAACTGCAGACCCTGGAAGGGCGTATTGTGACCATGCCCAATGCGAAGTTCGCCGACGCCCCGGTAGAAAATATCTCCCGCGAGCCATCGCGAAAGATTATCCTTAATCTGGGTCTCACCTATGCTACCACTCCGGAGCAGATGCAGCAGGCGATGGATCTGCTAAAACAGATCGGAGCTAACAACAATAATACTGAGGATAAGCTGATTATCTCATTTAATGGATTTGGTGATTTCTCCATGAACATCATGTTTATCTACTACATCAGGAAGGAGGCTGATATCGCCAATACCCAGACTGAGATCAATATGGAGATACTACGCCAATTCAACAGTAACGGACTTGAGTTCGCATTTCCCACCCAGACGCTATACACAATTGAGGCAAGTAAATCATGAGCAACCAGATACTGCTTGGAGGTAATGGCAAGTCACAGGTGTCGCTGTTGGCTAAAACTGCAAATCGTCATGGAATGATTGCCGGTGCAACCGGTACCGGGAAGACAGTTACTCTGCAGGTATTGGCCGAGAATTTTTCGGCCATAGGCGTGCCGGTGTTTCTGGCGGACGTGAAAGGCGATCTTTCCGGTCTGGCCCAGGCCATCGGCATGAACGATAAGATTACATCGCGTCTGGAAAGAATAGGTATCCGGGATTTTGCTCCACAGGCGAACCCAACCCTGTTTTGGGATCTGTTCGGTAAACAGGGACACCCGATAAGGACCACCATATCGGATATGGGGCCGCTCCTGCTCTCCAGTCTGTTGGAACTGAATGATACTCAGACCGGTGTCCTCTATGCCGCCTTTAGCATTGCTGACGATAATGGTTTGTTACTTCTGGATATGAAGGATCTGCGCAGCATGCTTAACTGGATGGGAGAAAACGCAAAGGAGCTCTCTTCCGAATATGGGAATATATCCGGTACCAGTATCGGTGCCATCCAACGGAGGTTGCTGGTACTGGAAGAGCAGGGAGCAGAGAATCTGCTGGGCGAACCGGTGTTGAATCTCAATGATTTGATGATAACTGATTTCTCCGGACGTGGAGTGGTGAGCATCCTGGATGTCACGGAACTTATGTCTAAGTCTCCAAGGGTCTATGCCACTTTTCTGCTATGGCTGCTGGCAGAACTATTCGAAAATCTGCCAGAGGTGGGTGATCCGGATAAGCCAAAATTGGTGCTGTTCTTCGATGAGGCCCATCTGCTGTTTGATCGTGCTCCCCGCCCGCTGCTGGACAAGATAGAACAGGTGGTGCGTTTGATCCGTTCCAAGGGCGTGAGTGTGTTCTTCATCAGCCAGAGTCCGTTGGATATACCTCCGGACATTCTGGGACAGCTTGGAGCGCGCATCCAGCATGCATTGCGTGCCTTTACCCCGAAAGATAAGCAGACAGTGTCAACGGTTGCCCAGACCTTTCGGGAAAACCCAGATCTGGATACGGAGAAAGTGATCACGGAACTAGGTACAGGCGAGGCGCTGGTATCGGTATTGGCGGAAGATGGCAGTCCGACACCGGTAGAGAGGATTCTTATCCGTCCACCCCGATCACGCATAGGACCACTTACCGCTGCGGAGCGGACAGAGGTGCTTGGACGCTCTCCGCTAAAAGGGCGTTACGATACCCTGGTCGACCGGGAATCGGCCTTCGAGCTGTTGAAGAAACGCGCTGAAGAGACGGAGCGCGTCGCGCTGGCTGAAAAGGCCCAGGCCGAACAGCAGAAGGCGGCGAAGAAGGCGGAAGCAGAAGGTAATATCTGGACCGGTACCTCGAGACGCCAGGGCGTTGGCGAGGCAATTGTAAAAAGCGTGGTTCGCTCTGTCGGCAGCTCACTGGGGCGCCAGATTGTAAGAGGGATACTCGGATCACTGCTTGGCGGTAAACGCTGAATCAGACTTTTAATAACCATATGGGAAATGGCCTGAATGAACAAAGGCAAGAAATACAGCTGCCGGGTTGTGCAGAACGGTTCGAGTTGGACCGCAGAGATAACCCGGCGGCTGACAGCTAAGAAAACGGTAGTATCAAAAAAACAGAGCGGATTTGCCACTGAATCTGAAGCGCAAGAGTGGGGAAAAACAGAGTTGGAGACCTTTGTCACTAATCTAAAAGAAAGAAATAAACTTCGTTCTGAAAAGCATAAACAGAATTCTCATCAGAAGTAATTATCTGTAATCCTAGTATGGCTATTATAGATAAATAGTGTTGTGGTCTGTTGATGAATCCGTGCGAATATGCTTTCACTGAAGTAGATATTATTTGTTTCCGCCTTATATAGTTAATAATAATTATGCATTTTCTGGATAGAATCAAAGCTCGCCGCAGAATTAAAAGAAGATTCCGCAGACTTTTAGGTTATTCCCCGAATTTTAAAAAACCAGCTACTTACTGTGAGAAAATCCAATGGTTGAAATTCAACCACAATACTACAGATAAAAATGTTATTTCTCGCACAGATAAATATGCTGTGAGACAATTTATTCAACAACAAGGATTTGGCCAGCATCTGGTCAAATTATTCGGTTGCTGGGACAGCCCATATGAAATTGATTGGCAACAACTGCCATCTCGGTTTGTTCTCAAGTTAAATAATGCCTCCGGTCCGAAGTATTGCTGGTTTGTAAAAGATAAATCCACTCTATCCATCCCGCAATTTGAAGCAGATGCAAATAAGAGAATGTTCTTGAAATTCGGTTATAGGACGGGGGAATTTCATTACGCGGAAATTCCACCTAAAATCATTGCGGAAGAGTACTTGGATGATCATGGTAAACCGATTAAAGATTATAAGTTTTATTGCTTCGATGGTTACATAGCGTTCTTTTCTGTTGAGGAAGGCAAGGCAGAAGGGCTCCATGTCAGAGACTATTACGATCTGAACTGGAATAGGCAACCAGTAGATTTTTATAACGATGTAGCTCGTCCCAAGATCCCCTTTGAAAAACCAGATAACTTTGAGCGGATGATTGATATTGCCAGAACTTTAAGTCAGGGCTATCCGCATGTTCGTGTAGATTTATATAATGTGAATGGGAAGGTATATTTTGGCGAACTTACATATACACCAGAATGTGGTATTACACAGTGGAAGCCATTGTCGTTGGATTATGAATACGGCAATCTGATAAATCTCGATAATATTTCCAATTAAATTAGATAACAACTCAACAATATGAATAATTCATCTTCGCTATATGTGGTTAGCATGGAAAACACCTATCGAACTCTAAGAGCTGGAAAAATATTCTCAGTCGGAGATACCGTTCTTGACCTATTGAATGCTGAAGAACGTCCGGCACCAGACTATTCCACGATCGACCTAGGGGACAAACACGTCTACCATCCCATTGGTCGTTATATTAACCATAGTTGTGATCCAAACACATATGTGGATGCAATACAGAAAAAAATCACCGCGTTGAAGATCATAAATATCGGAGATGATATAACCTTTGATTACCTGGCCACTGAGCGTCAGATCGTTGCTCCCTTTGATTGCAATTGCGCATCAGATAATTGTGTGGGGCGAGTTGAAAAATGCTTAATTACCGGTGTAGAGATTCAGCGGGGTAAAAATACTTTATTATCCAAAAGGTTATCAAATATCTCTTGAAAAATATCATATCTGGCCCTCCCTGCCGGAATCCTATAATAGGCTTATCTAAAACACATCTCGTTTTTCTGTACTAATATTGATATGCGGCTGTCCATTGCGGCTGTGTGATTTACTTGGGCTACCCGCTAATTAATGCATAAACAGTTGGTGGCTAGTCATGATCTACCCCAAGGTTCTTGCTTTTGTATTGGCTGGCGGGGAGGGAACCCGTCTCTATCCACTTACCGACATGCGCTGCAAGCCGGCCATTCCTTTTGGCGGGCGTTATCGTTTGGTGGATTTTGTTCTAAGCAATCTGGTTAATTCTCAGATCTTCTCTATCTATCTGTTAGTACAGTATAAATCCCAGGCTCTCATTGAACATCTGCATAAGGCCTGGGAGATGTCTCCTATGCTGGTTGAGCAATTTATTACCGAGGTGCCACCTCAGCGGTGCAATGGTTGTGATGACTGGTTTCAGGGTACAGCGGATGCAGTATTTCAGAATCGTACACTGATAGATCAACATCAGGCAGATGTTGTTTTGGTGTTTGGCTCTGATCATATCTATCGTATGGATATACGGCAGATGTTGGACTTCCATATTAATTATCAGGCAGATGTTACGGTGGCTGTCAAACAGGTGCCTATAAAAGAAGCCGAAAGATATGGGAACATCGAAATAAATGAATCTTCGCGGATAACAAGATTTCATGAGAAACCGCAAGTGCCGGTTTCGATGCCTGGTACTCCAGACATGGTGCTGGCCTCTATGGGTAACTATATTTTCCGCGCCGATATATTACGGGAGGCACTGGATGCGGTCCATCGTGAGGGGGGGACAGATTTTGGCCGGGATGTATTGCCATGGCTGGCAGAAAACCAGCGGGCTATGGCCTACGATATCTCGAACAATCATGTGCCGGGAGTAAAACCCTATGAAGAGAAGGGATACTGGTGCGATGTGGGCACTATCGGATCCTATAAGAGCGCACATGATGACATCCTGGGTCTGGAGCCACGCTTTGATATGTTCAATCCAAGATGGCCGATACGTACCTATCGCTATGATGGTCCGGCGGCCAAGTTTGGTAAGCTGAATATGAATAACTGTCTGATCGGTGCCGGCTGTCTTATCGATGCGGCCAAGCTGCGTGATAGCGTGGTAGGGCTGGAGGTGATGATAGAGGATGACGTAGAGATTAATAACTGTATTATCCTGGACTATGTAAAGATTGAGCATGGTTGTAGGATGCGTAATACTATTATTGATCGCTATAACGTTATTCCGGCAGGAACCGAGATAGGTTTTGATGCTGAAAAGGATCGGGAGATATACTGCCTGGATGAGTCAGGTATAGTGGTTGTGCCTTGTGGTGACAGGGTGGTATCAAGAGTTTACTAGTCAGCAGTGTTCGTGAAAAAATATTCCAGACATCAATCTCCATGGATTACCGCGTCTGTCATGTTAAAGATCTCCAACAATGTCTCTATCCCTATCGATGAGATTGAAATAAGTGCTATTCGGGCGCAGGGGGCCGGAGGGCAGAATGTCAACAAGGTCTCATCTGCAGTGCATCTGCGGTTTGATATTGGCGCATCATCATTGCCTGAGTTTTATAAGCAGCGATTATTGGTGTTGAACGATCAAAGGTTGACCAAGGACGGTGTGATCGTAATCAAGGCCCAGAGGTATAGGACTCAGGAGAAGAACAGGGATGATGGGTTGGGTAGATTGGTGGATCTGATCAAAAGTGTCACCGCTGTAAAGAAGAGTCGCAAGCCGACCAGGCCCACCAAGTCATCCCAGAAGAAGCGTGTGGATGGCAAGGTAAAGCGAGGCCAGATAAAGTTTTTGCGGGGTAGGGTGCAGGACGATTAGCTCAGGCCTGTTGCATGCCAGGATCAGATAAGCGAGGCCAGTACCGATGTCTGCTCCAGGCGGTCTGACAGGATGGTAAGAAGCATCTTATTGAATGATGTCTGCAACTGGTTGGATGCCACCTGGATGGCATCCGATTGAATCTTGATTACAATCACATCGGTGTTGCTGATAACGCTGGCACTCCGGGGTTTTTTCTTGCCGTGAATATAGGCCATTTCACCAAAGCATTGGCCGGTTTCCACCAATCCCAGGAAGGAACCATTCTTCATGATTCTGGCCTCGCCAGAGGCAAGAATAAATAGCGAATCGCCGATTTTTCCCTCCTTGATTAATGAGCGTTCGGCCTTAAATTTACGCCATTTGCTGATACGGACAACCTCCCATAGTTCCACTTCACTGAAATTACGGAAGAATTGCAGATTCTTCAGGGTGTTGAACTGTTCGGTATCAGAGACGTTTTCAGAAGGCAGCTCCAGTTTGCTGTGGGCTGCGGTGATATCCTGGGCCACTTCTCCCCAGGTTGAGTATCTGTTGGCAGGTGATTTTTCCAGGCAGCGTTCTACTATCCTGCAGAGGAACTCCGGAACATCAGGACGCAGTACCGCCAGGGGGGTAGGCTCCTCTTCCTTGATCTTGCGTATCAGGTCTGGCTGGTTGCTGGAGCTGAAAGGCAGGCGGCCGCAAAACAACTGATACATCACAACTCCCAGGGAATATATATCAGTTTTGTGGGTAACCTCTTCACCGTTTATCTGTTCCGGTGACATATACGCAGGAGAACCTACCGCTTCGAGGATTTGAGTATGGTCAGCATTTTCCATTAGCGCTGTGCCAAAATCGCTGACCTTAACGTCGTTCGATTCATCTATGAGCAGGTTGGCAGGCTTGATATCACGATGGATAACTCCGTGATGATAGGCGTAGTCCAGTGCGCTGCAGCATTTGAAGATGATGCCGACAATATCATCGAAGGGCAGCAGATTCTTAGGCGCACAGGCCTGCTTGAGGGTGTGACCTGGTACATACTCCATCACGATATAATGCAGATCATCTTCTTTGCCAGCATCGTAAACCGAGACGATATGCGGGTGTCTCAGTTTGCCTGCCAGGCTGGCTTCATTCATAAACATCTTTTGAAACTTGGGACCGTTGACCGGATCACTCAATACCGCCTGATGGGCAACCTTGATTGCCACCTTGCTTCCGGTGAATGGGTCTATCCCAAGGTAAACTGAACTGGTAGCACCTTTACCTATCAGTCTCTTGATATCGAACTTACCTATGGTTTTACGCATGTGTCTACCCTGGGTTGTGGTTTCCATCTATTACGGTATTTACCAGCTGTCCTATCTTTTCTATCTCAACACTCACTATATCGCCACTAGACAGGAAAACTGGAGGGGTGCGCGCAACTCCCACACCAGGAGGGGTGCCGGTTAAGATTACACTCCCCGGGGTTATGGTTGTATCACGGCTCAATTCACTTATGAGTTCGGCAATCGGGAATATCATGTCACTGGTATTCCCGTCCTGCATAATCTCTCCGTTAACAAGACAACGAATACGCAGATTTTGTGGATCTGGTATCTCATCTGCAGTTACCAGATTCGGCCCCAGGGGACAGAAGCTGTCAAAACCCTTGCCCCTTACCCATTGACCACCACCGCCATGTTTTTGCCAGCGTCTGGCGGATACATCGTTAGCACAGGTGTAACCAAGTACATACTCAAGGGCGGAATCCGGCGAAACGTCACGCGCAGGTTTTCCGATAACCACGGCCAGTTCCGCCTCAAAGTCTACCTCCGGCCCGTTTAGCGAACACTTAGGTAGTACTATATCGGCCCCTGGATGGTTTAGGGAGCCAGTGGGTTTCATGAACAGAATGGGGTTTTCGGACAGATCCTTTCCTGTCTCTTTTGCATGTTCCCGGTAATTTAGCCCAATGCACAGGATATTTGTAGGTTCCAATGGAGCCAGAAGTTTTAGCACTGTCTCGCGTCTGCCAGTGAGTTGCATGCCGGAAAACAGGTCTCCATCAAGAAGCTCCGCAACTCCATCTTCCTGTAACACCCCGAAGCGTATCTGGTTGTCTTGGCTGACAAACCTGCTTATTCTCATTGTTCTGCTCCAAATATACCATGGCTTTGATTATGCACCACGGGGTATCACAAGGTATTGTCTGTCCAAATCAATATTAGAGTATCTATAACTTTATCAGAGCACTATATTGAAAAATGTGATACGCCGCAGGAACCTGGAATTATATTATAGAGGCTATTCAGAGAGATATTTTGCCGGCAACCAGGAGCATTACTATGCAACTGAATGACAAAGAATTATTGCGCGAAGCATGTTACATAAACGGAGAGTGGGTTAGCGCGGACGGCGGTGCAACCAGGGATATTGTGAATCCGGCCAATGGCCGGGTATTGGCCCGTGTCCCCAACATGGGGGCTATTGAGGTGAGACGGGCCATAGGACATGCTGAGACAGCACTTTTTTCCTGGCGGGAACAGAGTGCTGCGGAGAGGTCAGGTATCTTGCGGCGCTGGTATGAGTTGATGCTGCAGAACCAGGATGATCTCGCCATCATCATGACTCAGGAGCAGGGTAAACCACTGGCGGAATCGAGGGGAGAGATAGCCTATGGCGCATCCTTTATCGAATGGTTTGCCGAAGAGGCTAAACGGGTGTATGGCGATACCATCCCACCCCATCAAATGGACAAACGCATCCTGGTTCTGAAACAGCCGGTGGGGGTATGTGCGGCAATAACCCCATGGAATTTTCCTAATGCCATGATCACACGTAAGGCCGGGGCAGCCCTGGCCGCTGGCTGTACCATGGTGATTAAGCCTGCTGGCGACACTCCGCTCTCCGCCCTGGCGTTGTGCGAGCTGGCACAACGTGCCGGCATGCCACCTGGAGTCCTGAATGTGGTGACCGGACCTGCCGGTGAGATAGGAGATGAGCTCACTGCAAACCCGATCGTGCGTAAGCTCTCTTTTACCGGATCCACCGAGGTGGGTAAGCTGCTTATGGCGAAGTGTGCCAGTACCATGAAGAAAATATCCATGGAATTAGGAGGGAATGCGCCATTTATCGTATTTGACGATGCCGATCTGGATGCTGCAGTCGCGGGCGCCATTCAGTCCAAATATCGGAACGCGGGTCAGACCTGTGTCTGTGCCAACCGTTTTCTGGTGCATGAGGGGGTATATGACGAGTTCGCTCACAAACTGTCAGACGCCGTCAAACAGTTGCAGGTGGGAGACGGTATGGATGCAGGGGTTAGCCAGGGTCCACTTATCAATGAGAATGCCGTCAATAAGGTGGAACAGCACATTGCGGATGCGGTGGATAAAGGTGCTCACGTCGTGGTTGGCGGCGCGCGGCATGAGCTGGGTGGAACGTTCTTTCAACCAACGCTTATGGTGGATGTCTCCTCCAGGATGCTGCTGGCGCATGAAGAGACCTTCGGGCCGGTTGCGGCCCTGATTCGTTTTTCCAGTGAGGAGCAGGCCATCGAGATGGCAAATGATACCGAGTTCGGCTTGGCTGCATACTTTTATAGTCAGAATCTTAGCCGGGTCTGGCGGGTATCCGAGCAGTTGGAATACGGTATGGTGGGGATAAATACCGGGATTATTTCCACGGCAATCGCCCCGTTTGGCGGGGTTAAGCAATCCGGTGTAGGTAGAGAGGGATCAAAATACGGTATTGAAGAGTACATGGAGATCAAATATCTCTGTATGGGTATCTGACTCCGTACAGGTTACCGCTTTGATTGGTGGCGTGAATTGATTCACGCCACCAGATCTTTTCTAATCCAGACAGACAGTGCCGGATAGCTTAAAACTGTTGCGGTTGTTCCCCGGGCAGAAGCTGAATGACCCCTTGGCTATCACTTCACCCATGTTATTGGAAAGTGGTTCCAGTCGGTTGGTACCGATCGCTTCTGTGAGTTTTTCGGTTACATCGAATGCACATGGGACACCATCGATAAAACGTGTTGGTGTCAGCAGAGCCTGGTCATTGCTGGTTGCAAGTATGGTCTGCCATCCAAAAAACATATTGTGTTCCATGATGGCGTATGGCTGACCGGTGTCGCTGTCTATCCCTTGTGCAACGGTGCGTCCAATAATGCGCCCTCTGTTGAAGTAGTAAGGTCTATGCTTCACCTTAATCATCAGCGTAATGGATCCGCTCTGAATCTTGTCACTCAGGTTGGTGGTGTGTATTTGCCCGGAGACCTGGCCAACCTGTTTGCAGCTATCGTCTGCTTGGGTTAGCTGGGTGACAATGAGGGCCGATATGAAAGTTGCGAAAAGAAATATCTTTTTCATTGATGTGTCCTTATTTGTTATTGGTCCATAAACTTCATGTTTATTTATGCCCGACCGGCATAAACCTGCTAGCCGGGCAGAAGACACTTTACTGCAATAAAGCTACACAGACAAAGGGTGTGGAATAGATTTGAGCTGATAAGGGGGCGGACGCGGTCAATAGTATGCGATCAATCCCCGATGATGCGTTCGTCACGCGGAGCGAGCAACAGCCTTTCTGCATTGTCTCTGCTGGCGGCGTGGATCATACGGCATACGCTATCTGATCCAACCGGCTCAGCCTTACGCAGCGTGTTGAGTTTCACCTTTGCATCACGGTATTTCTCAAATGTTTCGATATACTCAAGTTTGTTCTCTGGCATTATGCGATATACAAAAAAAGGCATCAGATTTGAGGTTCCTGGCTATATTTTCCGGTAGATGTTGCTGTCATATTGTGAGCTATCAGTCTGGTTGTTGTCTATGGTATACGGAAAAGAGGAAAGATTAAGTTGAATGCAATTAATTAAATGGAAAAGGATGCCGCTATAAGGGATGCAGATGCAATACACTATGAAGACTGGGAGCAACATATAGGTGTATGTTGGCGATTTAGCAGCAAAATAATCACTGTATGTACTGTTGCAATCAGGTATCAACAGGTTTGGGTGCAAGCAGAATAAACTCTGTTCAGAGTCAGGGATTCGAAGAAATGACCATACTTGCAATAAATTCCGGAAGCTCATCCCTTAAGTTCGCGGTGATTGACCCTGTCACAGAGGAAGAGATAGGTATAGGCCTGGCCGATGGTCTGGGTACTGATACCGGCATATTTCACTGGACGCAAAATGGTACTCGAACGGAATATACCATGGAGCATGATGACCATAGCTGCGCAATGCAAGCCATGATAAGTGCTTTGAGAGAGAATGGCCTGCTTGCAGATATCCATGGTGTAGGCCATCGTGTGGTCCATGGTGGTGAATTCTTCTCGGCTTCTGTGTTAATCACTCCTGAGGTGATTCAGACGATTGAACAATGCTCGTTTTTGGCGCCGCTGCACAACCCATCCAATCTGCTTGGGATTAAACTGGCCATGCAGCAGTTTGGCAACCTTCCTAATATTGCTGTATTTGATACGGCATTTCATCAGAGCATGCAACGAGAGGCATTCCTTTATGCCGTGCCATATGAGTGGTATCAGGATTACACCATTCGCCGCTATGGGTTCCATGGCAGCAGTCATCGCTATGTTTCACATAAGGCTGCTGAGTTATTGGGTAAGAACCTGGAACAGCTGAACCTGGTAAGCGCACACCTGGGAAATGGCTGTAGTGCCACGGCTGTGCGTGAAGGTAAGTCTGTTGATACCACAATGGGCCTGACCCCGCTGGAGGGGTTGGTTATGGGGACACGTTCCGGTGATGTAGACCCCAGTCTGCATGGGTTTTTACAGGAGCAACTGGGCATGGATCTGAAAACTATAACCAACACCCTTAATAAGAAAAGCGGTCTGCTCGGACTCTCTGGGAAATATTCAGATATGCGGGCGATTTGCACTGCAGCAGCCGATGGCGATGAACGTAGCATCATTGCCCTTGAGGTGTTTGTCTATCGACTGGCAAAGCAGATCTGCGCGTTGACTGTCGGTCTCCCGACCTTTGATGTCCTGGTGTTTACCGGAGGTATTGGTGAAAACTCTGCCGAGGTAAGGAGACTTGTATTACAGCACCTTGCAGTTTTTGATCTAGACTGTGACCAGGAGAGAAATAACCAGAATGGTACCTCTTCATGCGGGGTAATCAGCAGCGATGCGTCCGGTGTGACTGTAATGGTTATTCCTACCGATGAAGAGTTGGTTATTGCCCGTGATACAGATGTAATAATCAGGGGTTTAGCAAATTAACAGCACGAGTAAAAAACATGCCACACCCCATCTTGCTTGTTCCATCCAACCATGATGTTGGCCTGACTTCAGTATGCATAGGGCTGGTTCAGGCCCTGGAGCGCCATGGTGTACATGTGGGTTTTTTCAAACCTATCTGCCAGGGCAGAAAAAATGGTAAAGAGATACTTGCTGATATCTCAACGGCATTGATCAGAAGCACAACCCATATCAATCCACCTGAACCTCTGAATGCGGATTATGTTGAGCATCTATTGGCAGAGGGGGAGAACGATACCATTTCAGAAGAGATTGTCGCCAAGTTTCAACAAGCATCACATATGTGTGATGTGGTGGTGGTTGAAGGGTTGGTGCCTTCATCAGAACAGGTATATTCGGTACGGCTGAATGCCGCTATTGCCAATGCCATTGATGCAGAGGTGATTATCATAGGAGATCTGGATAAGGTTGAACTGGAACACGCTATAGACGATCACGGTATTGCGGGTCAGGCCTACGGTTCACGGGTTATCGGCTGTATCCTGAATAAGATCCATGATGACATGGAAGAGGAGGAGGCCCCGGCCGTAACCGGTATCCTGGCCAGGTCCGGATCTCCCGACAGACACAAAGAGCTGTTTTCTGATCTGATCAGCCGGTTGGAGCAGGCGGGTATACGCCCACTTGGCCTGATTCCTTTTCGGAAAAGATTCAATGCCCCCAGAGTAAAGGATGTATGTGACCAGCTGAGTGCGCGCATCATCCGGGAAGGTGATATGGAGCGACGCCGGGTCCGTGAGATAAGGATTGCCGCTGCCAGTATTGAGCGCTCTTCGGCTGTGTTTAACCATGGCTGTCTGGTTGTAACCTCAGGTGATCGTTCGGATGTTATTTTGGGTGCGGCCCTGGCTACGCTGAATGGTGTGGAGCTGGCAGGTCTGGTGCTATCAGGAGATACAGAGCCGGATCGGCGCATCATGGATCTATGTCGTCAGGCGTTCACCGCAGGGTTACCGGTGTTGAGTCTTCCCGGCAATACCTATGAGTGTGCCCGCTCTATCTTCAATATGGACTACGAAATCCCGCTGGGTGATACGGAACGGGCCAAGCTGGTGATGAACTCAATCGCCAACTTTATCGACTCTGACTGGATTCTGGGACTGGCAAGCAGTAAGCGTGGGATACGCCTGAGTCCACCGGCGTTTCGCTATCAGCTCATCACCCAGGCCAGAAGCAATCCTCAGCGCATTGTTCTGCCGGAAGCCACTGAGCCAAGAATACTCTCCGCCGCCGCCATATGTTCCAAGCGTGGTATTGCCAAACCGGTGTTGCTGGGGAGTGTGAGTGAGATACATACCGCCTGCGACAGCAACAATATCACTCTGGGTGAAGGTGTGGAGATTATCGATATCGAATCCAATATAGAGCCATATGTTGAACCGATGGTAGAGCTGAGAAAGAGTAAAGGGTTGACCATTGGGCAGGCGCGTGATGCCCTGCATGAAGGTACCGTGTTAGGCACCATGATGATGAAGATGGACCAGGTGGATGGGATGGTGTCGGGTGCCGTGCACGCAACAGCCAACACCATACGGCCGGCCCTGCAACTGATAAAGACCGCCCCGGGAAACAGTTTGGTAAGCTCGGTATTCTTTATGTGTCTGCCACATCAGGTCCTGGTATTCGGAGATTGCGCGGTGAATCCGAATCCCACCGCAGAGCAGCTTGCTGAGATCGCGATTCAGAGTGCCGCCTCTGCCAAGGCATTTGGCATACCGGCTAGAGTTGCCATGATCAGCTATAGCACCGGTGATTCCGGGGCCGGTGTCGATGTGCAGAAGGTGGCTGAGGCAACTGCGCAGGTACGGCAGCGTGCCCCGGAGCTATTGGTGGATGGACCGCTGCAATATGATGCCGCCACGGTTCCGTCCGTAGGTAAACAGAAGGCATCAGGCAGTCCGGTGGCCGGCAATGCGACAGTGATCATCTTTCCTGATCTGAATACCGGCAATACCACCTATAAGGCGGTGCAAAGAAGCGCCGACGTGTTATCTATCGGCCCGATGCTGCAGGGCCTGGCCAAGCCGGTCAATGATTTGAGCAGAGGGGCTACGGTGGAGGATATCGTCTTTACCATCGCGCTGACCGCTATTCAGGCCCAGGTGGCAAAGGGCGATAGCGGCAGCTAGCGCAACTCCGGGCGCTATAACTCTTCCAGGGCGTAAAGTTGTTCTATCTCCTGCTCCCAGATATCACTGTCTATGGTCTCCAGGACCATGGGTATCTCGTCGAAACGGTTGTCATTCATTATGTAGCGGAATACCTCCCATCCCAGTTTGCCTTGCCCTAGGCTTTCATGGCGGTCCACCCGTGCGCCCAGATCAGGTTTAGAGTCGTTCAGATGCATGCCGCGTAGATAGTAAAATCCGACAATGGAATCAAACTCCGAGAATGTTGTTTCACATGCTGCATCGGTGCGCAGGTCATAACCGGCAGTGAAGGTGTGGCAGGTGTCCAGACAGACACCGATGCGTGATTTATCTTCTACCTGGTCGATGATTGCAGCCAGATGTTCAAATCTATATCCCAGATTTGAGCCTTGACCGGCAGTGTTCTCAATAACTGCGGTCACACCTTGGGTGCGTTGCAATACCCAGTTCAGGGATTCTGCCACCAGGGCGATGCTCTGCTCCTCGGATATCTGGCGCAGGTGGCTGCCGGGGTGAAAATTGAGGAGTTTGAGACCCAGCTGTTCACAGCGCTGCATCTCGTCCAGAAATGCCTCACGAGACTTCTGGCGCTGTTCAGCTTCGGGGTGGCCGAGATTGATCAGGTAACCGTCGTGGGGCAGAACGTGTTCCGGTGCTATACCGGTTCGGGTTAAATTCTCGGTAAATTCCCGGATACTCTTCTCACTATAGGGTTTGGCCTGCCACTGGCGCTGGTTCTTGGTGAACATGGCAAAGGCCTTGGCCCCAATGGCCTCGGCGTTAAGCGGCGCATTCTCCACACCACCACTGGTGCTTACATGAGCTCCAATCCTCTTCATACATAACTCTACTTAAACATTATTAAACAGGTGTCTTAATGGTACTGCAGGGAGGGAAGGCGGGCTAGGTTAGCAGGTTTTTATCCCCAAGTGCGGAAACGTCCGGTATCCACATGTACGAAGTTGGCCTGGGGATAGTAGCCGACTCCGCCGGCACGCATACTGAGTGCGGCCTTGCGTAGATTACGCAGATCGGTGCCAGGTAGCCTGATGTCGATGGCCTTACCCAGCATATGCAGGCTGTGTTTCGCTACTGCACGGCTTCTGGATCTGAGCATATTGTTGGTCTTGGGCGAACGGTAGCCGGAGATGATATGAAATTCGTTGCGGCTGCCTATTCTTAGGTGTATATCGTGCAGGATATCCATGAGGCCGGCGTCAATGCGGTGTTTGTCCCCGGTGCGGAAGTCGCGCAGAAAGTAGGCCAGGTCCCGCATGGTCTCTGATATATACTTGCCATCAGCCCAATAGGTCGCTTTGAGATCTTCGCCGGTGTGTAGATTTTTCAGGCGTACCTTTCTCTCTCCTCTGGATGCGAGCAGACGCTTTCTGGTGTAGTTGTGTTCTTTCTTGGCAACTATACGCTTGGGCTTGGAAGCGGTCTGGTCACGTTTGGCAATAACCTGTTTTGGTTTGGAAACTGCCTTGTCATGCTTGGCAACTACCTGGCTAGGTTGTGTTGCTACATGCTTCTGGGGTACTTCGATCTTGGCTTTAACTCGCTCAGTTGTGGTACTGGCTATTTGACGCGGAGTGATTGATGGGGTATCGCTGGCTAGTATTTCTGGTTCAAAAACAGCTTTAGATTCAATATCTTGCGCAACTGCTTCTGTCTTGCTTAGAACATCCTGCGGTTCAATGCCGGAGTCGGTCAGGATCTCTGGTTCAAATACTGTGGTCTCTTCGGCATATTTGGCAAACTCTTCGTCAGATACAAGCTCATTTCCGTCTTCGATAAAATCCAGGCCGACGAGCTCGTCCTTCAGGACGGTTTCACCAAACATCAAACTCTTTGGCAGAAGAATGGCGGCTGCACCGGTTGAGCACGCGACAAATCGCCTCCGAGAGGAGTCGACTTTATCATCGCAGAACATGAAATTGTTTTGCTTTATAAACACAGATCGTCAGTATGCCATTTTCCCAGCTACGAACCAGCTGCTTAGACACAGCTGGGACGTATTCTACGCAAAATAGCTATGACGTCAAGTAGTTAACAGAATAAATTAAGATTATTTATCTGAATATTTTACTAGGTTATTGGCCTGCAATTCCTGCCCTAACAGGCTGTTGCTGATCTTGGTATCACGCCCGTAGATGTCGTCTCTAAGCTGTAGTACGCCGTTTTTATCGACCCATGCGGTGAGATACACCAGGTAAACAGGCACCTGCTGTTGTACTGGAAGATCATGTTCTATGGTCTGTTTGCTCTCAATCAGGTTAGCCACTTTTTCCGTGGACTCAGGGGTAGGTGTGTAGCTGTCATTCAGTAGCATGGCAGCCAGCTGCTTGGGTTTTTCCAGGCGGATACAGCCGTGACTTAGGGCTCGTACTCTCTTTCCGAACAGGGGATGGTAGGGAGTATCGTGGAGAAAAATGGCATATTTGTTCGGGGTCTGGAATTTTATTCGACCTAGGCTGTTGTTGGGTCCAGACCTTTGACGCAGCATGTATGGGAAGTATTTTTGGTCAAACTGGCTCCAATCTATGCTCTTTGGGTCATAGGTTGTCTCCCCTTTATCCCTTAGCAATACCTCAATATCCGAGTTTGCCAGGAAATTTGGATCCTGCTGCTGCTGTGGCACCAGCTCATTGATGGCAATACTGGTGGGTACCGTCCATGTGGGGTTGAATACGATTTGGGTGATCTTGGTTTCAAATGACGGGCTAGAGGTGTCTTTGCTGCCACTGATGGTGCGCATGCTTAGTATTGATTGGCCCTGTTTAAAGAAATTCATCTCAAAGCCAGGCAGATTTATCAGGATGTAGTTTTCTCCCAGCGACCTTGGCATCCAGCGCCAACGCTCCATATTGGTCATGATCTTTTGAATTCGCTGCTGGGGCGTAATGTTCAAGGCACTGTAAGTGCCGTGGCCGATAATGCCGTCAACCTCCAGTCCATGACGTCTTTGGAAGCTCTCTACTGCGGCGCGCAGACCTAGGTCATATAACTGATCATTGTTGCTGTATCGACGTATCCCTCCGCTCAGTTCTTCGGACAGACGTCTCCTGATCAGAGGAATTAGGGGGTTGATATCTCCCGGTTGCAGGGTGCGGCCCTCCGGAATATGCGGCCAGGAGCGGTTTGCAGCTATCTGCCGGTATTTCGCCAGCTCCGATTTAAGCGCCTGGTACTCATGTTGTGGTGGCGGCAGATTGGCAAGGGTCTCCTGGAGATTGTTGTTCTTGAAGGCAGCCTCCAGGGTAGCAACCGGATCGAATGCCTCCTTGTCTATATGCCACTCTTCATCTGCAGATTTAGGGTCCAGGCGCCCGGAATTCACATCTTTACTATATCGGAAAAAGGCGTTGGTTAATGTGACATCAAACTCTGCTTGCTGTTCAGCACTGAGCTGGCCGCAATCAGTAACATCCGGACTTACCCTGTAGTTGTTAGGATTCAGCCCCTCCTGGTATGAGGTTTTGAGAAAACCCAGCAGCAGATCTACGCTGTAACCATGGTCATCTTTACGGCACCATGCCGGGCTGTAACCACGTGCACTGTAGTATTTGTGCAGCAGTGGCCAGTCGAGCACTTGGGCGGTTTCCGCTACATATTTTTTGTTGTCAAACAGGGCCTTAATCTTTGAACCCATCGGGGTGTAAGATTCGAACTCCCGCCCAAAGTCGAGGAAGCCTGTCGCCTGGGCAGCAGCCATAGGTATAAACAGCGCCAGACAGAGTGTCACCACTGCCTGTCTGGAATAAACCGCCACAGATTTGGTTGGTTTGGCGCAAAAATACATTTAACAGCTTCCTATGGTTTCTCGTGTCGTTACTCTAAAATACAAGCCATCTATCCCATATCCCCCTGTATCGGGGTTAAGTTAAAGGGCGCTTATCCTGGTTGCCTGCTCTTCCAGTTGTCTTAGGGCGGATTTGGCATCCTCCATCTTGTCACGCTCCTTCTGGATGACATCCTCAGGCGCCTTGTCAACAAAACCTGAATTGGAGAGTTTCTTCTCAGAGCGGTCTAAATCCTGTTTCAGCCTGGACATCTCTTTGTTAAGACGTTCCAGTTCCGCATCCTTGTCTATGAGACCGCTCAGCGGAATCAGTAGTTTCATCTCTCCAACCAGGGCGGTGGCGGATTCCGGGCCATCATCACCAGCGGCGAGTATCTCCACCGACTCGGTGCGGGCAAGGAAATCCAGGTAGTGGCGATTATTAGCAAAATAGTCGATGTCGGTCTTTGACGCATTACCCAAAAGCACAGGTATCTGCTTGCCCGGGGCAATATTCATCTCTCCCTTGATACGGCGGACGCCCAGGATGAACTGCATTACCCACTCCATTTCACTGATGGCCTGCTGGTCGATCTTAGCCGCATCCGCCACCGGGAAGGGCTGGTGCATAATTGTCGTACCCGCGACACCGGCAAGTGGTGCCACCCGCTGCCAGATCTCCTCGGTGATAAAAGGCATGATGGGGTGGGTCAGACGCAGCAGGGTCTCCAGCACACGCACCAGGGTGCGGCGGGTACCGCGCTTTTGCTGTTCGCTGGATTTCTCACCCATCAGTACCGGCTTGGATAGCTCCAGATACCAGTCACAATATTCGTTCCATGTGAATTCATAGATGGCCTGGGCGGCGTGGTCGAAGCGATAGCCTTCGATGGCATCTGCGACTTTGGTTTCGGTCTGCTGCAGGCGGGAGATGATCCAGCGGTCGGCCACGGACAGCTCTGCTTCGCCTCCATCCTTACCGGCCGCTCCCGGCATCCTCGGCTCTGGCTTCCTGCTTCGCTCTACCTCCTGCATCCCTGCAGTCGTGCCTCCCGCGGCACCAGCACCTGCGTCGCAATCTTCGCCTTCTGTATTCATCAGCACATACCTGGCAGCATTCCACAGCTTGTTGCAGAAATTGCGGTAGCCCTCGATACGCCCCATGTCGAACTTGATGTCGCGCCCGGTGGCTGCCAGCGCGGCAAAGGTGAAGCGCAGGGAGTCGGTGCCGAAACCGGGTATGCCGTCCGGGAACTCCTTGCGGGTCTGTTTTTCAATCTTAGGCGCATCTTTGGGATTCATAAGTCCGGTGGTGCGCTTGGCCACCAGGGACTCCAGATCAATGCCGTCTATCAGATCTATCGGGTCGAGCACGTTGCCCTTGGACTTGGACATCTTGTCGCCGTGAGAGTCGCGCACCAGGCCGTGGACATAGACCTCATGGAACGGCACCTCTCCGTCCATGAATTTGAGGCCCATCATGATCATGCGTGCCACCCAGAAAAAGATGATATCGAATCCGGTCACCAGGACGCTGGTGGGGTAGAAGTCCTGCAGGCGCTGGGTGTCCTCAGGCCAGCCCAGGGTGGAGAAGGGCCAGAGCGCCGAGCTGAACCAGGTGTCCAGCACATCCTCGTCCTGGCTGAGAGGATAATCGTTGCTCAGGCCATGCTTGGAGCGCACCTCCTGCTCATTGCGGCCGACATAGACATTGCCCTCGTCGTCGTACCATGCGGGGATGCGGTGCCCCCACCAGATCTGGCGGCTGATGCACCAGTCCTGGATGTTGCGCATCCACTCATAGTAGGTG
>JBNKDM010000028.1:0-25125 GCA_050288245.1 Sedimenticolaceae bacterium
CAACTCGGTGCCGCTGGTGACCGGAACTCCGGATATGTTATGGGCATCGGTCAACTTCATCACGTCCAGGATGCTGGTATCCGGGGTGACGGTGATGGGCTCACGGATAACCCCACTCTCATATTTCTTCACACTGAGGACGTTCTGGGCCTGATGCTCCGGGGTCATGTTTTTATGGACTATGCCGATACCCCCCTCAAGCGCCATGGCAATCGCCAATCTCGACTCGGTTACCGTATCCATGGCCGCAGAGATGAGCGGGATGCTTAATTTAATCTCCCGGGTGAGGTTGGTCCTGAGATCTACCTCATTCGGCAGCACCGTTGAGTGGGCGGGAAGGAGTAGTACATCATCGAAGGTAAGTGCTTCCTGGGTCAGGCGCATATTAGGTTTTCCCTACAGACAAAAAGAAATATAAGCGGTCTATTATAGAATTTGCAGCTATCCGGGTAAACTGGAACAATGAACAGGCGGAAAATTTAATACTGAGCGCGCATGCCCACTACTCAGACCAATACTACACCCCAACGTGATATCTACAGCGTATCCCGCCTCAACAGCGAGGTGCGGGCAGTTCTGGATAGCAGCTTCCCCCTACTCTGGGTCGAGGGAGAGATATCCAATCTGGCAAGACCAGCATCCGGACACATCTACTTCTCCCTGAAAGATCAGTATTCCCAGGTGCGCTGCGCCATGTTCCGCATGAAGCGCCAGCTGCTCAGGTTTGAACCGGAAAACGGCCTGCAGGTTCTGGTACGGGCACGCCCCAACCTGTATGAGGCCAGAGGGGATTTCCAGCTCAGCATCGAGCACATGGAGCCGGGTGGCGAAGGCCTGTTGCGCCAGGCATTTGAGGAGTTGAAACAGCGTCTGGACAGAGAGGGACTATTCGACCCCGGCCACAAGCTGCCACTACCGGAGTTCCCACAACGGATAGGGGTCATCACCTCCCCGACCGGGGCTGCGATACGGGATGTGCTAAGCGTGCTAAAACGGCGCTTTCCCGCCATCCCGGTGGTGATATATCCGGTTCAGGTCCAGGGTGATACCGCAGCCGCAGAGATAATACGCGCCGTTGAGCTTGCCAATCAGCGGTCCGAGTGTGACCTGATTATCCTGACCCGTGGCGGCGGCTCACTGGAGGATATGCAAGCCTTCAACCATGAGCAGGTGGCGCGCGCCATATATGCCAGCAAGCTACCTATCATCTCCGCCATCGGCCATGAGATCGACTTCACCATCTGCGACTTTGTAGCGGACCAACGCGCGGCAACCCCCTCCGCTGCAGCGGAACTTGCCACACCGGATCGCCGGGAGCTGGCCGATAGGCTGGACAACATCCTGCGTCATCTCACCGGCCAGATAAGCCGTAGGCAGCATACGCTGCAGCAACATCTGCAACATCTCCGGCAGCGCCTGGCGCGACTGGACCCGGGGGCCCAGCTTGGCCAGAGACAACAGCGTCTGGATGAGCTGGAACTGCGCATGGTCAGAAACCTGCGTTCGCATATGCAGCAACAGCAACATACGCTGACCAGCCTGATTACCAGACTCAAGAGTCAGGCACCCAGACAACGTATCGCCTTGTTGCAACAAAAAACCCAAGGGCTGCAACACCGTATGCATATGCTCATCTCCAACCAACAGCAACAGCGAGGCCGGCTGCTTGCCGCCATGGTAAGAAACCTCAATACCCTAAGCCCACTAGCAACCCTGGAGAGAGGGTACTCCATAACCACCACGGCAGATGGCAAGGTGCTGGATGATGCGTCCATGGTATCCGTGGGAGACCGGGTGGAGACACTGCTGGCAACGGGCAAGTTAGGTTGTCTGGTGGAGAGATGCGATAACCCTGAGCCGGGGAAACAGGGCCGGGGATAATCAACTATATTTTTACCCAACGAATAAAAACCTTGGAGAGAACAACAATGGCTAAAACCAAACTTCCACCAGGCCTTGAATTTCGTCAGAGCGTAGATCACATGGTGGATCGCGCCCTGCAGGTATTGGAACTGGATACCGGGATAGCCAACGCCATCAAGGCCTGCACCTCGGTCCTCCAGGTCACATTCCCGGTGACAATCAAAGGCCAGATTGAGATGTTCACCGGTTGGCGTGCGGTCCACAGCATCCACCGCCTCCCCTCCAAAGGGGGTATACGTTACTCCATGTCGGTAGATCAGTTTGAGGTCGAGGCGCTGGCCGCCCTGATGACCTACAAATGCGCCATCGTGGATGTCCCCTTCGGCGGCTCCAAGGGCGGCCTCTATATAGACCCAAGCAAATACACCAGGGATGAGCTGCAGTTGATCACCCGCCGCTTCACTCGGGAGCTGGCAGATAAGGGCTTCCTGAATCCGGCCACCAACGTTCCGGCACCGGATATTGGGACCGGGCAGAGAGAGATGGCCTGGATCGCCGACACCTACAAACATCTATACCCGGAAGACATCAACCATATCGCCTGCGTGACCGGGAAGCCGGTGGAGCACGGCGGCATCCGCGGCCGTACCGAGGCTACCGGACGTGGTGTGCAATATGCCCTGCGAGAGTTCTTCCGCCATCCTGCCGAGGTGAAAGAGGCGGATATGGAAGGTGGACTTGAGGGCAAAAGCGTCGTAGTTCAGGGTCTGGGAAATGTGGGTTACCACTGCGCCAAGTTCCTGTCAGAAAAGGATGGTGTCAAGGTGATTGCCGTTATTGAACGGGATGGCGCAATCATCAACCCGGATGGCATCCACATAGAGGAGCTGCGTTTCCATATGAATGCCCACCAGGGGGTAAAAGGCTTTGTGGGTGGAGAATATATCGAAGACGGAGCCAGCATTCTGGAGATGGAGTGTGACATCCTGATCCCTGCCGCCCTGGAAGCGGTAATACACGAACACAATGCCGGGAGCATAAAGGCAAAGTTGATTGCAGAGGCGGCCAACGGTCCTGTCACCTTTGAGGCGGATCGCATCCTGCGCAGCCGCGGTATCAAAGTACTGCCGGATGCCTACATGAATGCGGGCGGGGTAGTCGTATCCTATTTCGAATGGGTCAGAAACCTCTCCCACGTCCGCTTTGGCAGACTGGAACGCAGATATGACGAAGCGCGCGGCGACTGCATAGTACACGCCCTGGAAAACATGACCGGCAAGGAAGCGCCAGATCAGGTAAAGGACAGCCTGATACGCGGTGCCGATGAGTTCGATCTGGTCAGATCCGGCCTGGACGACAGCATGCGTCAGGGACTGCAGGAGATAATCGACGTCTATCACCGCAATGAGAAGATCGAGGATTACCGCACCGCAGCCTACGTGATCGCCCTGTCCAAACTATCCCGCTCCTATTTGGATATAGGAATCTTTTAGGCGCAATCAATCTATAAAACGCGACGATGGCGCCAGCCGGTAAGCCAGCGGCCTGGCCACGTCTGCAGGACACCCATCCTGCTGATGATGGATATCAACGTTTATCGTTAGAGCATAGGAGAAGATATGACAGCATATGTTATTGGTCACATCACTGTGAAAGATCCGCAAAAGTGGACAGAGTACCGGAGTCGGGTACCCGGCACACTGGAACCATGGAGCGCAGAGCTGGTTCTTCGGGGGAGACAAACGGCCGTACTGAGTGGAGATCACAAGCATATGGATACGGTTGTCATCCGGTTTCCAGACATTGAGTCAGTGGACAAATGGTACAATTCACCCGCTTACCAGGAGCTCATTCCACTGCGCACCCAAGCAGCGGAGATGGATTTGATCAGCTTTGAATCTGCTTCTTAGAAACTGGATCCAGCGAGCGAATATTTGGATAACGTAGGATAAAAAACATCCTATCTCTTCATCCTTACATACCTCTTATACTGCTGACGCTTCTGCACATTACGCGTATCCTATTTCTTAGTTTGTGCAAGCATATATGTATGTGATAGATTTTATATTACTCCATCAGGGATGGAGCTGTTCGTAACCAACAGCCAACAAACACAAGGAACATAGTGATGAACAAAGAATATCTTTCAGGGATGGTTTTGCTTGTTCTGTCCCTCTTCTCCCTCTCCCTACCCGCTGCCACACTGGATGTTCGCGATGGTGTGCTCTATGGAGCCACAGGGGTGATCGTTGATGGACTAAGCTATGACGTCAGCTTTGGCGATGGCAGTTGTATCTCTCTCTTCAGCGGTTGTGACGAGTCATCGGATTTCGTTTTTACCGATCCAGCACAGTCGATCAGGGCAAACCTCGCCATTTTAGAGCAAGTACTTATTGATGGCCCAGACGGACTGTTCGACAGCAATCCAGGGCTGACCAATGGTTGCTATGCCACATCGGACTGTTTTATTACCTCACCTGTAGCAGCAGCGCCCAGTAATATGTTCGTGGCAACCAGCATCCGCAATAGATCTGGAGCTTTAGCAGATGTAGGGACCGGCTATGGAAGTGGTCCGACCCGAGATTGGTATTCAGGAGATTGGCCAGATTTTGCAGCGATGACTAGGGCAAACCAATCCAGGACCTTCATGGTTTGGCATGGAGAAACAGCAAGCACTGTTCCTATCCCAGGCGCTATCTGGCTCTTCTGTACCGCTCTAGTCAGCACCATAGGTATCGCGCATAAAGATAGAACTTAAGCGGACGCAGCATATTTTATTTCTCGTTTCCTACAAAGTATGGGGCGGGGCAAATCAGATCAGATTTACCGCCTAATTATGCCTTTGCCTCACGCTTTGCAGCCCCCATAAAACCGACTGTATAGCCTGCTTCACGTAACTCTTTCGTAGCACGATTATTTATTCTTAATAGAACCAGAATATTTATGAGAGGCACAAAGAGCAACAAGAAAAGAATAATTTTAACAGCGATATGACTTTTACGTGCGGATAAAATCATAACCAGACCGACAAGTGACAGCAGCAGCGAAGCAGCCCAAATAACCAGCACAGCAGGACCTATGGCAACACGCAAGACTGCAGCGATGAAATATAGCAATACAGCATAGATGACGAGTTTTTGCCCTAATGCCATTTTTTCAAAACCACGTGCTACTTCTGGTTCTAAAACCGGCACGGCTCTAACATCCGATTTTGGAGTCTGATAAGGGTTATCTGAAGACATTTTCTTTTTCTCCCCGATTTAGTTTAACCATGATTCGACATCAAAAGCGTGTGCGCTAATGTATATTCAATCAGCATGGGGGATATATTGGTTGGGTTGTTCTGTTCCTTCGCTTTCATCCTGAAAGTCGTCCTTATTCTTGTTTTGAATTATTATTATGAAACTTGAGACTCAGTTCTTTGTAGAATATTTTGGCATTAAACACAAGGTTGTCCGCCATTAACCACATTTAACAAAATGGGTGACTGTACTCACAACAGATACATGTATCATGTAATCAAGTAACAGGATGACAGTGGTTGAAAGATGGAGCTAAAGCCAGACGCCTTTACTTTTTCCTCTTCACAAACCTCTTAAGCCGTTGGCGCTTTTGCACCTGACGCTTGGTCAGGGTGTTCTTTTTACCTTCATAGGGGTTTTCTCCGGTACGGAACTCCATGCGAATCGGTGTTCCATCCAGCTTCAGCGCCTTGCGGAAGCGGCCGATGAGATAGCGCTTGTAACTGTCCGGTACCGCATCGGTCTGATTACCGTGGATTACGATGATGGGTGGATTCTGCCCACCCTGGTGGGCATAGCGTAGTTTGATACGTCGGCCATGTGCCATCGGCGGTTGGTGCTCCTGAACCGCCCACTCCAGGATTCGATTCAGCTCCGGAGTAGGAAGATCGCGCATAGCGTTGGCGTAGACCCTATCCACCACCGGGAACATCTTGCCGACCCCGGAGCCGTGCAGGGCGGAGATGAAATGCTTCTCGGCAAAATCCAGGAATGGCAGTTTGCGTTCCAGATCCTCTTTTATCTTCTCCCGTTTTTCCTGGTCCAGGCCATCCCATTTATTGATAGCCACCACCAGGGCACGGCCACTCTCCAGCACATGTCCGGCCAGGGTTGCATCCTGGTCGATGATATCCAATTGCGCATCCAGCACCAGGATAACCACGTTGGCCTCTTCAATGGCCTGCAGGGTCTTGATGACGCTGAACTTCTCTACCGCATTGTCCACCTTGGCGCGCCGTCTCACTCCTGCGGTATCAATCAGAGTGTATTTTTTGTCATCACGCACAAATGGGATAAATACGCTATCGCGCGTGGTTCCCGGCTGATCGAATGCGACCACCCTCTCCTCTCCCAGCAACCGATTGACCAAAGTGGATTTGCCAACATTGGGACGTCCGATGATAGCCACCTTGATCCCCATATCCAGGCTTTCTCTGTCAGACTCTTCCGCTTGTGGCAGACTGTCGAGAGTTGCATTGATAAGCTGCTTCACCCCGTGTCCATGCACTGCGGCAATCAGTACCGGGTCCCCCAGCCCAAGACTATAAAAATCCGCCCCGGCTATAGCCTTGTCCATGTTCTCACTTTTATTTACTACGATGGTAATAGGCTTGCCGGTTCGACGCAGCTGCTCAGCTATGGCCTCATCCGCACCCGCCATACCATCCTTGGCATCGAGCAGGAAGAAGATATGATCGGCCTCACCGATGGCGGTTATCACCTGCTGTACCATCAGGGCCTCAACCCCCTCCTCATCTCCGCTTATGCCGCCGGTATCCACCACCAGATAGGGATGACTGCCCAACCGCCCTACCCCATATTGCCGGTCACGGGTTAGCCCCGGCTGGTCGGCAACCAGCGCATCCCGACTGCGGGTGAGCCGGTTAAACAGGGTAGATTTACCCACATTGGGGCGCCCTACCAGGGCGATTACAGGAAGCACAGTGATTGTCCTAAGGCCAGGTATCTGGATTGTCTAGTGATTATAAAGATAGCGGAGCACTGCCCCGCCAGGTGAATTCTAAAGCATCAGATGCAGATATAGCGAATGATTTATTATTTCTGGCAAGCCATACACTATTTGCAGCTTATCCTGGCATAGCCGATGCGGTTCTCTAGCTCACCACATCCTACACTGCCAGGATACCTCGGTCCCTGGCCCTAATCCCCCGGCCCTTATCTACTGGCTACCGCCGGAGATGCTGATCGCAGCCAGCTCTCCGCCATCACCCAGGACATAAGCCACATCGCCATCGATCACCGGCGGGGTGGTGATCGGATCATCTCCAACCCGGATACGCGCCACCAGCTCTCCATCCTCAGGAGACATCCAGTGCAGATATCCTTCAAAGTCTCCGACCACTATATAACTGCCCAGCACCGCCGGGGCCGTCAGCCTCCGCCCATGCAGTTTGCTCTGTTTCCACAGGGATGAGCTGTTCCTGGGATCTATCGCCCAAACACTGTCTTCGGCATCGGAGACGTAAAGACTTTTGAAATCAGCTCCCAGGCCGGCGTAGGAGGATAGCTTACGCCGCCAGATCACTTCACCGCTGTTTTCCACTACTGCAGCAAGCTGACCCTGATAGGTTGCAACGTAGATGACACCAGCTTGCAGGATAGGATCGCCGTCTATATCCACCATCCTCTCAAGTTCTGAACGTCCGGTCGGAACAGCAATGGTGGCTTCCCACACCAGCTGCCCGCTCTCCAGATCGAATGCGATCAGCTTGCCACTTGCGAAACCACAGAACACCATGGGCCCACTGATTAGCGGAGAACTGCTTCCATGCAGGGTCAATACCGGGATGGAGCGGTCATATACCCAGGCAACCTTGCCATCCTTGACACTCAAGGCGTAGAGCTTACCGTCATTGGAATGAACCACCACCATGCCCAGCCCTGCCTTCGGCACGGACAGGACTTCGCTGCTGACCCGGGAGCGCCACACCTCGGAGCCGTCCTGTTGTGACAGGGCGATCACCTCACCATCACTGGTGCCAACTATGACCAGCCCCTCACCAGCACCGGGACCACCGGATATCGCCACCTCTTTGTCTACACTCCAGATAACTTTACCGTTTGTGCTGTCCAGGGCCTTTACCACCCCTTCCTGGTTCGCAACGTAGACACGTCCATCCAGGACGTATGGCACCAGTTTTACCCGTGCCTCCTCAGAGCCTGAACCAACCGAGGTGGACCATATCTTGTGCACATTTATGCTGTTCTTCAGATCCACCAGCTCAGCAGGCGGTTCCACGTTGGGTTCATCTTCTAGCAGACTCAGGGGATTCATTGACCCGCACGCAGAGAGATGCAGGGTAAGTAGCAACAATATCAGGCGGAATAGAGTAGACATTATGGATTGGTCCCTGCCACAGCAAGATCATCCAACTTCATCTGAACCAGTTGCCTGTTTCCCACCTCGCCGCTGAGCGCCTCGGTATAAGCGGCACGTGCTGCGGCATAGTCCTGCCGCGCATGGGCTATATCCCCGCGGATAACAGCAAACTCCCCGGCAAAATTGTCCTTGTCCGCCTGCGCAATGACCGCATCGGCCCCATCCAAATCACCCTTTGCCACCAGGACACGCGCGAGGCGCATGCGTGCAAGCTGCTTGATGGATGCGTCATCGCTGTTAGCCAAAACCCACTGATATCTGGTTTTGGCTGCATCAGTATCGCCCTGTTCCAGCTTTAGCCTTGCCAGATCCAACGCAGCGAATATTGCATAGTTGCTGTCCGGCCACTCTGCTATTATCTTGTCGCCCTGCTTCAAGGCCGACTCAGCTTTGCCCTGCCTGATCGCTATGGCCATCTTTTCATAGCGCAAAGAGGCATCTGCTGCCGTCCGCTCCTGCTGCTGATTCCAGGCCTGCCAGCCGAAGACCATGGACAGCCCGATTACAATCCCGCCGATGATGGAGTATCCATTCTCTCTCCACCATTTTTTAATGGCCTCAATCTGTTCTTCTTCCGTATCGTATACGCTCACGCCTGTCACCTTATTGGTCCCTAGCTGCGGGACAATCCAAAATAATTCTGCCTGTCATCCCAACCCACATCTATGCTGGGATCACGATTGTGCCACTATTTATAATTACCGCAAGTCGTCAATATCTCTAAACACCGGCATTTCTTAATCTATTCAGGTCTATCCCGGAAAAATTCTCCCAGATCGTCCAGTGCTATCTCCCGCTGCTCACTGCTATCACGCAGCGGCTTTACTCCGGCCACCCCACGCTGCAACTCGTCCTCTCCTATCACCAGCGCATATTGCGCACCACTACGATCCGCCTTCTTAAACTGACTCTTGAAGCTGCCACCGCCGCAATTGGTAAGCAGGCGCAGACCAGGAATCTGATCCCTGAGGCGCTCAGCCAGAACCAGACCCTGACGCTGTGGTTCCTCCCCAACCAGCACCATATAGGCATGGATAGCGGCGGTTTGTGTGGTGAAATCCGTCTCCTCCAACAGGGAGATCAGGCGCTCCACTCCCATGGCAAAACCAATTGCTGGGGTATGACGTCCTCCCAGCTGCTCAACCAATCCATCATATCTGCCACCGGCACATACAGTTCCCTGTGCTCCCAGTCGATCGGTTACCCATTCGAAGACCGTGCGGGAGTAGTAGTCCAACCCCCGTACCAGGCGCGGATTGACCAGATAGTTCACCCCGACCTGATCCAGGCCGGCACAGAGCGTCTCGAAGTGGGCTCTGGACTCTTCTCCCAGATACTCTATCAGGGCTGGAGCACCGGCGATCAACTCCTGCATTTCCGGATTCTTGGAGTCGAGGATGCGGAGAGGATTGCTCTCAAGACGACGCAGGCTCTCTTCGTCCAGCTGATCTCTTCTGGCCGAGAGGTACTCAACCAGCCTTTCACGATAGGCCATACGCTCATCTGCAGTTCCCAGGGTGTTTATCTGCAGCTCCAACCCATCCAGACCAATGGCCCGCCAGATTCTGCTGGTGATCAGTATCACCTCCAGATCTATATCCGGACCCTCCATACCGTAGCTCTCCACCCCGATTTGGTGAAACTGACGAAACCGCCCCTTCTGTGGACGTTCATGCCGGAACATCGGACCCTGATACCAGAGACGCTGAACCTGATTGTGGAACAGGCCGTTCTCAATACCGGCACGCACGCAACCGGCCGTACCCTCAGGCCGCAGGGTAAGGCTGTCCCCATTGCGGTCTTCGAAGGTGTACATCTCCTTCTCCACAATATCAGTCACTTCGCCGATAGAGCGTTTAAACAGCTCCGTCATCTCCAACAGAGGCATGCGGATCTCGCTGTAACCATAACCGGCCAACACGTCGCGTACTCGCTGTTCGAACAGTTGCCACAACGGGGATTGCTCCGGCAGAATGTCTCGCATGCCGCGTATGGCTTGGATATTCTTTGCCATCAATAACCTATATTTTTATCAATTGAGCTTGTTAAGCTACCCAGGTAAATCAACTGGGTTATGGATTTTCTATCTGTCCATCCTTAATGGTAAACCTGGAAACACCGCCACTGGAAAACCGGCTGAGATCCATAGTTTTACCATCTATCTTCACCCTAACCGCATTGGCGTCACCCAGAACAACCTTGTATGGCGCATGTATACCCAACAGTTTCTTGGTTTCGCCTTTCTTATACTCCCCGATCAAAACAACTTGATCATTATTATCCCGCACCTTTACCCAACTGGATGCAATAAACTCAAACACCGTCTCTTTGGATGCTGCTGCGGTTGCCGGCACCGGTTTAGATGCGGGAGCTGCTCTGGCTACCACCGGCTCAGGTTGCGGTGACTGTTGCACCACTTCAGGTTCGGGTAGAGGCTGTATAACTGTTCTGCCACTACTGCTTACATCTTCATCTATTGTTGCTGGTGGTTCCGGCTCACTCTGTTCTAAAGCTGGCAGGGGTTTAACAGTTTCTGTTAGCTGTGTCCCGCCATCCTGCGTCGTTGACGGCGCAGCTCCAGCCTCTGTATCTGTCTCTCCCCCAGTATCAGCGGAGGTCTGAGGTGGAGTCTGGATAAACTCAGATAAACCTGACTCCCTGTTTGCGGTATCAGACGGAGCAGAGCCCTGCTCACTATATTGAACCGCCTTGCCGGCAATCTTTTCTACCGCCAGTTCCAGATAATCCCACCACCAGATAACCGGAGCCGCGATAACAATCACGACAACCAGGATACTTACAATCCTGACCACATCGTGTCCGTTGCTACCCAGATCCTCTACCACATGGGAGTCCAGTAACGGCTGTTTCTCACTCATGGTTACCGGACTTAATCTGGCATAGGCATTCAGGATAGGCTCAGCCGGTTCATCCAGGAAACGCGCATAATTTTTCAAATATCCACGGACATACACCGGCTCTGGCAATTGGGCAAAATCGTCCGCTTCCAGGGCTTCAAGTTTTTTTTCAGAAAGATGCAGCATCCCTGCAACTGCAGGAACATCCAGACCTCTGGCCTCACGTGCGCGCCGCAGAATAGCACCAGGCCCCTCCCATATCTCTGTCACCTCTGCTTTCTCTTTATTACTCATTTATTCACTGATTTCCGCAATAGTTGCACTTCCGTTGAATCAGGAAAACTGCCACGTAGCTGTATAGAGTAACTGGCCTCTGCACTCTTGTTCCCCAGCTTTCTCTCAATCTGAATCGCCAACCAGAGGGATTGGGGAGTAAATTTCGCCACTTTATGATAGCGTTTCAGAAACTCCTTTGCGGCAGTCGGATCACCCGAGTCATAACTAAGCTGGGCCATCTGAAACAGCGCCACAGAGAACCTGCCATTATATTGCAATGCCCGGCGCAGATAGGCCTCTGCCTTATCGGTCTCTTTCGCCATATTGGCGCATATTCCTGCATTGGTCAGCGCCACTTCCGGGGTGGTATACAACGGATTCTTCAAGGCGGCATTGAACTGCTCATCGGCCTCCTTGTATCTCTTTTGTCCACACAGAAAACTGCCATATGCGTTCAGGATATAGGGGTTCTTTGGCTGTAGTTGCTTGGAACGCTTAAAGTGCTGTTCTGCCAGGGCGGTTTCGCCCAACCTGCTATAGATAATTGCCATTACATTATGGGCTTCACCATTATTAGGATCCATGGAGACAGCCTTTTTTATGTTTTGTAGCGCCACACCCAACTGATCCCGCTGCATGTAGGCTACTGCTAATTTTACATAGACATCACCCGTTCCTTTTTTTTGTGTGGTACCCAGAGAACCTGTCTCATCGTCGCTGTCAGTACGAACCACACCCTGCTGACAGCCGGCAAGACCTAACATAGTGATCAACACGGTAACGGTGATGACCCTTGAAACTTCCGATTTCACTTTGTTATCCCTCCCCAGGCGATATTCTCGCTATTTAGCATGCGTCTGCTTTTATCTTTAACCTTTCCGACCAATTGACCGCAGGCGGCATCAATATCATCCCCGCGTGTCTTTCTGGTTATGGATATTATTCCGGCCTTTTGCAATCTCTGCCTGAATGCATCAATTCTCTCTTGTGGTGAACCTTTAAAGCCACTACCAGGAAACGAGTTGAATGGAATCAGGTTCATCTTGGATGGAGTACCTTCCAACAACCTAATCAGCTCTTTGGCGTGACGATCACTATCGTTTACTCCATCCAGCATTACATATTCCCAGGTGACCTTGCGTCTCCTGTCATCCTTAACGAAATCGCGACAAGCGGGAATAAGCTCCTCCAACGGATACTTTTTGTTTATAGGAACCAGTTGATCCCGTAGTTCATTGTTCGATGCATGCAGAGATACCGCCAAACTCACATCACTCACCTTGTGCAGTTCGCGCAACGCGGGAACAATCCCTGCTGTGCTGACGGTAACCCGGTATTTCGAAAGTCCATATGCAAGATCATCCTGCATGATGCTCATAGCTCCTACTACGGCATCAAGATTTGCCAATGGTTCCCCCATGCCCATAAACACCACATTAGTCAGGGGTTGGTCCATCATTTGCACCGCCACCCACACCTGCCCGATTATCTCGGCCACGGAAAGATTACGATTAAACCCTTGCCTTGCGGTTGAACAGAAACTGCAGTCTAAGGCACAACCGACCTGAGAAGATACACACAAGGTAGTGCGTCCAGTCTCAGGGATAAGGACCGTTTCAATTCGATTAGAACAATCCAGCTCCAATAACCATTTACGGGTACCATCCCGCGATGGCTGTTCCAATATTACCTCAGGCGTTCTGATTTCGGTCAGAAGTTTGAGACGGGCGCGTAGATCTTTGCTTAGATCGGTCATCTGATCAAAATCGATGACACCATGTTTATGGATCCACTTCATAACCTGGCGGGCATGAAAAACCTTGAACCCCATTTCATTAAAAAGGGATTCCATGGCATTACGATCCATGCCAAGCAGATTGATTTTGTCCTGTAATGTCAATTTTGACTCAATAAGCCCATGTTGATTTGGTGGGTAGCTGTTGCTCATCATGGAGGGGGAATCATCCAAAAGACCATTAGTTGATTAAAAAACATCCCGCCGCCTATGGGTCGAACAGTTGCAAATCAGTGGCTTAGTTTACCGTGCGTCGGGGTGTGCAGGCAAAATTATTAATACGGGATGTGATCTATATCCTGCGTTTCACTTCCAGCACATCCGGAAGCTGGGCAATCTTGCCAAGAACCATGCTCAACTGCTCCATATCCGTAATCTCTATGGTAAAACGCATAACAGCTTGATCAGAGCGTTTATCTGACTTGGTATTTACCCCGGTAAGATCCACATCTTCGTTGGTCAATATGGATGATATGTCCCGTAACAGGCCCTTACGGTCGCTGGCAACCACCTGGATATCCACCTGATAGGATGCTGCTACATGCCTCCTACTCCAAACCACGTTCGCCAACCGATCTCCCAAACTATCTCCAACCTTCCTTATCATGGGACAATCACGACGGTGCACAGTTACTCCGCGGCCACGGGTGATAAATCCCACAATCGGATCGTACGGTACCGGTTTGCAGCAATGGGCGATGTGGGTCATCAGGTCACCCACCCCTTCGACCACCACCTCATTTTCCCTACTCCTGCTGGACTGGTGACGACGACGGCGAGGCAATGCAACTTCATTCGTCTCTTGTGTCGGCATCTGACGACTTCTGATCCCTATGGCCAGATGCACCGGTGAGATTTCACCCCGGCCAATAGCCGCGTACAGATCGTCCACCCTGGTAAAATTGAGACTCTTTGCCTCCTCCAGCAGATCCGGTGCCACAATCCCCAGACGGCCGAGTTCCCGCTCCAGGCTACTCTGCCCCATTAACACATTTTCGTCATAGTTTTGTTGTTTGAACCACTGTCTTACCTTGGCGCGGGCATTCGATGTCTTGAGATATCCCATCCTGGTACTGAGCCAGTCTCTGCTGGGCTTACTCTCCTTGGAGGTAAGAATCTCAACCGTTTGCGCACTCTCCAAGGGTTGCGCAAGCTGAACAATACGGCCATCCACCTTGGCACCGCGGCAACGATGACCGACTTCGGTATGAATGGCGTAGGCAAAATCCAGGGGGGTAGAACCTTTGGGCAGCTCAATCACATTGCCCTTAGGGGTAAACACATACACCTGATCAGCCTCAAAGTCGGTCTTGGCCGTATCAGGAAGATCCTGGACATTATCCTCTGAACCCTGAGCCTCCAGCCAGCTGCGCATCTGAGCTATCCTGCGCTCAAATTCGGCATCTGCTTTACCGCTCTCCTTGTAGCGCCAATGGGCTGCAACACCCAGTTCAGCATGTTCGTGCATATCCCTGGTTCTGATCTGGACCTCCATAACCTTAGCTTCCGGACCAATCACTGCGGTATGGATAGAGCGGTACAGATTGGCCTTGGGGGTTGCGATATAGTCGTCGAATTCACCCGGGATATGGCGCCAAAGACCATGTACCACACCTAAGGCGGTGTAACAGTCCGCCTCGGTTTCTACCAAGACCCGCACTGCGCGCAGATCAAATATCTGGTCGAACCCGACGGACTTGCGCTCCATCTTTCTCCAAATGCTGTAGATGTGCTTGGGGCGTCCGGTAATCTCTGCCTTGAGACCAATATCCTTGAACTTTTCCTGCAGCAACTCGATTACTTCTGATACAAACTGTTCCCGTTGGATACGCCGGCCATCCAGGAGACCTGCTATCTCCATATACTGCTCCGGGTGCAGATAACGCAGACAGAGATCTTCCAGCTCCCACTTGATCTGCCAGATACCCAATCTGTTTGCCAGAGGCGCGTAGATGTCGCTGGTCTCCTGCGCCTCCCATCTCTGGGCATCAGAGGGAAAATCCTTCAGTCCACGCATTTTGTGCAGACGTTCAGCCAAAACCACCAGCACCACCCGGATATCATCGGCCAGGGTCAGCAGCATACGCCGCAGATTCTCCGCATGGCGCTGCTCATCCCCACGACTTAACCCAGCAGAAGATTCAGCTACCTGCCCTATTCGGTCAAGACCACTTACCAGACCGGCAATCTCTTCACCAAAATTCAACTCGATCTGTTTAGAATCTATACCTACCCCTGACAAGGTATAGTGCAGAATGGCAGCAGCCATGGTATCAGCATCCATGGCCATGGAGTTGAGAATAGCCCCAACAGCGAAGGCGCGATTCAGCAGCTCATCAGCTCTCTTGCGCCCGAGCTCTTTCAGGGCGGTAACTGCAAAGCCGCAGGCTTCATGTAGCAGCTGCACATCTTCAGACTTGCGACCGACAGATACGCCATCCAGCCACGACAGAATGTCCTTCTGTTCAAGCTCGCCAACCGGAAGTTTGCTGGAGACCGATACCATAGAGTTACTCCCCGGACCAGTACGCTAAAACCAAGTCTGGTCCGGGTGACATTAGCTTAGCATTAACTTGTTAAGACGACGCACGAACGCAGCCGGATCTTCCAACTGCCCGCCCTCTGCCAGAAGCGCCTGATCAAACAGGATTTTGGCCAGATCTGCAAACAGATCCTCATCCGGCTCCTGTTCCATCTTGACCACCAGGGGATGATCAGGATTTACCTCAAGGATAGGTTTCACATTTGGAGCATCCTGGCCCAGCTGGGCAAAGACCCGCTGTAGATTGGCACTCATATCGTAATCGCCTACCACCAGGCAAGCAGGAGATTCGGTCAGACGCTGACTAACCCGCACCTCTTTGACCATATCACCCAAGGCACTCTTGATGCGCTCCACCATGCCCTGGTGCTCCTCAGCCACCTTCTTCCGCTCCTCCTCATCCTGATCCTTGAGTTCACCCAGATCAAGCTCGCCTTTAGCTACAGACTGTAGATGTTTGCCCTGGTAATCGGTGAAGTGGGATACCAGCCACTCATCCACCCGATCGGTCAGCAGCAGCACCTCCACATCCTTCTTCTTGAATATCTCAAGGTGGGGACTATTGCTGGCGGCGGCATAACTGTCGGCGGTTATGTAGTAGATCTTCTCCTGCTTTTCCTGCATACGCCCGATGTATTCATCCAGGGAGACGGTCTGCTCCTTACCTTCAGACTTGGTGGTGGCAAAACGCAGCAGCTCACCCAACTTCTCCTTGTTGGCAATGTCCTCTGCCGGCCCCTCCTTGATCACCTTGCCGAACTCTTTCCAGAAACTCTGGTATTTCTCTGCATCATCCTTGGCCATCTTTTCCAGCAGCCCCAGGACGCGTTTGGTGTTGGCATTGCGAATACTGTCTATCTTCTTGTCGTGCTGCAGGATCTCGCGAGAGACATTCAGCGGCAGATCATCAGAATCCACCACCCCCTTCACAAAACGCAGATAGCGCGGCATCAGCTTATCCGCTTCATCCATGATAAAGATGCGCCGCACATACAGCTTCACACCATGCTTCTGCTCCCGCTCCCACATATCAAACGGGGCGCGTGCCGGTATATATAGCAGCGAGGTGTATTCATTTTTACCCTCAACCCGGTTATGGGCATGGGCCAGAGGATCCTGAAAATCATGCCCTATGTGTTTGTAGAAATCCGCATACTCCTCATCGCTGATCTCTGACTTGTTGCGCATCCACAGGGCGGTCCCTTTATTTACCTGTTCCCATCCCGGCTCTCTCTTCTCTTCATCCTTGTCGCCGGGGTAGATCTCCTCCAGCATCTCCACCGGGATGGCGATGTGGTCTGAGAACTTACTGATGATAGCGCGCAGACGGTATGGCTCCAGAAACTCATCCGCATCCTCGCGCAGATGCAGGGTAATATCTGTCCCGCGCGCCGCCTTCTCCACCGTTTCTATGGAGTAATCTCCCTCACCGCTGGACTCCCAGCGTACGCCATGTTCGCTACCGAGTCCGGCGCGTCTGGTCAGCATGGTGACCTTGTCGGCTACGATAAACGCGGAATAAAAACCAACCCCGAACTGTCCGATAAGCTGGCTATCTTCGCTGTTCTCTCCGCTCATGGACTCGAGAAACTTGCGGGTACCGGAGCTGGCAATAGTGCCGATGATCTCACTAACCTCCTGCCTGCTCATGCCGATGCCGTTATCAGATATGGTGACAGTGCGACGCTCCTTATCCAGAGATACGCGGATCCGCAGATCTGGGGCATCTTCATACATCCCGTCATCCGTCAGGGCCTCAAACCGCAGCTTTTCCGCTGCGTCCGATGCGTTGGAAATCAGTTCGCGCAAAAAGATCTCTCTATTGCTATATAGGGAACGGATCACCAGATTCAGAACCTGGCTAACCTCGGCCTTAAACTCCAGTGTCTCCTTATGTGCTTCAACGGTCATGATAACAATTAACTCCTGTTTCTCTTATATTTCATATAGTTGCATGGCATATATGCCGCATTAACAGGGATGAGGCCTGTAATTATGACGGACATTATGACTAAAATGCTAACATGCGGCACATGCGGGGGATTTCAAGGGTGTATTTGTCCTGCACCGCTGGAGAAATTATACTCCCCCCATTCACGCTGACACATGCAGCAATATCCCCTAACTTTCCAGGTCAAAACGCCTAAACCATGAATACAACAATAGTTCAGACCCAACCGTTTACCGACCAGCGTCCAGGTACATCCGGTCTGCGCAAGAAGGTGTCTGTATTTAAAGGTAAGCACTATCTGGAGAATTTTGTCCAGTCGATCTTCGATACCCAGAGCGGCCTCAAGGGCGCGACCATGGTACT
Source organism: Sedimenticolaceae bacterium (assembly GCA_050288245.1). Taxonomy (GTDB): domain Bacteria; phylum Pseudomonadota; class Gammaproteobacteria; order Chromatiales; family Chromatiaceae; genus JAAGZL01. The sequence goes on from JBNKDM010000028.1 coordinate 18,072, forward strand.
GGGTGGTGACGGACGCTATTACAACCGCGAGGCCATCCAGATTATCCTCAAAATGGCAGCCGCCAACGATCTGGCCGAGGTCATTGTGGGCCAGGGAGGGATACTTTCCACCCCGGCAGCATCCTGCGTTATCCGCAAATACCGTACCCAGGGCGGCATAATCCTCTCCGCCAGCCACAATCCAGGTGGACCTGACGCCGACTTCGGGATCAAATTCAATGTTCCCAACGGAGGACCTGCGCCGGAGGGGGTAACCGAGGCGATATTCCGTCGCACCCGAGAAATCGGCCAATATCGGATTGTTGACGCCCCGGATGTTGATCTTGACCGCATTGGCACAATCCAGATCGGAGCAACCAGAGTTAAGATCATCGACCCGGTGGATGACTATGCGGCCCTGATGCAACAGTTGTTTGATTTTGACGCTATCACCCACATGTTCAATACCGGCACATTTCAGATGCGTTTTGACGCCATGCACGCTGTCACCGGGCCTTATGCGACTCGCATCCTGGAACAGATGTTGGGCGCCGCCCCCGGGACCGTCATGAACGGAATACCACTGGAGGATTTTGGTGGCGGACATCCTGACCCAAATCTAGTACATGCCCACGAGATCGTGGAGCTAACCAGCGGCAATGAACCGGTAGACTTCGCTGCCGCATCAGACGGCGACGGTGACCGCAACATGATTCTGGGTAAGCATTTTTATGTCAATCCAAGCGACAGCCTGGCGGTACTGGCGGCAAACGCCCACCACCTGCCCGGATACCCCAGGGGCCTGACCGGCATAGCCCGTTCCATGCCCACCAGCCAGGCCGCAGACCGTGTGGCTGAGCTCCTTGGAATAGAGTGTTTTGAGACACCCACCGGATGGAAATTCTTTGGCAACCTGTTGGATGCCGGCAAGATAACCATCTGCGGGGAAGAGAGCTTCGGCACCGGTTCTGACCATGTACGGGAAAAGGATGGACTATGGGCGGTGCTATTCTGGCTAAATCTGCTCGCAGTAAAACGCATGTCGGTACGCAGGATCGTCCAGGACCATTGGCGAATATTCGGCCGCAACTACTACAGCAGATACGACTATGAAGAGATCGACGCGGCTGCGGCTGCGGACCTGATGCAACACCTGCAAAATCAGCTGCCATCTCTACCTGGAACCGGGTTTGGTCCCTATGTTGTGGAGTATGCAGACAACTTCAGCTATACCGACCCGATCGACGGCAGCATATCGAAAAATCAGGGAATCCGCATTGGCTTCCGCAATGGCTCACGCATAGTATTTCGCCTCTCAGGAACCGGCACTGAAGGCGCTACCCTCCGGGTCTACCTGGAGCTATTTGAGCCAGACCCGGCCAAGCAGCTGCAACAGACAACCGATGTTATTGCGCCCCTGGCAGCAATAGCCAGACAACTGGCCCAGATTGAACAGCGCACTGGCAGAAGCGAGCCCAGTGTAATCACCTAGTGTCCACCGGCCACAACAGATAACCATTTAGCCATAAACCAACCCACGGAGATTCAAGTGCAAGAGAAGAGAGTTGACGTCGCCATCATAGGTTCCGGTTCTGCAGGCTTATATGCCTTGGGCAAGGTAAAATCATCGGGTAAGAGCTTTGTCCTGATAAACGGCGGCGAATTGGGCACTACCTGTGCCAGGGTAGGCTGTATGCCTTCCAAGGCCCTTATCCAGGCCGCCAATGACTACTCTCGCCGCAAGATCCTGGCACGCTATGGGGTTGAGGGTCTGGATGGGATGGAGATCGACCTCAACGAGACCATTGAGCATGTACAGGACATGCGCGATACCTTCGTGGATCGGGTTCTGTCCAACAGCACCGACAACATGAGCGATGATCTGTTTATAACCGGCTATGCCAAGTTCCTGGAACCCAATCTGCTGGAGGTGGAAGGCAAACTGATTCGCGCCGACAAGATCATCATAGCTACCGGCTCCCGTCCCATCATGCCTAAGGCATGGGAGGAGTTTGGTGACAAAATCATAACCACCGACCAACTATTCGAACTGGAAGAGATGCCACGATCCATCGCAGTAATCGGTCTTGGCACCATCGGACTGGAGATCGGCCAGTCCCTGGCTCGTCTGGGGGTGGAGGTAACCGGCTTTGACCAGCTGCACCATATCGGCGGCATTGAGGACCCAGAGGTGGCCAAGAAGGCACTAAAGATCCTGCGCAAGGAGTTCCCCATCCATCTGGGCACAGCTGCAGAGATCAGCAAAAAAGGAGAAAAGCTTAAGGTTAAGGCGGGCGACAAATCAGCTGTGGTGGAGATGGTTCTGGCATCACTGGGACGCACTCCCAACGTTGATAATCTGGGACTTGAAAACGCTGGTGTAGAGCTGAACAAACACGGCATACCCATTTATAACAAAAACAGCATGCAGGTCGGTGACAGTCATATCTTCCTGGCAGGCGACGTAAACGGGGATCTACCGCTACTGCACGAGGCCGGAGACGAGGGCCGTATTGCCGGCCACAACGCCGTGAGTGAACAGATTACCCATTTCCGGCGCAAAACCCCTCTATCCATCAACTTCTGCGAACCCAATATCTGTCATATAGGCATGCGCTGGTCGGAACTGGATCAGGACAGTGTTGCAGTCGGTCAGGTAAAACTGGCCTCGGTAGGTCGCGCCCTGATCATGGGCAAGAACATGGGGATCATCCGGGTCTATGCCGACAAGGCCAGCGGTAAACTGCTGGGGGCGGCAATGGTCTGCACCCATGGAGAGAACCTGGCCCATCTGCTGGCATGGAGTATTCAGCAGGGACTCACCGTTGGTGATCTTCTGCAGATGCCGTTCTATCACCCGGTTATAGAAGAGGCCCTGCAGGCTGCTCTGTATGACCTGTACCATAAAGTTGATTGCAAGAATCCGGGACCGGTACCGGAACTGATACCTATGGCCTGAAACTAATCATCGATCAATCACGGTGGCTATGTACTATTATCCTGCCACCACTTATCCGTACATCTGGAATATTATTAACCATGGCTCAATACATCTACACCATGAACCGGGTCGGCAAGATAGTGCCGCCCAAGCGCGTAATACTTAAAGATATCTCTCTGTCGTTCTTTCCCGGCGCCAAGATCGGCGTACTGGGACTTAACGGTGCCGGCAAGTCCACCCTGCTACGCATTATGGCCGGACTGGATAACGAGATTGAGGGCGAGGCCCGACCCCAGGCCGGCATCAAGGTAGGATATCTGGAACAGGAGCCGCAACTCGATCCAAGCAAGGACGTACGCGGCAATGTGGAAGAGGCACTGTCTGAGGTCAAGGGTGCCCTGGAAGAGCTGGATCAGGTCTACGCCGCCTACGCCGAACCGGATGCGGATTTCGATGCCCTGGCCAAACGTCAGGGCGAACTGGAGAATATCATCCAGGCCCAGGATGGACATAACCTGGAGCGCACCCTGGAGGTGGCCGCCGATGCCCTGCGCCTGCCGCCATGGGATGCCGATGTAACCAAGATCTCCGGTGGTGAGAGACGCCGCGTGGCCCTGTGCAGACTACTTCTGTCCAAACCTGATATGTTACTGCTGGACGAACCCACCAACCACCTGGATGCGGAATCAGTGGCCTGGTTGGAACGCTTCCTCCATGACTACCCCGGTACCGTGGTGGCAGTAACCCATGACCGTTACTTCCTGGACAACGTCGCCGGCTGGATCCTGGAACTGGATCGTGGCTACGGTATCCCGTGGGAGGGCAACTACTCATCCTGGCTGCAACAGAAAGAGGAGCGCCTGGAGATAGAGCAGAAGCAGGAGTCTGCCCGTATCAAGAGCATGAAGCATGAGCTGGAGTGGGTACGCAGCAATCCCAAGGGGAGACACGCCAAGAGCAAGGCCCGCATCCAGCGATTCGAAGAGCTGCAGAGCCAGGAGTTCCAGAAGCGCAGCGAGACCAACGAGATCTACATCCCTCCCGGTGACCGTCTGGGTGACCTGGTGATTGAGGCCAAGGGGCTGAAGAAATCATTCGGTGACAATGTGCTGTACGACGACCTCAGCTTCAATCTGCCCAAGGGTGGCATAGTCGGCATCATCGGACCGAACGGTGCGGGCAAGACCACCCTGTTCCGCATCATCACCGGGGCAGAGCAACCGGACGCTGGTGAGTTCCGCATCGGTGAAACGGTAAAGGCCGCCATGGTGGATCAGTCACGAGACGCCCTGGATGATAACAAGACGGTATGGGAAGAGGTATCCGGCGGGAGTGAAATCATCACCGTAGGCAACTATGAGATGAACTCCCGCGCCTATGTAAGCCGCTTCAACTTCAAGGGTCCGGACCAGCAGAAAAAGGTCGGCACCCTGTCCGGCGGAGAGCGCAACCGGGTGCATCTGGCCAACCTGCTCAAGAGCGGTGGCAACCTTCTATTGCTGGACGAACCTACCAACGACCTGGACGTAGAGACCCTGCGCGCGCTGGAAGAGGCCATCCTCACCTTCCCCGGCTGCGTGGTAGTCATATCCCATGACCGCTGGTTCCTGGATAGAATCGCCACCCACATCCTGGCATTCGAGGGCGACTCCAAGACAGTATGGTTCGAAGGAAACTATGCCGACTACGAGGCGGATCGCAGAAGACGCCTGGGGGCCGATGCCGATCAGCCACATCGGATAAAATACAGAAAGATCGACGGCTAATTAAACCGGCCGGAGTCGCTGACGACTCCGGCACTGTCTGCGGCTACTTGATTGCAGGGGATGGGATAACTTGTCGTTGTAACATCGTCGGGCGTAGTTTCTCTAATCCCTGTAACCTCTTGTCAATCCCTGGACCGTTCGTACTCCGCAAACCGTTGGTTATGAAGAGAGCCACCCCCTGCAATCATGGTATGATTCCGATTACATCCTGATACTAGACATATGCGACAACCAGCATCATGCTAAAGCATTAGCTGATAAACCAAGATTCTCCAGCACCTGCCCTGGAATAAACTTTGGCATCAACAGGATGTGTACTAGCTACATGCCTTGATTATGACATCTAGCTGGCGACGGTGAATCATCGTATGCAGTGCTGCCAAGGTATGCCATCCGTGGGCATTCATTTCACCAAACCATGGGTGGGCATGTCGCTCTTCGGTATATAAATTTTCGACAGTTGCCACTCTATCCAGATAGGTTTGCACAGCCTCCTCCAGATGCGGCAACTGTTCTTGGCCTGCGTTTACATCCGGTTTCACATCAGCTATGCGCACCTCTCTCTCATGGGTCTGGTTATGCGATAACGCAACTATGAGTTCGCTAATGCCGTTATCCACAATTACCAGATGCTGCAAGACCATAGCAGCAGACCAATCTCTGCTACTATCCTCTATACCGGTAAGCCTTGGGATAAGCACTTGCTGCTGCAACTGTTCAGAAGCGAGTTTTCGCGCAGCATCTAACACTTTATTTGTTTCAGTACATAATAACTTACCAAGTTTATTCCGACCGAAAGTGCTTCGCAGAAAACCCAGCCCCATCCTGGATATCCACAGATCAAGGGTAGGAAGACCTGCCCCAGGTTGTTGTAGCTTATGCTTATTATCCATAAATATATTCCATGATCTTGATTAAAGATGGGATATGATTTTTTGGATATTCAAGGCTTGATGACTCTGCTCCGACCATGCATATTGCAGCACAAGCATTGTAAACCCATAAAACGAAGACACCCATCTACCCCCTCGCCATTTTACTTTGATCTATGCCCCTCTATCTCACCACCTAAACCACAAGCTGAGTATTGATCAACATTGATCATCACATATAACAGTATCCAATCAACTAAAGCGAAATATATATTAATGGAACCGTTAGTCGCTGACTGATTTTAACAACAGTTTCGATCTGACCAGTACAGCGCAAATGGCACCAATCAATACGGCAGACAATCCAATTGCCAGCCCGAACGCGATAGCACCAGTATCAGAACTTATTCTAATACCCAATTCTGGAATGATAGATCCTAATATAAGACCCCAGATGAACACCGGGATGTAGTAAGAGATAAACCCGACTAACGCCCAACCCCATTCATTCTTCCCGACCTTTTTGGCGGAATTAAAGAACCAAATAACAAACAGTATCGATACTAGCAGCCCTATCATCGTTGATATCCTCCGCTTTGTTTTTTTGATATTCAGTATTGGCAGTAATCTATCCCATTTATGTGATGCATATTCGAAACCGTTCCGTTTATTCGGATACGGGGGGTATCCTGGGTGGGGTGCACTACTCCTTTGCCTCCAGCAGAAAGGGTCCATTATTGAAATTATATCCCTGCAATAGTCTCCTTTTTAGAGCATTTATACACAAAACACAAGGTTGTAAATTCAGACCTGTGTTAGGGGCGCTGGTACGTGTCTACTGAGGCATCATAGATGATGCCAGTAAGGTAGGATAGACTCCGTGTGTTGCTCAGAAAAGTTGTGCAGCAGACAGCAGGAAATTTCCCTCTACATTGTATCCTGCTGATGCAACAGTCTCCTCTTTTCCACCATGTCACTATACGTGTTGTTTGATTCTGTCGATCAACCCGACTATCTGCTCGGACAGCGGAGCCACTTTCTGATACGCCTGCTCCGCCTCCTCAATCTTTCCACGCTCCTTCAGCTCAATGATGTCGCGTATCAGATTGTGTATCTCCGCATGCGGCTCACGCACCTGTGACATCTCCGCAACATGCCCAAAACGCTCCAGACCTTGTCCGAAGTACCACTTTCCAAATGCGCAGTCATGATCGGATACCGCCTGTTCGCGGGTCAAAACCGCACGCCCATCCAGATATCCGCGCAACTTTACCTTCCACGCCATATGTGCGGACTTTGCCCTCTCCAGATCAATAAGCAGCTGCTTCTCACCTAGATTGAAACACCCGACCACCGCCAGAAGGTCCTCAGACAGCTTCATCAATGTTTCGCTCTCACCGGCAAGTTCGGCGGCACCTTCTGCGCTGTGCACAGTAACTTCATTGATTCTGCTGATATTACGGTTGATGTCGTCAGCGACAACACTCTGTTCTTCA
>JBNKDM010000029.1:0-24529 GCA_050288245.1 Sedimenticolaceae bacterium
AAAAACTCTCTTCACGATATGAGAAGTTAGGCTTGTTGTAAATCTCCACAGCGGCAAGCATTGCATCTATTGATTTGCTGGCGAGAGATCTCGATCGTGATTTCATATTTCTAGCTAATGTATGGATTATACAGCTGGCACTTAGACTGACTTATACAGCTAGTATAATAATTGTATTTTGATTAGATTAAGGCCGAATGCCTTTAACTGAACCGCATCCCGCTTTATCCATATCCCCTACTTTTCCTAGAGAATATCACCCCAACCATCCTTGATAAAGCACTATCCCAACAGTCCGCTCCTGGCCGACTAGCGACTATACAGTACTAGGGGAGACCTTAAGCTAGGTAGGCTGCCCCAGTTAACTTTCTACTTATTTGCCAATCAACTTGGCGGTAATCTCCTCAAATCTGATTAGTGCCTCATCACTTATCCTATGCATTGCCAACTGCCGCTTTTTCTTTAATGCTGCAATATCTGATGATGCGGTTTTCCCGGCTTGAGGTGATTGCTGCATGATCAACTCCTTGGCATGGTTTCTGGATTCTTCTGGCCTGGATGCATCATTGGAAAAGTTTTGTATCGCTAGGGTTGCCTCCGGCGTTACTGTATACCACAGCGCCAGCATGATGCTTTTTTGCGACTTGATATCCTTCTCAATACTTAGCCTGTCTATTAGCGGCTGGATGAATTTTGTATCAGGCTGTGGAAACAGCATGTATATCAGCGAATAGTCCTGTCCTAGTGTGAGGGCATGCAGAGGGATGGTTGCCTTGAATTCTGGATAATCCAGTACTCGTAGTGCTGCAGCGGTTGTGTCGTATCCATTCATGGCAAACCAGTGCACGGTTCTAAGATAATCGGAACCTTGAACATCCTTAAGATCGGCCTTTGGGATAGATGCAAGCGCGAGCGCCAAATCCTGCTTTTCTTCTGATATCAACAATAATAATTTACTGCCATCATAAAGGAAAAAGGATGAAGCACCCTTCTTCCTTAGCTCATCCCTGATAAATGGGAGATACTCCTTACTGTTATCCCTAACCTCATTCCAAAATTGGTCTAACTGGACTGACTTGGATTGGATCTGTTCTGAGTTGAGTGTATGCGGCGCAAAGGAGTAGAGATCAACCACCCGGTCGTGAAATGCAGTGGCATCCAACGGAGCTTGTGGCGCTGCGATAGTTGTACTGCTGAACGCAATAGCCAGTAACAGCGGTAATATGATGGTGCGTATATCCATGCTTATCATACCTAGCGTTTTAAACTGGTAAACTGGGGTCGGAACACAGTTTTCGCTAATATACTATAGTCACTTGTATATCGCTTGCTCTTCTTCAGTGCGTGGCCTCCCTGGTAATCCTGGCCGGACCTGCCGCTGTAACATCACATCTATTTTATCTTTGAAGTCTTCCCTGCCCAGCACCAGTTCCTGGTTCAACTCTTCTCTAACACTGCTTCATGGACATTATGAAGATAACGCTGAAAGTCTTCTTCTGCGAAAAAAGATGGTTCTCGATTATGGCCGCGCTGAATGACATGCTGTTGCACACCCGGCAGCAAAAAGTGGGGGTTACGTGACATTTTCCACCTCCTTGTGGTTGGATTCATGCGATTAGATTGTGAATGGCTTGGGCTATATTAGCAAAAACTGTGTTCCGACCCTATTTTTGCGATTTGCCGTTTTTCCGACTCCAAGGTTTTACCGGCCCAGCTGTTCGGGTGAATGGAAAACTCCAGGCGTCTTCCCAGTTCGATGGATTGGGGTGAAATCTCCGTACCGTATACAACAACCTCGACCCCGGCCTCCATTACCTCCGACAGGGTAAGCGCATATTCAGGATCGATCTTCCAGGCCGGTTTCATCCGCACTATACCGGTATGCGCCACATTGAAGAATAGCACCGCTCTATGCCCTTCCCTGACAACAGCGGCCAATTCCCGCAGGTGCTTTCTGCCGCGCGTTGTAACTGCATCCGGGAACAGTCCCAGGCCATTCTCCGACTGCAGGGTAACGCTCTTGATCTCAACATAACAGTCGGGCCTGCCATCACCCCGCAACAGGATATCTATGCGGCTCTGTTCCAGGCCATAGAGACGTTCGGTCAGTAGCTCATCGTAACCGACAAGCTCATCTATCCGACAATCTATGATCGCTTCCTTCACCAACTGATTGGCGCGATTGGTGTTGATGCATGCCAAAAACCTCCCCTCTACCTCTACCAGCTCCCAGGTATAACGCAGCTTGCGTCTGGGGTTGTCTGAATCGATTACCCACACTCTGCTGCCGGGGTCACTGCAGTTGAGCATGGAGCCGGTATTGGCACAGTGGGCGGTTATAATCTCTCCGGTCTTTAACTCTACATCAGCGAGAAAGCGTTGGTAGCGTCTAACCAGACGACCCTCTAATAGTTCTGGATACTGCACTTTATGTTTATCACTACAACCAAATGAAACTATCCGGTCATAATTAGAACCGGATAGTTTCGAATAAATTTTAGTCAGATGAGTCAATGCGTAGGCTAATTAACCGCAACCTCAACCGGGTCACTCTCCCACAGTCCGTGTTTGGTACAGTAGGAGATGGCGCTGAGGTTAAGCTTGCTGCTGGTAGGGACTATATTGAATGTAACCTGGGCATTGCCTTTGGCCCCGTTTCCGCCCATGGTGCCGGGTGGAAAACTTGCTTCAGCCAATAGCGTCTGTCCGTTATACAGCTGCACTGACCTGATATAGTGATCATTGTCATCCGGGTGCTGATACTCCTCCCCCATCCTTACCGTGACAGCAAAGGCCTGGTCCTTGTTGGCGCTGTCGGCACAATGGATGAAGGGGGAGTGACGGTCTATATAGTCCTTCTTGGCCTCTTTCTCTACCTGATCTATATCCACATAACAGTTGATTACCGGCATATCTTATTCTCCTGTATTCACAACTAAATCATCCGATATTGCTACCATATCGTCATATTTGACGCTATTCTGTCTATTCGTGATAAAACTGTCAATCTTTTTTGATAATTATCACATATTCTCAAGATATATCAGCTGTCTACAGTAACGAGAGAGGAGAGTCGTAACTATATCTATGGGAGCAAAAGATGAATGAGAAAACACAAAAAGCCACCTTTGCCGGAGGATGCTTCTGGTGTGTTGAATCAGGTTTTATGGATCTGCCAGGCGTCGTGGATGTAATCTCAGGTTACACCGGCGGCCATGTTGAACATCCGACCTATGCCCAGGTCTGCAGCGGCACCACCGGACACCTCGAGGCGGTGGAGGTGATTTTCGACCCCGCTAAGATCAGTTATTCCGAGCTGGTTGAATCCTTCTGGCGCCAGATAGATCCTACGGATGGTGGCGGACAGTTTGCCGATCGCGGAACACAATACCAAACAGCTATCTTTTATCATGACGAGGAGCAGCGGAAGATTGCAGAAACATCCAAGGCAAGACTGGCAACATCCGGACATTTCTCACAGCCGATCGCCACAGAGATTATTCCGGCATCAGAGTTCTACCGCGCTGAAGAGCATCATCAAAAGTACTGCGTAAAGAACCCGGTACATTACCAGGCGTATCGTTATGGCTCCGGGCGTGAGACTTTCCTGCGCTACACCTGGGGTAAGGATAGAGGCAAGTCCTAGTTACTCAGCACCATAAAACCAGGCGTAAAAAAGGCCCGGAATATACCGGGCCTGTTATGTTTACGCTGAGCGCCCTACCAGTTCTCCCCCAGCAGTTCAAAATGTGCCTGCGGATGGATACATGCAGGACAGCGCTCAGGTGCTTCATCTCCCTCATGCAGGTATCCACAGTTCAGACAACGCCAGACTACTTTACCGTCCCGTTTGAACACCCTTCCTGCCTTGAGATTTTCCGCCAGATCCCGATAGCGTTTTTCATGCTGTTTCTCTGCCACGGAGATGGCTTCGAAGGCCTGAGCAACAGCTTCAAAGCCCTCTTCCCGCGCGATCTTGGCAAAGCCGGGATACATCTCGGTCCACTCATGCTCTTCACCGGCTGCGGCATGCAGTAGATTATCCATGGTGCTGCTGATAATTCCGGCAGGAAAGGTCTCAGTTACCTCGACCTCGCCACCTTCAAGAAACTTAAAGAACCTCTTGGCATGCTCCTTCTCCTGGTTCGCAGTCTCTTCAAAGATGTTCGAGATCTGAACCAGACCCTCTTTTCTCGCCACTGCCGAGAAGTAGGTGTATCTGTTTCTTGCCTGTGATTCACCGGCGAATGCCGCCAACAAATTCTGCTCAGTCTTGGTGCCTTTGATGCTTTTGGCCATTGCTACTTCTCCTACATTCGAACATGAGACCGTATGTCTTCTACCTATGAGGTAAAAATATACTGCGGCATAGAAGTCTCTCACAATGACATTTATGGGTAAACACCGTAGCTGATGGTTTATAGGTAGCAGGATGAGGAGGCAGGATCAATCATCCTGCCAGTAGTGTTCCGTGGTTACCTGCCCCGGTTTGCGCCGCAGGTTCTTCTTCAGACCACGTGCAGACAGCACATCTCTTGTTTCTCTAATCATGCCGGGATTACCGCAGATCATCACCTGGGATTTATCCGGGCTAAGTTGCAGCCCAACCCTCTGCTCAAGTTTTCCGTTACTTATCGCATCAGGTATATGCCCGTCCAGGGCGTAGCTGTTCACCTCCCTGCTGATAAACGGAACCATACTGAACTGTTCCGGATACCGTTCCTGAAACTCAGCTATGGCCTCTTTATAGTTAAGTTCACTGGCATGGCGCACTCCATGCGCCAGAACAATCCTGGAGAAGCGCTTCCATGGCGCGTCGGTTTTCAAAATAGAGATAAACGGACCGATTGCGGTACCAGTGGCCAGCAACCACAGATGTTCTGCGTCCGGTACCTCATCCAGGGTAAAAAAACCGCTGGCAGTTTGCGCAACCCAGATATTGTCGCCACCCTCCAGCTCACTCAGGCGACGGGTAAAATTACCGTTTGGCACAGTATTGAAATAAAACTCCAACACATCTTCTGTAGGCGGATTCACCATCGAATAGGGCCGGGCAATACGTTCACCATCAACATCCAAGGCAAGCTTGGTGTACTGTCCGGCGACAAACTGCTGTACCGGGGCCTCTACCTGCATAACGAAAAGCTCTCCGGGATATCGAATATTGTTTAGCACCCGCCCCTGCACCCATTCACTCATTTCAACACCTCTATAACGTTCTAATGGTCAGCAAAGGCAGACTCAAACACTTCAGGTTCCCAATGCCTCTATACTCCAACCAACAACTCCCCGATCTATCTCCGGATGATGCCGGCTGATCATTTCATTAATCTCATGCACTCTGTGCTTTGGTATGTCCACCATCAGCAGGATCTCTCCACGTGCCATAGCGCCTTTTACCTCAGTCAAATGCACATGTGGCACCTTGATGGCAAAGATCTCACCAATCACAAACGAGGCCACCATTAGTACGAACGCTATAAACGCCCACACATAAAACCCCCAATACAGGGTAAGTGTCAGGATAACCAGGGCCAGGGTAAAAAAGGCCAGATCACTCAACCAGAATAGACGATCAAAAAACCACACCTTATCCCTCTTCTGCCCCCTGGTAGCTGGCGGCAATGAGCCTATATCGATATCTTCACGTGCCATGGTGTGTATATGCCCCCTGCCAACACCACTGCCCTCGAGTTCTGCCACAACTGACTCTGCATGCCCCACATCCGGAGAGAGAAAATAAATGCGCCTATACATATCAGCCTCCTGAAAACCGGAATCTCTTGAACATAATATCAATACCGCTATATTTCCTAGTATTGTACTTGGTTATTATAAATTCAAGGGCTACCATTAAATAGACGCCCGGTAACAACAGTTACGGGATTTTATTGCCTATTATTGCAGTCAGCAGTCGACAAAATGATTGGTGATAACGCGGTTAGTTAGAGAGTGTCATGGCATTTTCCGCCTTACCCAGACGACGAGACGGTGTTATTACAATGGCTGAAAAATCAGATATCGATGCCCAAGAGACCAGAGAGTGGCTGGATGCACTGGACTCGGTCTTGCAACATGAGGGGGTGGAACGGGCCCACTACCTGCTGGAACGATTGATCGATAAGGCGCGCCGCTCCGGCGCATATCTGCCATATAGTGCAAATACCGCCTATATCAACACTATCCCTACATCCGCGGAAGAGCATAGCCCAGGAAACCATGCCATTGAGCGGCGCATCAAGGCGATGGTACGCTGGAACGCCATGGCCATGGTGGTTAAAGCCAATCGCAAATACGAAGGGCTGGGAGGTCACATTGCCAGTTTCGCCTCGGTCGCCACCCTGTTCGAGGTAGGGTTCAACCACTTTTTTCATGCGCCAAATGAAAACCACGGGGGTGATCTGATCTTTTTTCAGGGCCACTCCGCACCCGGTATCTATTCGCGCGCCTACATAGAGCGTCGCCTGACCAAGGAGCACCTGTACAAATTCCGTCGTGAGGTGGAGGGAGGCGGGCTCTCTTCCTACCCGCACCCCTGGCTGATGCCTGACTTCTGGCAGTTTCCCACAGTCTCCATGGGACTGGGGCCACTGATGGCCATCTATCAGGCCCGCTTCATGAAGTACCTGCAAAATCGTGACCTGTTGCAGACCGATGGTCGCAAGGTCTGGGCCTTTATGGGCGACGGTGAGATGGACGAACCTGAATCCCTCGGTGCAATCTCCCTGGCCGCCAGGGAGAAGCTGGACAACCTGATATTCGTCGTAAACTGCAACCTGCAACGCCTGGATGGACCGGTACGTGGCAACGGTAAGATCATCCAGGAGCTGGAGGCGGTATTCCGCGGCGCCGGCTGGAATGTAATCAAGGTGATATGGGGATCCTATTGGGATGCCCTACTGGCGCGGGATACCAAAGGTATTCTGCAGCGCCGCATGGAAGAGGCGGTGGATGGTGACTACCAGAACTATCGGGTCAAGGGTGGGGCCTACACCAGAGAACACTTCTTTGGAAAATATCCTGAGCTGCTGGAGATGGTTGCAAATATGTCTGATGAGGATATCTGGCGTCTCAACCGGGGCGGCCACGATCCCAACAAGGTGTATGCCGCATATGCTGCCGCAGTGAAGCACCTGGGACAGCCTACCGTGATCCTGGCAAAAACGGTAAAGGGTTACGGCATGGGTGGCATGGCAGGTGAAGGCCAGAACATGACCCACTCCCAGAAGAAGATGGGGGAAGAGTCTCTGAAGGCATTCCGCGACCGCTTCAATATACCCATTACAGACGATGAGATTGCCGAGGCCCCGTTCTACAAACCGGATGAAGATAGCCCGGAGATGAAGTATCTGCGGGAGAGACGCGAGGCATTGGGTGGATACCTGCCTGCCAGGCGCAAACAGGCGGAGCCGCTTGCCATACCGGACTGCGATGCATTTGGGCCGCTACTGCTGGGGTCAGAAGGCAGGAGGATGTCCACAACCATGGCAACGGTACGCCTGCTGTCGGCCCTGACCAGGGACAGGGAGATAGGAAAATATATTGTGCCTATAGTCCCGGATGAGGCGCGCACCTTCGGTATGGAGGGTATGTTCCGTCAGATCGGCATCTACTCATCCGAGGGACAGCTATACGAGCCGGTGGACAGTGATCAACTCATGTACTACCGCGAGGATCTGCAGGGACAGATCCTTAACGAGGGCATCAATGAGGCCGGCGCCATCGCCTCCTGGATGGCCGCCGGAACCGCCTACAGCACACATGGGATCAACATGATCCCGTTCTTTACCTTCTACTCTATGTTCGGATTCCAACGCATCGGTGATCTGCTCTGGGCTGCCGGCGACATGCAGGCACGCGGTTTTCTCATGGGCGCCACCTCCGGCCGTACTACCCTGGCCGGGGAGGGACTACAACATCAAGATGGTCACAGTCACCTGGCTGCATCAACCATCCCGAACTGCATATCCTATGACCCTGCTTATGCCTATGAGCTGGCGGTGATCGTACACGACGGCCTCAGGCGCATGTACCAAAAACAGGAGAACATCTTCTACTACATCACGATAATGAATGAGAACTATGAACACCCCATGTTGCCGGACGATGTGGAGGACGGAATCCTCAAGGGGATGTATCTGTTGCAACCAGCCAGCAACAGCAACAAGCCCAGAGTGCAACTGTTTGGCAGTGGGGCCATACTGCGTGAAGCACTGGCTGCAGCTGATCTGCTGCATCATGACTTTGGTGTGGCAGCAGACATCTGGAGCATCACCAGTTTCAATCTGTTGCGGCGCGATGGACTCAGTGTCGAGCGCTGGAACCGGCTGCACCCGGATAAGCAACCGCAGATACCCTATCTGCAACAGTGTCTGCAGGGGCACGCAGGACCGGTGGTTGCGGCAACCGATTACATGAAGATCTACGCCGACCAGGTACGGCAATTTGTGCCGAGGAACTATTGTGTATTGGGTACCGATGGTTTCGGCCGTAGCGATACCCGCGAGATGCTGCGCAGATTCTTTGAGGTGGACCGCTATAACATTGCCGTAGCGGCACTCGCCTCCCTGGCGGATGAGGGCAAGATTGAACAGCGCCAGGTGAGTGCGGCAATCAAGAAATATAATATTGATCCGGATAAACCGGAGCCAACAACTGTATGAACGGAGGAGTGTAACAAGGTGTTAAAACAGGTACTTGTTCCAGACATCGGCGACTTTGACCAGGTAGACATTGTAGAGCTGCTGGTCGCGCCCGGAGAGAGGATAGCTGCGGAAGATCCGGTGATCATGCTCGAGAGTGACAAGGCCGTGGTCGAGATTCCAGCTCCTTTCAGCGGTGTAGTGCAAGAGCTAGATGTCGCCGTAGGCGACAAGGTGTCAGCTGGAGATAAGATTCTGACCATGGAGGTGGAAGAAGCGGTTGAGGAAGGAGATAGAAGCACTGAGACTGTAACAACAAACGTTACACAACCGGACCCCATACCTAAGAGAGAGATAGGTGACAAGGAACAGGCACCCCCACCGGTTCCACCCTCTCCTGAAAATAGCAAAAACCTGCGCAAGGCCCATGCCAGCCCGGCGGTACGACGCATATCCAGAGAACTGGGGGTAGACCTGTCTCTGGTAACAGGCTCCGGACCCAAAGGCAGGATACTGAAAGAGGATGTTCAGCTCTTTGTCAAAGCGGCCATGGCCACACAACATGCCGGTCCCGGTCTGGGCATCATCCTGCCGGAGTCGCCGGCCGTTGATTTCTCCAAATTCGGAGAGATAGAGACACAACCATTATCAAAGGTAAAGATCCTGTCCGGAGCACATCTGCACCACAGCTGGCTGAAGGTGCCCCATGTCACTCAGTTTGATGAAGCAGATATAACTGAGCTGGATACCTTCCGCAAAGAGCATGCCCAGGAGGCACTGGACCAGGGATTCCGACTTACACTTCTTGCCTTCATACTCAAGGCCTGCATGATGGCCCTGAAAAGATTTCCCCAGTTCAATTCATCCCTGGACCCCAGCGGTGAAAACCTGATAATCAAACGTTATTACAACATAGGTTTCGCTGTGGATACCCCGGCCGGGCTGGTGGTGCCTGTGATCAGGGGTGTGGAACAGAAGGGGCTATTCGACCTGGCAGAAGAGCTGGAGCAACTGAGTACCAAGGCCAGGGAGAGAAGACTCAATAACAGTGATATGGAAGGCGGCACCTTCACCGTCTCCAGTCTGGGCGGCATCGGTGGCACCGCATTCACCCCTATAGTAAACACCCCGGAGGTTGCCATTTTAGGTGTGGCACGCGCAACAATAAAACCGGTATATATAGATGGTGATCTGGTACCGCGCCTGCTACTGCCACTCTCTCTCTCCTATGATCATCGGGTGATCGATGGGGCGGATGGGGCCAGGTTTACCAGCTATTTGGGCAGGGAGCTCTCCGATATTCGTAATCTATTGCTATAGCCACCTTGTTGGCTATATTTCAACCATGGCCGTCATAATCTGGCTAATAGCAGAACAAAGGTGAATACAGTGACCAAGGCAATACAGATAGACGGCTATGGCGACCACTCAGTTCTACGCCTGAGAGATATAGAACTGCGTGAACCTGCAGCAAACGAAGTACTGGTTCAGCATGATGCCATCGGTGTCAATTTCATCGACATCTACCACCGCTCCGGACTTTATCCCCTGGAGTTACCATCCGGTATCGGCAAAGAGGCGGCCGGCATTGTGAGCGCTGTTGGAGATGCTGTAACCAGGGTGGTTGTAGGTGATCGGGTAAGTTATGTCTCCGCCCCGCTGGGAGCATACTCTCAAGCCCACATAGTACCGGAAAATGCCTTGATCAAACTGCCGGGGACAATTACGTCTGAGGTAGCTGCAGGGATGATGCTTAAAGGATTGACCGCAGCCTACCTAATCCTGAAAACATATCCCGTCACCTCTGCAGATACCATTCTGGTCCATGCTGCAGCCGGAGGTGTTGGCTCAATTCTTACCCAATGGGCCAGAGCTATAGGAGCCACCGTTATCGGTACGGTTGGCAGTGAGCAAAAAGTGGATACAGCAAAACAAAATGGCTGCGATGAGGTACTGCTCTACCGCGAGGTTGATGTGCCATCAGAGGTTAGACAACTGACCTCCGGCAGAGGTGTGGATGTGGTGTATGACTCGGTAGGGAGAGACACCTTCGACCTGTCGCTGCGGTGTCTGAAGCGACGCGGCATGATGGTAAGCTTTGGTAACGCATCTGGCGCAGTCCCGGATTTTCCACCCCTATTGCTTACCCAAATGGGATCTCTCTATCTTACCCGCCCTTCGCTATTCGATTACG
Source organism: Sedimenticolaceae bacterium (assembly GCA_050288245.1). Classification (GTDB taxonomy): domain Bacteria; phylum Pseudomonadota; class Gammaproteobacteria; order Chromatiales; family Chromatiaceae; genus JAAGZL01. The sequence continues at coordinate 10,837 of JBNKDM010000029.1, forward strand.
TTGCCGACCCGGAAGAGCAGCAATTTTTAGCAGACTCGCTATTTACCCGTGTCAGCAAGGGAGACATATCTATACAGATCAATCACAAATTTTCTCTGGCGGATGCGGCTCTGGCCCAGCAGACCCTGGAGAGCGGTCTTACCACCGGGTCAACCATACTGCTACCTTAATACGCTAAACTTGCAGTAACCAGGAGGATCAACTATGGAAATGCTAAGCCAGGGCCGCTGTAAGGCATGCAGTAAAGATTCACCGATGGTGACAGATATTCAGGCAGATCATCTACTGAGTCTGCTGGATCACTGGAGTATTGAACAGCGAAATGGTGTAAAGCAGCTGGAGAAGGAGTTCCAGTTTGAGAATTTCATCCGCGCAATGGAATTTGCCAACAAGGTAGGGAAAAAAGCGGAACAGGAAAACCACCATCCGGCCATCCTAGTGGAGTGGGGGAAGGTAACGGTGACCTGGTGGACACACAAAATAGACGGCCTGCACATGAACGACTTCATCATGGCTGCAAAAACAGATCAGCTTTATACCTAGCTCCCGGCTGTAGCAACATGAACCTGATTGAGCTGCCATCGCTACAGCGCAGCCACTCAGCACGAGTGGCTGGATAAACCATCACCCAAGGAACTTGCTTCCTGACTAATCCAACGCACTAGCCCAAATAGGTAATGCTTGCCTACAGCTGGGCAACTAAAATCCCTGGCAACAATAGAAGTATGGTTGGCGCCTTGGTTGGCTGGAGTTGTTATGATCAGATGTAATCTTAAGAGATACGGTGTCAGCACCGTAGTTGCCATAGCGGCAGTACTTTTCACCACATCCGCCGCGGCATATACCGTAACCGTCGGTGGTAGAGCTGTCCTGAATCAAGGTCAAACCACCTCCGTATCCGGCGCCACTGTCGTGGACTTTAATTCCGACCTCATCCTGCCAGCAGGATACAGCGGCGGTGCCGTAGTGAACGGATTATCTTATGCAAACTGGGCATCGCCCCCGAGCGATAGTTCGAATTACCTCACGGTAGGTTCGGGAACTGATCAACCCTCGCCTGTCACCATAACCCTCGGAACCCTTAATCAGTATTTCGGCTACTATGGTGGCTCACCTGATCTCTACAATTCAGTTTTGCTATATAACGGCGACCTTCTTGTGGGCGAATTTTCTGGCGAAACTTTGGCAAGCGCCATACCAGAGGAGCAATTCTCGCATTACGGAGACCAGACTAAAGGGTTTTACTGGAACATCTGGGCAAGCAATGCCTCTCAGTATTTCAACGTGGTCAAATTAGTTTCCACCAGCAATGCCTTCGAAACCGATAACCATGCCTTTGTCTCTGCAGTACCGATCCCTGCAGCTGTATGGCTTTTCCTCTCCGGCATGCTTGGTCTAATCGGCTTTTCCAGGCAGAGCAAAGCTGTCTGACTATCAGAGTGTAATCACAACAAAAAGGGTGAAGCCATATGGCTTCACCCTTTTGTCGACTGCATGCATTGAACTCAATGCACAGGTAGCAAACCTCTAAATATTAGAGCGCTACAATATTCTCAGCCTGAGGACCTTTCTGACCCTGAGTAACGGTAAACTCGACCTTCTGGCCTTCAGCCAGTGTTTTAAAGCCGCTGCCGCTGATTGCGCTGAAATGCGCAAATACATCGGGGCCGGATTCCTGCTCAATAAAACCAAAACCCTTAGCTTCGTTGAACCATTTTACAGTACCAGTAGTAGTAGACATGTTTTTTTACCTATTAAATTCAAGAGTAATCTAAATCCCATCTTACGACAGGACAGTTTGCTGGAAGTGGTGCTATTACTTATGGGAAACAGGACGAGGTACTACAGATGGAACATCGAAATGGTGTGCATAAATAGATGGCGTACTTTCAAGCTGGGGGCATTGTATACAGGTTATCACCTCATAGTCAAAGGTATTTATCTCTATTATCCAACTATTGCCACATCCGGTGATAATAGTCTATCCATTCAATTCTCAATTGGAGCGCAGACTGGAGCGCAATACTAAATAACCGACAATACCCGAAGCCAATGAACCCAGAATAATACCCAGCCGCTCATCAAACAGCAGGTTTACATCAGTCTCTTCAAAGGCGAGGGAACCGATAAACAGGCTCATAGTAAAACCGATTCCGCAAAGGATCGCAGTGCCATACAGAGAACTCCATGACATCCCCTTAGGTAGGGAAGCCATACCAAGTTTTATAACAATCCAGCAGAGTCCAAATACACCTAACTGCTTCCCGAAAAACAGACCAAGTGCGATGCCGGCAGGAACCCGGTGAAGAATCTGCTCCATACCGACATCACTGAAACTGATCCCGGCATTGGCGAAGGCAAAGATCGGCAGAACGAAGAATGCCACCACAGAGTGCAGATCATGCTCCATATGTTTTAAGGGAGAGTAGTCTGTTCCCGCCTGCTTCTTCAGCGGGACAAACATTGCCAGGATGACCCCAGCCAGGGTTGCATGAACCCCGGACTTCAGCATTGCCACCCACATTATTACCCCAACCGCCATGTACAGGCTATTGGATGCCCGATTCCTCTTGTTCAGAATAGCGAGGATCGGCAAACAACAGACAACTATTACTAACGCAAAGAGTGATATCTTCGCTGTATAGAAAATAGCGATAATGATTATCGCTCCGATATCATCAAATATGGCCAGGGAGGTAAGAAACACCTTTATGGAAGTCGGGACCTTTGAACCTAGCAGGGTCAGCACACCTAGCGCAAACGCTATATCTGTTGCCGCCGGGATTGCCCAGCCATCAAGCGCCACTGGATCATTTGCATTCAAATACACATAGATCAGAGCAGGTAGGGCCATACCGCCGATGGCACCTACACCTGGCAGTAAAATATTTCTCCGGTCAGAAAGCTCCCCTTCTATGATCTCCCGTTTCAGCTCCAATCCCACCATAAAAAAGAACAGCGCCATCAACCCATCGTTAATCCAGAGCAGTAGCGGTTTGGCTATTTCAAGCGCGCCTATCTGCACCGCCACTGGCGTATCAAGTAACAGAGCGTAATAGGTTTGTAACGGGGTGTTTGCGATCACCATCGCAGCTGCGGCTGCAAAGAAAAGAAGAATACCACCTGCGGATTCCAGCTTAAAAAAACCAGCTATAGTCGTCTCTTGATTGCTACTCATCATCTATTACACCATCACTATGACAAGACCTTATATGGTGAGAAAAACAGCCAGCATTGAGGCCCACTTAACTAGTTGCTTCCAGCAGCATCTACGTCTGCTCCTTTCTTACGGTCTGTGCCGACAATACGAATGAATTCCAGGGTTGCGGTAAAAAAATCCTTTCCAAGATTCTCTTCACAATATAGGTTGATGCGCCGCATGGCACTTTTTGGTTCCACACCCCGCATTACATCCGATCCGGTCGCCAAGGTAAGGGCGGAGATAAAACCGGTAAGCCAGTCCCGGTATCGGAAGTACTCCCACACCTGATCCTGCTTCCCGGCTTCCCAGGCCTTGTAGGTTGCAATATATGAAGTACACGACTTGGTACCATACCCCCATACCTTGGGCGTGGCGTCCTCTGCAGATACGCTTGCAGAAAATATCATAAGTATAAGTAATATTGTTTTCACGATAGAGCTGCCTTTGTTATTACCGGTTACAAATAGAGCAGGAACATCTTATGCAACCTTATCTATACTAGCAACAACAGTGAGTTTACAAATTTATCGACTTAATACCTTGTTATTAGCAGATTTCAGTCTAACAATGGAGTATGTAGCACACTACACAGCAGGCACAGCAAGGATTATCCATTCAGACACAGGGAAGATATTGCCATGTCATTTGCCGATCAGTTACTCGCTCACGACCGCCCGGACAGTATTCAACAGGACGTTGAACTACCCAGACGCCTCCCCTATTTCGCCTCGCCGGTAGATTGGCGCGATGAGGTCCTCTATTTTCTATTGGTTGACCGGTTCAGCGACGGCCAGGAGAATTCCCGCCCGCTGCTCGACCGCAGCAACCTGACGCTGGCACGCCCTGCCCTGCCTAATGGTGAGGCTTGGCGCTGGGATCGCTGGGCCGAGTCGGGGGCTGAGCGCTGGCAGGGCGGTAATCTGGCCGGGGTGATCTCAAAGCTTGATTATCTTAAACAGCTGGGGATTACGACCATCTGGTTAAGCCCCATCTTCAAACAGCGCGCCCATCTGAATAGCTACCACGGCTATGGTATCCAGGACTTTCTGGAGGTAGACCCCCATTTTGGCACCAGACAGCAACTGGTGGAGCTGGTTGCAGCCGCACATCAACTCGGCATCCGCATCATCCTCGATATCATCTTCAACCACTCCGGCGCCAACTGGATCTACCCGAACGGTGAGTGGCAACCCCCCTACAAACAGTTCCCGGACACCTATACCTTCGGTAGTTGGATCGGTGAGACCGGGCAGCCGGTACAGGCGATCCAGGGTCCGGAACAGGGGGTGTGGCCGCAGGAACTGCAGAACAGCCGGCACTACACCAGGGCAGGCTGCGGTGACCTTGGCGCCGGGGATATCAATGATCCCCAGGCAGAACATAAACGTACCGACTTCCTGACGCTGCGTGATTTCGATCTTGATGCAACCGGCACCCTTACCGATCTGGCACGCTGCTACAAATACTGGATTGCCCTGACCGACTGCGACGGCTTCCGCATCGACACCCTCAAGCACGTGTCACTCGAACAGGCCCGCAATTTCTGCGGCACAATCAAGGAGTTCGCAACCAATATCGGCAAGCAGGACTTTTTGCTTATCGGAGAGATAGCGGGCGGCGACTATAATCAGGATCGCTACCTCGATGTACTGACAAGGAATCTAAATGCCGCCCTGGATATTGGGGGGATGCGGTTAACCCTCAGCGTGGTTGCCAAAGGGCTGCAGTCCCCGGATGCATATTTCCGCGGGTTTGACCCTGGCAGGGCCGAAATGGGGTCACATCGTCAGCTGGGAGAGCATCATGTATCCGTGCTGGATGATCACGATCATGTATTCGGGGAGAAGATTCGTTTCTCCAGCGAAGCACTCTCAGACCATCAGGTTGCTGCCGGGGTCGCACTGCAACTATTCACCTTAGGGTTGCCCTGTATCTACTACGGCACAGAACAGGGATTCGCCGGTCCGGAAGCCAGTGAGCGCCACTGGCTGCCAGAGTGGAAGGCTTCAGACCGCTATCTGCGCGAGGCGATGTTCGGCCCGCAGCATCCACGCGCCAAGGGTGCGACAGGGCTGGCAGAATCCCCCAGCGGTATGGACGACACCCTTCCCGGGTTCGGTCCGTTCGGTACCGCCGGCCGGCACTGCTTCGATCAACAACATGGCACCTACCGCCGTATCGCCGCAATGAGTGCAGTTAGAGCGGCATTTCCCGCCCTGCGGCAGGGGCGTCAGTATCAGCGCCCTATCGCGTTTCTGGGCCTGCCATTCGATTATTATGGCAATGGTGAGATTTTCGCCTGGTCACGTATCCTGGACGATGAGGAGGTGCTATGCGTCCTCAACCCGCATGGCAGCGCAACCCGCGGCGGCGATGTACTCGTAGATGCCGCTCTCAACCCGGCCGGCAGTGATTTTACTGTGGTGCTCAACAGTGCCCAAGCAGCAGATCAGATTACATTTTCCGGAACTCATCCGACCGGTTCAACCTGTATGGTTAAACACAATCAGGATGGCAGTACCTATGTAGAGATCAGGGAGTTGATGCCGTCTGAACTGATCGTACTCAGCAATCACCCGGTCGCAGTTGCAGGTGGAGTTAGCTAGACAATTACGCGTCGTTCCCGCGCAGGCGGGAACCCAGTTGGCATGTCCTGCATACAAATCAACTGCTTACTGGATGCCCGCCTGCGCGGGCATGACGTTGTTCCGTTTTTCTAATTTTATGTCTCTACACAATTCAGCGTCTTGTAAACGCAGAAATGAAGACGATAAATAAGCATTTTACTATTTTAAATCGGACAGCAGTGATGCTCACTGCATAAATCGTCTGCACATTGCAACTACATCCTGCAGTTCCGGCTTGAGGGATGCGAGAAGCTCATCCTTCTCTTTGCGAGGAACCTTAACATCGTTACTATCCTGTAGTGAGTAGTGAAAATAATCCGCCGCAGTAAAAGGAAATGTAACCTTATGCTCTCCATCAAAAATGGACAGATAATTATAGTTGCCCATAGTCACGTAAGGCAGAGGTGAAAATAGATCACCGGCACTGCTATATTCAGCATGATGGGTAGTAACACCCAGATGCTCCAAGAGCGTTGTCGGTATTTGGTCATGTGATGTTCTTGTATTGACCTGACGTGGTTTTTCCCCCGGCATCCACAGCACCATGGGTACATGAACCTGCTCTTCCGGAAAGGTTTTATTATGTCCGTGGCCCCAGTGGCCTTTTTCCATAAACTCTTCGCCATGGTCCCCGGTAAAAAGAATGATTGTGTTCTGCATCATTTTACTCTTTTTCAGGAAATCCAGCAGGCGTCCGACCTGCGCATCAATATGATGAGCCGCATTGATATAGCGGTTATGCATACCATCGATATTGTGGTAGAGATCAAGATTGGCATAGTTCATCTCTCGCAAATATGCAGGTCGAATAACCTCATCTTGCGGAAAGGTATATGGGGCGTGTGTAGACTCAAAAAACATGAACGTAAAGTTTGGCCTGCTCTTATCAGCACGGTCCAGCTTACCGATAATCTCGCTGATATTTTGAATGTCCCGTTTCCATGGCTCACCGGTTTTAATCTCCCGCATGTATTTCTCGGGAACGCCGGCAAAGGCGGTGCTCCTCATTTCCGGATAACTGAAGCTTTGACTGGTATGTAATGCAAATTGGTAGCCTTTTTCGCGCATAACATTCATCAATACCGGCGCTACTTTTTGTTCCTCAAAACTGCGCCAATATGTCGCCGGCAGGCCATAAAACATAGAGAACAGACCCATGCGCGTCCTATTACCACCACTATAGTGCTGATTAAACGTAATAGACTTACGTGAAAGCGCCCACAGGTTCGGAGTAATTTCCGGATCCAGCAGATCCCAGCGGAAGGATTCGGCAACCAGCATAATGATATTCGGGTAGCGTTTTAAATCCTTTGACTCAATAGGAGACAATGGGTAGTGGACCTGCCCCCGATCCAGTTTCAACTGGTGAGTATCAGCCAACGGCATCCCCATACTCTTTAACCAACCTCTGGCTGTCGTTTTGAAACTAAAAGGGATTACCTCATATGCCTGCAGATAATCCTCTTTTAGAGTCTGAGCACTATAGGCGTAGACACACTCATTAAACAGCAATACCGCCAACATGACCTTAATGAAGGATGCAAAAAAGCGCCGTGATATCTTGATCTTGGTACGAACAAAGCTATGGACCAACCAAAGGATGATGGCGCTAGAAACCAGGAGCAGCGCAACCTGCAGCAGTATGGTAACAACGGTTTCACTCGTTGCTCCCAGCGCCGCTATCCCACCGGGAGTGGTGATCAGATTCCAAACGAAACCATTAAAATGGTATTCGTATAATTCAAAGATTTGATAGTCACCATATATCAGCAACACCACCAGAGAGCTGGTGAACCAGGCTATCAGATATACCAACCATATGCGGTATTTACCTGGATTATTTTGCGGTTTTAGCAAAGTAACAGCGAGCTTTGTCAATAAAACTGCCGGTAACAGATAGAGAACGGCGTAACTGGCTGAGGCCGCCAGTATGTATAGCTTAACCCCAAGACTATCCGACTCTATGTACTGCCAATAGAATGACACCATGAAGAAAACGGCAAAGAATACAATGGTGAAATAGGTGCGTAATATAGTAATTATTTGTGGCATATTCTTTTCAAAACATAAAAAAACGACAGGGAGACAAGCACTCCATGTCGATTTAGTAATTAAAGTGGTTCCCGATATATCCGATCATTATCGCGGAGAAATGCGGCATGATTCAACCCAGTATCACATACTCAACTCAAATGCGACACCATAAGGTTCCTGAAGTTCACTCTATAGTATGACCAGTTGTCGTTTGGAATGACCTCCCTCCTGTAGCAGACACCATCCAACAAGCTAAATCTCCAGGCAAATTTCTGCCTAGCCGGTCATAAATATGTCACATATTTAGTATATCTTAGCGCGCAAATAACAAGGCTATGAGAAACCCTATATGATTGATGTAGACAGGTTAATGCGCAATTATCTACCTGACCCGGAAAGATTTAACGGTACAACATATAAGACAGCTGCGGCCCTACTAAAAAAACTGCTGCACCAGGATAAGATCAACAGTTTCATCGAATCAAACCGGCATCTTGAAGGCTTCGAGTTCAACGATGCCGTACTCGATCATTTCGATTTCAGTTTCCGCGTATCCAATCGTGACCGTGAGCGCATCCCGGCTCAGGGCCGCGTGGTGATTGTTGCCAATCATCCACTGGGTTCACTGGACGGCCTGGCACTGCTGAAAATGGTTTCCGAGATACGCCCGGATGTGCGTATTGTCGCAACCACCCTGCTCAACCAGATAACACCACTCAACAAACTGTTTCTGCCAGTAGATAACCTGTCGAAAAAGGCCTGCCACCGGCAGAGCATGCGCCGTATCGTCAAGGCGCTGGAAGAGGAGCAGGCGGTTATCATGTTTCCCACCGGCGAGGTATCGCGTATCCGCCCCAACGGTATCCGTGATGGCAGATGGAAGACCGGTTTCCTGCGTATGGCCGCAAAGACCGCAGCGCCGATTGTCCCTGTCTTTATTGACGCGAAAAACTCAGCCATGTTCTACGGCCTGTCAAGTCTGTACAAACCTCTCGGCACCATCATGCTGGTGAATGAGATGTTCAACAAGCACAATGTTGAGATCTCACTGCGTATCGGCAAGCAGATCCCATGGGAGGCAATCTCTGCACTGGACTTGAGCAAAAAACAGATCGCCAAGCGCATGCGGAAACAGGTCTACTACCTGGCCAAGAAGAAAAAGCCGCAGCTGTTCGCAACAGTTGAAAATGTGATCCACCCGGCCAAGAGCAAACTGATACGCAAAGAGCTGAAGCAGTCGCAACTGATCGGCTCCACTGATGACGGCAAACAGATCTACCTGTTTGACTACCAGCCCAACTCCAGTGTCATGCGCGAGATCGGCCGTCTGCGTGAGCTATCCTTCCGCGCGGTGCGCGAAGGCACCGGCAATGCCCTGGATATTGACTCCTATGATCGCTACTACCGCCATCTGATCCTGTGGGATGAAGATGAGCTGGAGATTGTCGGCGCCTACCGTATCGGCGAAACGGCAAAGATAGTGCAGGAAAACGGGATGCAGGGTCTCTATACCCACAGCCTGTTTGAATTCAACGATGCATTGCTGCCCTACCTGCAGCAGTCAATAGAGCTGGGGCGCAGTTTTGTCCAGCCAAGATATTGGGGACGGCGCAGCCTGGACTATCTCTGGTTCGGGATCGGCGCCTATCTACAACAACATCCGCAGATTAAATACCTGTTCGGCCCCCTGTCACTCAGCGCCGCCTATCCGGGCCGGGCGCAACAGCTTATTGCATCTTTTTATACCGAACTGTTCGGAAGCGATATGCAACTGGCAAGTCCCAGGGCCCCCTTTATCTTCCAGCGCTCTGAACTGTTTACCGCATTTAACTCCGTCACCGGTGAAGCGGAGTACAAACAGGCATTCAGCCTGCTGAAACAGCAACTCGACGCCATGGGCGTCAGATTACCAACACTGTACAAGCAGTATGTCGAGATCTGCCATCCGGGTGGATGCCAGTTCCTCGGGTTTAATGTAGATGCGAATTTCTCCGACTGTATTGACGCCATGATCCTGGTACAGCTGGACGCCATCAAGGAGAAGAAGAGGGAGCGTTACCTCAACAGCAATACGCCATCGGCCAAGGCCACTATCGGCCATGCCGCTTAACCACAAGCGGAACAGGATATAAACAGATGCGAATATTGATGATATCCGATGTCTATTTTCCACGCGTCAATGGTGTATCCACCTCAATACAGACATTCGCCGCTGAATTTATGGAACAGGGCCATCAGATAACCCTGATCGCACCGCAATACCCCCAGGAGCATGCGGCCGGATTTGAACTGATCCGCATCCCATCCAGAAGCCTGCCGCTGGATCCGGAGGACCGCATTATGGACCGCGGCTCCATTCGGGCGCTGCTCCCGGAGCTGCGCCAGCGCGATTTTGACATCATCCATATCCATACGCCGTTTCAGGCACACTACGCCGGAGTGGAGATTGCACAGAGGCTCAATCTGCCGGTAGTCACCTCCTATCACACCTTTTTCGAGGCCTACTTCGAGAAATACCTGCCATGGCTGCCGGCATCCTGGCTCAGGGGGATAGCGCGCAGATACTCCAGGACCCAGTGTGACGCCGTGGACGGTATCATCTCTCCGTCCCATCAGATGCTGGACCGGCTGCGCGAATACGGCACCGCCACCCATGCGGCGGTGATCCCTACCGGCCTGGATCTGGCACAGTACCAATACCGGGAAACGAACAGCTTCCGGGAGAGACATGGCATTGCCGCCAGCACCTCGCTGCTGCTGTACGTCGGACGGGTGGCATTTGAAAAAAATATCGGATTCCTCATGGAGGTCTTCCGTGATGTCTATAACCGGCAGGATGACGTCAAGCTGGTGATTGCCGGGGAAGGCCCGGCCCTGGCCCGTCTGAAAAAACGTGCCCGGCAGATGCAGTTGCAGGATCACATCCTGTTCATCGGCTATCTGCAGAGGGATAGCGAGCTGCTGGAGTGTTATCACAGCTGCGACCTGTTTGTATTCGCATCCGAGACCGAAACTCAGGGACTGGTACTGCTGGAGGCCATGGCCTGCGGTCTGCCGGTGGTTTCCACTGCCAGCATGGGCAGCAAGGATGTTTTGCAGGATGGCACAGGCTGTCTGGTGGCGCAGGCGGATATCCGGGATTTTTCCGACAAGGTAACCCTGCTCCTGACCAATGACGCATATGCCGCTGATATCGTCCGGCGCGGAAGAGATTACATCAATGGCTGGACCAGCAGCGAGAAGGCCAGACAGATGCTGACCTTTTATAACAGTGTGCAACAACAAAAACAGAGTGTGCCGCAGGTGATCAGTAAAATCCGCAGCGAAATACTGCAGGAGTGACTAAGGCGCGTGCAACTGGCGCAGGGGAGTCGAGAATGAACAGACACAATCATACAGATCTGATGGAGGCGGCGGCGCTGCTCAACGGGCAGATACCGCACCCGCACTGGATGCGGGAGGAGATCAGTAAGGATACACCCGCAACCGGAAAGCGCCGGCGCCACCGCAGCATCTGGATATCGGATGTACATCTGGGTACGCGTGGATCCAAGGCGGATTTCCTCTGCGATTTTCTCAAACATAATGATTGTGAAACCCTCTATCTGGTCGGCGATATCATCGATGGCTGGCGCATGCAGAAACGGGCCTTCTGGCCGCAGGCGCACATCAATGTGATTCGCCGGATCCTCACCCGCTCCAAACGTGGGACCCAGATAGTTTATGTAACTGGCAACCATGATGAATTTCTACGCCGCTACTCCGGGACCTCCTTCGGCAATATCCACCTGGTCGATGAAACCATTCACACCACCGCCGACGGCCGCAGGCTCTGGGTGGTGCATGGCGACGCGTTTGACACTATTGTCTGTAACCAGCAGTGGCTGGCCCTGGTCGGTGACTGGGCCTATGAAGGCCTGTTGCGCTTTAACGTCATCTTCAACCGTTTCCGGCAACTGCTTGGCCTGGATTACTGGTCGCTCTCCGCCTATCTGAAATACAAGGTAAAAAAGGCGGTCAGCTTTATCTCTGATTATGAGAAGACCCTGGCGCGGGAGTGCCAGAGACGCGGTCTGCAGGGGGTGGTCTGCGGTCACATCCATCATCCGGAAGTAACCACCATCGGCGATATCCAATATGCAAACAGTGGCGACTGGGTGGAGTCCTGCAGCGCCCTGGTCGAAGACCGGCATGGCAATCTGGAGATCGTCTACTGGGCCATGCAACAGAGTGAGATGCCGGCCACACCTACCAGAAAGGCCGCCTGACGCCCACTACACCACAGCTCCGGGCCCGGTGTCATAAATAGTTCAACCAGGTGTAATCAAATATTCATGCGCACACGACATCATGCCCTGCATGGACACGCCGCACCAAACCCTGCATGCGCCGCAGCCACTGAAGATCACCCTGGTAACCGAGACCTACCCGCCCGAGGTGAACGGTGTCGCCAACACCATCGGCCATATAGTGCAGGGGCTGCTGCAGCGGGGGCATCACCTCCAGCTGGTCCGCCCGCGGCAGCATAAACAGGATAGCGCCAGCAACACAGGCAACTACCAGGAGACGCTGGTCTCCAGCATGCCTATCCCCGGCTACCCCGAACTGAAATCCGGACTGCCGGCGCAGCGACGCCTGCTGCGGCTGTGGAAGCGGCAGACTCCCGACATAGTGAACATCGCCACCGAAGGGCCGCTGGGCTGGTCTGCGCTGGCCGCGGCCAGGCGACTCAACATCCCGGTGAGTGCCAATTTCCACACCAACTTCCACAGCTACTCACAGCACTATCACATCGGCCTGCTCCGGCGGCCCATCGCCGCCTATCTGCGCCACTTCCACAACAGGGCGGCCTGCACCATAGTGCCAACCGACCATATGCAGCGGCATCTGCAGTCGCAGGGATACAACGAGGTTCTGGTGGTCTCGCGCGGCGTTGATACCGGGCTATTCCATCCGGCCAAACGCAGTGCAAAGCTGCGCGCCTCCTGGAATGCCACGGATACAACCCCGGTGGTGATACTGGTCAGCCGCATCGCACCGGAAAAGAATCTGCAGCTGGTGATCCAGGCGTTCGCACAGATGCGCAGAATCAACCAACAGGCGCGGCTGGTAATAGTGGGCGATGGCCCGGCCCGGGCCGAACTGGAGAGAGCGAATCCACAGGTGATCTTCACCGGGATGCAGACCGGAGAGAGTCTGGCACAGCACTACGCCTCCGGCGATATCTTCCTCTACCCCAGCCTGACCGAGACCTACGGCAATGTCATCATCGAGGCGATGGCCAGTGGCCTGGCTACCGTCACCTACGATTACGCCGCCGCACACCAGCATATCCGGCACGGCGTGAATGGCGTGCTGGCGCCATATGCAGATGCAACTGCATTCATCACCCTATCCCGTGAATTGATTGCTGACATGGAGCGCGTGCAACGCATCCGTCTCGCCGCCCTGGAGACGGTGAAGACGCTGACCTGGCAACAGGTCACCAGCGAGATGGAGACGGTACTGCTTCATACCATTCGCCAGCAGGGAGAGGCAGATGGCCACCCCGGACTCTCAGCTACAGCGGATTAACCGCTGGGATGCAGTTAACTGCATCCCCGCTCTATTCAAAACAGATCCTTTAGCCACTGCAGCAGGCCCTTCTTCGACGTTTGCCGTGGCGAGGTCTTTGGTTTTGGCAGGGTGCGAAAATGGTCCTGTGCATTAACATTGTCTCGATTCAGATTAGCCTTGCTGCCGGCATCATCCGCCACAATATCCACATGCAAGGTATCGGTTTTTATTTCATCTATCCCGAATTCTGGGTGGGTCACTCTAGAATACTGAG
>JBNKDM010000030.1:0-22098 GCA_050288245.1 Sedimenticolaceae bacterium
GGACCAGAAGAGCGCCAAGATGGATGAGTTCTTTTCGCATATGTCTGAAGGCGAGACCAACTATGTCAATCTGATTGTTAAGGCCGACGTACAGGGTAGTGTCGAGGCGTTGAAGGAGTCCTTGCTCAAGATTGAGGCCGATAATATCAAGGTTAAGATAGTGGCCTCAGGCGTTGGCGGTATTAATGAGTCTGATATCAATCTGGCCCTGACCTCAGGTTCGTTTGTCATAGGGTTTAACGTACGTGCTGATGCCTCAGCGCGCAGACTAGCAGAGGATAAGGGCGTTGATATTCGCTACTACAGCATCATCTACGAGATTATGGACGATGTTAAAAAGGCGATATCCGGCATGCTTTCCCCAGAGATTCGCGAGGAGATCATCGGTTTGGCGCTGGTGCGCGATGTATTCCGTTCCTCCAAGTTCGGTGCCATTGCCGGCTGTATGGTGACAGAAGGTACAATTAAACGTGGAAGACCGATTCGGGTACTGCGCGATAACGTGGTTATCTATGAAGGTGAACTGGAGTCTCTGCGCCGGCATAAGGATGATGTCGCCGAGGTGAAGGCGGGAACCGAATGCGGTATCGGCGTGAAAAACTATAACGATATCAAAAACGATGATCAGATTGAGGTGTTTGAACGCACCGAAGTGGCACGCGAAATCTGACGGGATAGTTCTGCGTAAATCATGGCTAGAGAATTCACCAGAGCTGACAGGGTCGGTTCCCAGATGCAGCGTGAGCTGGCACAACTTGTTCGCGATGAACTGGATGATCCGCGCCTGGGTCTGATCACTATCCAGGCGGTAAAGGTTGTGCGTGATTTTTCCCATGCCACGGTCTATTTCACCTTTATCGGTGGCGAACTTGAAATCAAAGAGGTCACCAAGGTGCTGAAGGAGGCCGCCCCATTCTTTCGGCATGAACTGGGTCACCGTCTGAATATCCGCACCCTGCCGCAACTTCACTTTGTTTATGATGAGTCCGTGGAAAAGGGTGCTCAGCTCTCTGCGCTGATAGATCAGGCGATAGAGATAGATGAACATAAATCCCGCGAGAAAGAGTAGTTATGGGTAGACGGCGTAAAACCGGCCGCAATATCAGCGGCATTCTGCTGCTGGATAAGCCTCTGGGCATCACCTCAAATAGCGCCCTGCAAAGCGTAAAGCGCCTGTTTAATGCACAGAAGGCGGGGCACACCGGCAGCCTGGATCCCCTGGCTGATGGGCTGCTACCGATCTGTTTTGGGGCGGCAACCAAGGTTTCAGCCTTCCTGTTGGATGCCGACAAGCACTACCTGGTGCGGGTAAAGCTGGGAGTTACCACCACTACGGCCGATGCCGAGGGCGATATATTGGAGACCAGGCCGGTGACAGGTATCACCGAACAGGATATTCAACGGGTGATCACAGAATTTCATGGAGATATTGAACAGATTCCCCCGATGTACTCAGCCCTGAAACATAAAGGCGAAAGGCTGTATAAGCTGGCACGGGACGGTGTTGAGGTGGAGCGTGAACCACGCCAGGTGACCATCCATAGCATAGTCATGCACAATTACAGCACGCCTGAGTTTGACCTGGAGGTTCACTGTTCCAAGGGTACCTATATTCGTACCCTGGCGGAGGATATAGGGGAAAAATTAGGTTGCGGAGCACATGTGTCCGCGCTCAGGCGAACCGGGGTTGGCCCATATGGGGCTGATGCCATGGTGACAATGGAGCAGATCAAGCAGTTGGCTGAACAGGGGTTTTCTGCCATGGATGAGGTGCTGCTGCCAATAGACAGTGCGCTGCAGAGTTGGCCGGAGGTCAGACTCTCTCCGGATGGAACCTTCTATCTGCGCCAGGGACAGGCAGTACTGGTGCCCAATGCCCCGACCGAAGGTATGGTTAGGTTATATGATGCCAATGGTTCATTCATGGGGGCGGGCGAGATACTGGACGATGGCAGGGTAGCGCCACGCCGGATGATGTAATTTAAGCAACAGATAATATATCCCGTATATTTGCTTGGTTTGGATAAACCTAGCATAATGCGCGGCTTAGTTAGAAATACCGGATCCCGGACGGCTTTGCCAGCTGACCGGGTATCTTTGCAGGGCCTCACCATATCGGCGAGGTCATACAGTCCGCTACTCTGAACCCATTGTCGGGGTGCGGATGTTGGACAGCAGATATCCTGCTGTCTATTAACCTTTCAATGAGGAGAAATCTAAATGGCAATGAGTGCGGAAGAGAAGAAGGCTATTGTTGATGAGTATGCTCGTGCTAAGGGCGACACCGGGTCTCCCGAGGTGCAGATAGCTCTACTAACCTTCAATATTAAAAAGCTCACTGAGCATTTCGCGGAACATAAGCATGACCACCACTCCCGCCAAGGTCTGGTGCGGATGGTCAATTCACGTCGTAAACTACTGGACTATCTTAAATCCAAAGATCTGGAGCGTTATCGCACCTTGATCTCCAGTCTCGGTCTGCGTCGTTAAACCGGTCACCTTAAAGAATCTAAGAGGATATTGAATAGTGAGCTTGATAACGAAAGAATTCCAATATGGTGACCACAAGGTCACATTAGAGACAGGCGAGATAGCACGTCAGGCCGATGGTGCCATTATGATCAATATGTCCGATACCGTGGTGCAGTGCACCGTGGTCGGATCAAAAAACGCGGTGGAGGGGCGCGATTTCTTTCCCTTGACCGTTGACTACCAGGAGAAGACCTACGCTGCCGGAGTGATCCCAGGTGGGTTTTTCCGGCGTGAAGGCCGCCCGAGTGAGAAGGAGACCCTAACCTGTCGCCTGATCGACCGTCCGGTACGCCCCCTGTTTCCCAAGGGGTATACCAATGAGGTGCAGATCATCTGTACCGTCATGTCACTTAATCCTGCGGTAGACCCTGAGATTCCAGCATTGCTGGGTGCCTCTGCTGCACTGTCAATCTCCGGATTACCGTTTCAGGGGCCAATCGCTGCAGCCCGTGTAGGCTACAAAGATGGTAAATATCTGCTGAATCAGGGCAAGACTGGCCTGAATGAGGATAGTGATCTGGATCTGGTGGTTGCCGGAACCGCAGAGGCGGTACTCATGGTTGAATCTGAGGCCTCCGAGCTGTCAGAAGATGTGATGCTGGGTGCAGTGATGTTCGGCCACGAACAGATGCAGGTAGCCATTCAAGCGATCAAGGAACTGGCCGCCGAAGTTGGTAAAGAGGTTGTTGAGTTCGTTCCGCCCGCTGTGGATACCGATCTGGTTGCAGCGGTTGAAGCCGCCGCCAAGGCTGGTTTGGAACAGGCCTATTCAATTGCCGATAAGATGGAGCGCTACGCTCGCACCGATGCCGTTAAGGCAGAGGCGGTTGCAAAGCTCTGCTCAGGTGATGATGCCAAATGGAGTGAGGCTGAGGTAAGTGGTGCAATCGATAGTCTGAAGAAGAAGGTTGTACGCGGACGCGTATTGGCTGGAGAGCCACGTATCGATGGTCGTGATACCAGAACCGTACGACCAATCAGCGTACGCACCGGCGTGTTGCCGCGTACCCATGGTTCCGCACTGTTTACCCGTGGTGAGACCCAGGCGCTTGTGGTAGCTACTCTTGGCACAGAACGTGATTCACAGATCATCGATGCCCTGGGTGGATCCTATCGTGAACCGTTCATGCTGCACTATAACTTTCCTCCATTCTGCGTAGGTGAGACCGGCCGTGTCGGTACCCCGAAACGACGTGAGATAGGTCAT
Source organism: Sedimenticolaceae bacterium (assembly GCA_050288245.1). Lineage (GTDB taxonomy): Bacteria > Pseudomonadota > Gammaproteobacteria > Chromatiales > Chromatiaceae > JAAGZL01. The sequence continues at coordinate 3,740 of JBNKDM010000030.1, forward strand.
GGTCGTTTGGCAAAGCGCGGGATATTGGCTGCTATGCCAAGCATGGAGGAGTTTCCCTACTCTATCCGTGTAGTGTCTGAGATCACTGAGTCCAACGGTTCCAGCTCCATGGCCTCTGTCTGTGGTACCAGTCTGGCGCTGATGGATGCTGGCGTACCTCTCAAGGGTCCAGTAGCCGGTGTGGCTATGGGTCTGATCAAGGATGAAGACAAGTTTGCGGTTCTGACCGATATCCTGGGTGACGAAGATCACCTGGGCGATATGGACTTCAAGGTTGCCGGTACCACCAATGGCATCAATGCCCTGCAGATGGATATCAAGATCAACGGTATCACCGAGCAGATCATGCAGATCGCGTTGGATCAGGCCAAAGAGGGACGCCTGTATATCCTGGGTGAGATGAACAAGGTAATAGATAGTCATCGTCAGGAGATGTCAGAGCATGCGCCGCGCATTATTACCATCAAGGTTGATCCGGATAAGATCCGTGACATCATCGGTAAGGGTGGCGTAACTATTCGTTCCATCACTGAAGAGACCGGAGCCACCATCGATGTAAGTGATGACGGCGTGGTCAAGATCTTCTCCGTAGACAAGGCTGCAGGCGAGGATGCTAAAAAGCGTATTGAGCTTATTACCGCTGACGTCGAAGTAGGTCAGGTCTATGAGGGCAAGGTTGCACGTCTGATGGATTTTGGTGCCTTTGTTACCATCCTGCCTGGTAAGGACGGTCTGGTGCATATCTCCCAGATCTGCGAAGAGCGGGTAGAGAAGGTAACCGACAAGCTCTCCGAGGGTGATATGGTAAAGGTTAAGGTTCTGGAGGTGGATAAGCAGGGCCGTGTTCGCCTGAGTATGAAGGCAGTGCAGGAAGACGAAGCTTAAGAATTCCTTACTGTTGCCGTAATAGATGGGGAGCCTTTGGCTCCCCATTTTTATTGGTTGGGTTTCCATTTCTCAATATCCGTGCCATGATTAAAAAATATGAGACAGCCATGGCAATGCGTGACAACGACAAATGGTTTTGTCAGCGATATGTATGATTAACCGCTTTAGGACTCTTCTGAAACGAACCGTTTTCTGAATATTCACTCCGGAAAATATTGGAGGCTGAAAATATGAAAAAATTAATAGTTATTCTGAGTGTTTTGGCCCTTATAGGTACCAGCCAAGCCTATGCCGGCAAGGCTACCCGTGCTGCAGTCTTGGGTTTTATCGGGGGATTTGCGGTTGGAAAGCTTACCAACAGACCAGCAGCCCCGCGTACCGAAGTACGTTATATACGGCAACGCTCTCAGTCTCCTCTTGAGCAGGCATTTAGAAGCCAGAGTAGGTTTATACGTCGGCAGATACAGGTGAGATTACAGGAACATGGCTACTACCGCTCTTATATCGACGGGATATGGGGGGGTGGAACTCGCTCTGCACTTGAACAGTATGCTTTGGATTCTGGTAAAACTCATTTGTTGACTACTTATGGCGGTTCAAACGAGCTTATCAGTACACTGTTAAGTCCTGAAGAGAGTTCTCAGATGGTCTCTTTAGAGGTAGGCGAATCCTCAGCTGAAGATAGTGCGGATGTTGCTGATGGCTCAGTAGATGCCGGAGACGCCAATGCAGCGAATACGGCAAGTCTGGATGAGTTGAAACATCAGTATACCATTGCAGATCAACAACTATCGTTACTGAAACAGATGCTGCGGGTGGAAGAGAAAGGGGACCAGCAGAACTCCTTTACCCAGTCAAAGGTTCAGGCAGTGAAAGCTAGGATAGCTGCGATAGATGAGTTTAAACAGCAGGTCGCAGCTGCTGCGCAGGCAAGCTATAAGGAGTCGTTGATACCTTCAAGTATGAATATGGGCGTGCCCGGATCGAAGGCGTCTCGAATTGTTCCTAAAATCCCCTATGTTATTCCAGGAACAAATGAGTACGGAGAGATGCGGGTTACTCCTCGCGTAACCGATACCGGTGTTTTGGTTTATGATCTTGATTTCATGGACATCGGCCCGGGGTATGAAAAGGTTCGCGATACCATCTCAATTCAGAACGATAACAGACCAGAGCTGATGTTTGGTATTGGCAAGGTGTACGAGTGGAGTTATCTGGCGCAGCAGAAGGGATTGCACCAGAGGCATCAGAAATCAGCTGTATGTTTCCCCAAGGATATGTGCGAAGAGAAGAAGGTTGGAAACAGTTCAACTGAAGTGGTTTTCCTGCTGGATGAAGATGGTTCAACTGCGGCCAAGATTCAAAGCAATAAAGGCAAGTTTGTTTCCGGCTATAAGATTCCGCTTGAATCCGCACTGCTTCTCTCATCATATATGGACTATATGCAGCAAGAGGGGGAGGCGGAGTATGGTGCAGGAACCATGAAAAATGCGGATCTGGATAAGATGTTTAAATAGACGCTGTCTGCACTAAGAAAGATGGGGAGTCTCCGGACTCCCCATTTTTTATGGTGCCGGGTTCGGGTGCTTCCTGTGAATTGCCTCAATCTCCTCCAGCACATCATCACTCAGATGCAGATCAGCACTGGCGATATCCTCGCGTAGTTGCTCCATGCTGGTGGCGCCGATTATGGTGCTGGTGAGAAACGGCCTGCTGTTTACATAGGCCAGGGCCATCTGGGCCGGACTCATATCCATGTTGCGAGCCAGCGTTACATACTCTGCTGTCGCTGCGGCCGCCTGTGGGCTGCTGTACCTATCGTATCCAGGGAACAGATTTATTCTATCCCCGGGTCCACCGCCATCCAGATATTTGCCTGAGAGCACCCCGAATCCGAGTGGCGAATATGCGAGCAGTCCAACCTGTTCTCTATGGGCAATCTCAGCCAGACCGATCTCAAAGCTGCGATTCAGCAGGCTATATGGGTTCTGGATGGTTACCATACGCGGCAGGCCCAGTTTGTCCGCAATCTGCAGGAACTTCATAAGGCCCCATGGGGTTTCATTGGAGAGGCCGATCTGGCGTATCTTTCCCGCCTGAATAAATTCACCAAGTACACTCAGCGTCTCTTCAATCGGAGTGAAGTTGTCGTCACTATGGGTATAACCAAGACGTCCGAAGCAGTTGGTGCTGCGTTCCGGCCAGTGCAGTTGATATAGATCCAGGTAATCCGTCTGCAGCCGTTTCAGGCTGGCATCCAGGGCAGTACTTATATTGGTGTGGTCATGTCTGCTTTCTCCCTTACGGATATGATCTACCCAGCCTTTGCCCGGACCTGCCACCTTGCTGGCCAGAATCACCTTGTCCCGATTGCCGCGCGCCTTCAGCCATGTGCCGATGATCTCCTCGGTGCGGCCCTGGGTCTCGGCCCTGGCCGGTATGGCATAGAGTTCAGCAGTGTCGATGAAGTTGATGCCATGATCCAGGGCATAATCCATCTGTGCATGGCCTTCAGCCTCGCTGTTCTGCTCCCCCCAGGTCATGCTGCCGAGACAGATCAGGCTTACCTTGGTATCGCTGTTTCCCAGTGTTCTGTATTGCATCTTTCTCTCTTTGACGTGATGTGAAATTGCATCCGAAGGCTCACTGCTTGGATTTGCCGGTAAGCTGATTAAACCTGAAGCAATCTATTGTGTGATCATTTACCATGCCGACTGCCTGCATATAGGCATAGCAGATGGTCGGGCCGACAAATTTAAAGCCACGTCTGAGCAGATCCCTGCTCATTGCCTCGGACTCCGGGGTGGAGACAGGTATATCCTGGTGAGAGCGCCAGCGATTCTGCAGTGGCTTGCCGCCGACAAACTGCCAGATGTATTCAGCAAAGCTGGGGAACTCGTGCCGGATCCGGAGAAATGCCTGGGCGTTAGTGCGGGCTGCCGCAATCTTCAAACGGTTACGGATGATGCGGCTGTCCTCGCGTATACGTTCCAGTTTTGCATCGCTGTAGCCGGCAATTTTCTCCGCATCGAAACCGTCAAACACCTGGTGGTAACCAGTGCGCTTGTTCAGTACACAGGACCAGGAGAGTCCGGCCTGTGCGCCCTCAAGTATGATCATCTCAAACAGGTGCTGATCGTTGTAGGATGGTTTGCCCCACTCATGATCATGATATTCGATCTCCTCCGGGGAGCCGTTTGCCACCCAGGCGCAGCGTTTCCTGTTCATGTCCACCTCCGGTATTGATTGTAATATATTCAGCTCCAGAGGGATAAATGTCTCGCCCGTTCGGCTTCCAAGTTGTATACAATGGGATAAGATTTGTGCAAAAACATAATTAGCTAACGACGGAATAGTTTATGGAAGCCGATCATATTCAATGCCCTAAGTGTGGTGCCGAGATCGAGATTGGTGAGGTATTGGCCAATAAGATCGCCGGTGACATAGAGGCCAGGATCAAGGCGGAAGCGGCGGTGGAGCGCGAGCAGGCGGTAAAGTCAGCTCAAGAGAAAGAGCGGGCCTCGGTTGGACTTGTTGTGCAGAAACTAGAAGCCGATCTTGCTGCAAAGAGCGCGGAGATCAAACAGGCAGAGCAGCGTGAGCTGGAGCTGGCAGCCCAGCAGCGTGAGTTGGCGAAGAGAGAGAAGGCGCTGGAGCAGACGGTAGAACAGCGGCTGGTACAAAGAGAGAAAGAGTTGACTGATGCCATCAGGAGAGAGACATCCAGTCAGGCGTCCAAGGAGATAGAGGCGCTGCAGGAGGCGCTTACATCCAGGGAGAAGGCGATGGATGAGGCGCGTCAGCGTGAGCTATCCCTGCTCAACGAGAAGCGGGAGCTGGAGGAGAAGCGCAAGGGCATGGAGCTGGAGTATCAGTACAAACTGGAAGAGGATCGACGCAAACTCAACGAGAAGTACGCCAGCGAGGCGGATCTGAAACTGAAGGAGAGGGATAAACAGATCGAAGGTCTGCGCAAGGCCCTGGATGATGCCAAGCGCAAGAGCGAGCAGGGCTCCATGGAGACCCAGGGCGAGGCCCTGGAGCTGGACCTGCAGGCCAATCTGGAGCAGAGCTTTCCCGGTGACAGCATCGATCCGGTCTCCAAGGGTATACGCGGGGCCGATGTCATCCAGGTGGTGCATAATCATATGCTGGCAAACAGCGGCACTATCATCTGGGAGGCCAAGAACACCAAGGCCTGGAACAGTGGCTGGATCGAGAAGCTGAAGGATGACCAGCGTGAGCTGGGTGCCAATCTGGCGGTGATCGTCTCTTCCGTGCTGCCGGAAGGGGTACGCAATTTCGATCTCATAGATGGGGTATGGGTTTGTTCGGTAACATCCTATATCCCCCTGGCTATGGCCCTGCGGCAACAGCTGATCCAGGTGTCGTTTGCCCGCACCGCCTCGGAAGGAAAAGCGGATAAGATGGAGATGGTCTATCAATACCTGTCAGGCGATGGCTTCCGGCAGAAGGTGGAGGCCATCGTTGAGGCCTTCGTAGGAATGCAGGAGCAGCTGGACCGGGAGAAGCGGGCCTACTCAAGGATCTGGAAAGAGCGGGAGAAACAGATAGAACGCATCATCGATAATACCGCCGGAATGTATGGAGATATCCGCGGGCTTATCGGCGCATCGATCCCGGAGATCCGTGCCCTGAGCCTGGATGAGAGCGAAGGCCTGCTGGAGTCGGACGTGCAAACAGACGCAAATCAAACAGCGAACCGCAAATAAACGCAAATCACCACAAATGGGCGCAAATATTGTTTGTTGGTGTGTGAGATCACGCTCCTGCGGGCTATGGTGATCCAGGTAAGGCCATTGCATGGGTAGCACAAAAAGCGGCAGGTTGCCTATTATTATGCAGATTGCGCAGTGCTATTTTTTATTGTTAACCGGAGTTTATGGAGAGATGAAATGAGTGATCATACCTACAAAAAGCTTGAGCTGGTCGGGACATCCACCGAGAGTTCAGACCAGGCGGTAAGGAACGCCTTGGCCAAGGCGGCGGACAGTGTGCGCAATATGGATTGGTTTGAGGTACAGGAGACCCGTGGTCATATTGTGGACGGAAAGGTGGAGCATTGGCAGGTGGTGCTGAAGGTGGGGTTTCGGTTGGATTAGAAAATGTTGTCAGCTAGAACCTGTTTCTAATATTAACGGCATTCGCTTTCTGTCTTGATATTCACTTCAAGGATTATGACTAGATTTTATTTCACAGCGCTTTTTCTTATCGCCTTAAACTGCTTTGGTGGCACTTTTGAGGAGGATATTGTGACTGCGGCGATTGATCGTACCACTAAAGATGTGAGTTATGACGGGTCATATTTTGTCATCCCTTATCCAAATGGAGATGTGCCAGAACATCTGGGGGTATGTACAGATGTCGTGGTTCGAACATATCGTGCATTGGGAGCCGACCTTCAGGTCTTAGTGCACGAGGATATGGTGAGGAATTTCGATGCTTATCCATCCAAAAGGATCTGGGGATTAACCAAGACAGATAAAAACATCGATCATCGCCGTGTGCCGAATTTACAAACCTTCTTCTCCAGGCATGGAGTCTATTTGCCCATAACTCAAAGCCATGGTGATTATGCGCCGGGAGATATTGTGACATGGATGCTGCCGGGAAATCTGCCCCATATCGGTATTGTTACGGATAGGATCTCAAAAACTACCGGCAATCCATTGGTTGTACATAATATCGGTTCGGGACCAAATCTTGATGACACGCTGTTCTCATACAGAATTACCGGGCACTATCGATATGTACCGAAAAAATATATCGATTTAGGCAAGCGGGGTGTCATGTAAATCGGCGCATACTTCGTTCTTCCTAATTAATAGGTAAAACATATTAATATAATAGATATAATATACTGGCCAAATAAGTATGGAGGGTACATAGTTTTGTCATAGAAGACCGTTTTGAGCACAAAAAGGAGAGTACGCTATGTCAGACAACAAATGCCCTATGCACCATACATCTGGTGGCGGCACCTCGAACAAGGATTGGTGGCCAAACCAGCTTAATCTCAAGATCCTGCATCAACACGCCCCCACGAGCAATCCTATGGGGGAGAAGTTCAACTACGCTGAGGAGTTCAAAAAACTCGATCTGAAGGCCCTGAAACAGGACCTCTATGCGCTGATGACAGACTCTCAGGAGTGGTGGCCGGCGGATTACGGTCACTATGGTCCGCTCTTCATCCGCATGGCGTGGCACAGTGCTGGTACCTACCGTACCGGAGATGGCCGCGGGGGTGCGGGGTCGGGGAGCCAGCGCTTCGCTCCTCTCAACAGTTGGCCGGACAATGTGAACCTGGATAAGGCGCGCAGACTACTTTGGCCGATAAAGCGGAAATATGGCAAAAAGATCTCATGGGCCGACCTGATGATCCTCGCCGGCAACTGCGCCATCGAGTCGATGGGGTTGCAGACCTTCGGCTTCGGCGGCGGGCGTGAGGATATATGGGAGCCTGAGGAGGATATCTATTGGGGCTCTGAGGACGAGTGGCTTGGCGATAAACGCTATTCAGGTGAGCGGGATCTGGAAAATCCGCTTGCCGCCGTGCAGATGGGGCTGATCTATGTGAACCCGGAGGGGCCGAACGGCGAGCCGGATCCGGTCGCCTCCGGCCGGGATGTGCGTGAGACCTTCGCCCGTATGGCTATGAACGACTATGAGACCGTAGCGCTTGTTGTCGGGGGCCACACCTTTGGCAAATGCCATGGTGCCGGTGATGCCGCGTTGGTTGGGCCTGAACCGGAGTCTGCAGCAATCGAACAGCAGGGTCTGGGATGGAAGAGCAGCCATGGCAGCGGCAAGGGTGCGGATCAGATAGGTAGTGGTCTGGAGGGTGCATGGACCCCGACCCCGACGCAGTGGGATAACAGCTATCTGGATATGCTGTTCGGTAACGAGTGGGAGCTGACCAAGAGCCCTGCCGGTGCCTGGCAGTGGACGCCGAAGGAGGCTACGGATACCAATCAGGCTCCGGCCGTTGACGATTCGTCCAGGCGGGTCCCGATCATCATGACTACCGCAGACATGTCGATGCGGATGGATCCGATCTACGAACCGATTGCTCGCCGCTTCCATGAACACCCGGAAGAGTTGGCAGATGCCTTCGCCCGGGCCTGGTTCAAGCTGACCCACCGCGACATGGGTCCGCGCTCGCGCTATCTAGGCCCTGAGGTCCCCACAGAGGAGCTGATCTGGCAGGATCCGGTACCAGCAGTCGAACATGAGCTGATCGACGCGCAGGATATCACCGACCTCAAGGGTAGGATCATCGCCTCCGGCCTTACCGTATCCCAGATGGTAACGACGGCATGGGCAGCGGCGTCTACCTTCCGTGGTTCAGACAAACGCGGCGGCGCCAATGGCGCCCGTATCCGGCTGGCGCCACAAAAGGATTGGGAGGTTAACCAGCCGGAACAGTTGGCGCAGGTGCTTGCGACCCTGGAGGGTGTCCAGAGTGAATTCAACAGTGACGGTAAGCAGGTCTCGCTCGCAGATCTGATTGTGCTGGCGGGTTGCGTCGGCGTCGAGCAGGCCGCGCAGAGTGCCGGGCATGCTGTGAGCGTTCCTTTCTCACCCGGGCGCACGGATGCCTCGCAGCAGCAGACAGATGTGGATTCCTTCGCCGTACTGGAACCGGCTGCAGACGGCTTCCGCAATTATCAAAAGACTAAATACTCGGTATCGGCCGAAGAGCTACTGCTTGATAGGGCGCAACTGCTGACCCTGACTGCGCCGGAGATGACGGTCCTGATCGGAGGTATGCGTGTGTTGCATACCAATTTCGGCCAGAGCAGGCATGGGGTTTTCACCCAGAGGCCAGAGACGCTCAGCAATGACTTCTTCGTCAATCTGCTCGATATGGGCACGGAGTGGAAGGCAACATCGCAGGATGAGGATCTGTTCGAGGGGCGTGATCGCGCCACGGGAGAGATCAAGTGGACCGCAACCCGTGTCGATCTCATCTTCGGCTCCAACTCGCAACTTAGGGCCCTGGCTGAGGTCTATGGCAGTGAGGATGCGCAGGAGAAGTTCATACACGACTTCGTGGCGGTGTGGAGCAAGGTGATGGAGCTTGACCGTTTCGATCTCGCATGATCGTGCACCCCACTCTCTTTGGGAAGGATAGCCGGGCAGAGGGCAGTAGTTGTACGCATTAGCGACATGTGTTCTCTGTCCGGCCGTTTGTCAAAAATGGAGTCATGGCGATGAAAAACAGCAAGATATTTGAACCGTTATCAATTGGTGAGCTGCAGCTGAAAAACCGCATCGCTATGGCACCGATGACCAGGGGGCGTGCCGGCAGTGAGCGTGTTCCCAATGACCTTATGGCCGAGTATTATCTGCAGAGGGCCGGTGCCGGTCTTCTGATCACTGAAGCTACCGTGGTTTCAGAACAGGGGATTGGCTGGATTGATTCACCGGGAATCTATACTGATGAAATGGTGAATGGCTGGCGCAAGGTAACTGATAAGGTTAAACCAGCCGGCACCCCTATCTTCCTGCAGCTTTGGCATTGCGGCCGGGTATCGCACAGTGATTTTCATGCGGGCGAGCTTCCTGTTTCCGCCTCCGCAGTAAAGTTAAACGGCGACCACATCCACACACCTCTTGGCAGTAAACCTTATGAGACTCCGCGCCCACTCACTGTGGATGAGATCAAGGCAACCATCGATGATTATCGCAAGGCGGCGATAAACGCCAAGGCCGCCGGGTTTTCCGGGGTTGAGGTACATGGCGCCAATGGCTATCTGATCAATCAATTCATGGATGCCAGCACGAACCGGCGGGATGATGAGTATGGCGGCAGCATTGAAAACAGGTTTCGTTTTTTTCGCGAGGTGCTGGAAGCGGTGCTTGAGATATGGCCGTCTGAGCGGGTTGGAGCCCGCATATCACCCAACGGCGTGTTCAATGATATGGGTTGTGATGACTACCGGGAGCTGTTTCTCTATGTCGCCAAAGAGATAAACAAGCTGAAGCTGGGTTATCTGCACATAATGGATGGTCTCGCCTTCGGCTTTCACGCCAAGGGTGCTCCTATGACCCTGGCGGAGTTCCGGCCGCTGTTTCAAGGCGTCATTATTGGGAACTGTGGTTATACCAAGGAGAGCGCAGAAGAGAGGATTGCCGAGGGCAATGCCGATATCATAGCCATAGGCCGGCCCTTTATAACCAATCCTGACCTGGTGGAACGATATAGAAATGATTGGCCACTGAACCCTTGTGACGACATGTCACTCTGGTATAGCCCAGGTCCTGAGGGGTATACGGACTATGCACCATACCGACCATGATCAGCCCTGGAGTGGACTGGGTTAGCGGAAGATGCGGCTCTCCAGACCGTTACCATGGTCTACCAGATACTGACCTTTATCGTTGCTCCAGTCGCCAAGCACGATGCGTTTTGCCGGTCTGCCATCCAGTCTAAGATCATGGGTATCCGGCCGGTGGGTGTGTCCATGCACCAGCTGCCAGGCTCCATGTTTGCGCATGTACTCTATAACCGTAGCCTCATTCACATCCATGATATTGTCAGGAAGGTTTTCTTTTGCCCTCCGGCTCTGTTCTCTCATCTCGTCCGCAAGCATGCGGCGTTCGGACAGAGGTTTGTTCAGGAACTCCTGTTTGAAGCTGGCACTACGAAGCCGTATCCTCTCTTTCTGATACTCATGGTCATCTGTTACCAGCAGGTCGCCGTGCATCAACAGGGTTGCCTGTCCAGATAGGTTTACCACGGCGCAGTCCTGAAGCAGGGCACAGCCGGTTTCCCGGCAAAAGCCCTCACCTATGAGGAAGTCGCGGTTGCCCCTGATCAGAAACAACTCTTTGCCTCTGGCGGCGTAGTTGGATAGGGCCGTCAGGATCTGAGGAATGGGTTCGCTCCAGTCGTCATCTCCAATCCAGACGTCGAACAGATCACCCAGGATGTATAGGCGTTGGCTGTTGGATGCCACATCCCTGAGGAATCTCAAAAACAGCTCAACAGTGGCGGACCTTTCCCCGGACAGGTGCAGGTCCGCGATGAGCATGGATTTGACCATAGATGTTATTCTTCAGATACCTCGGCCTTGATTATGACCACGTCTTCGACCGGAACATCCTGGTGGCCGGCATTAAAACCGGTCTCCACGGTCTTGATCCTGTTGACTACTTCCATACCTTCAACCACCTTACCAAACACGCAGTAGCCCCAGCCATCCTGACCGGGAAAGTCCAGGAATTTGTTGTCAGTTACATTGATAAAGAATTGGGCCGAGGCGGAGTGTGGCTCCATGGTGCGGGCCATGGCTATGCTGCCAGTGGTGTTGCTGAGACCGTTGTTGGCCTCATTTTTGATCGGGGCGCGGGTCTGTTTCTCTTTCATGCCCGGTTCAAAGCCGCCACCCTGGATCATGAAGTTTTTGATTACGCGATGAAAGATAGTGCCGTCGTAGTGCCCATCCTTTACATACTGTGCAAAGTTCTCACAGGTTATTGGCGCATTCTCTGAATCAAGTTCAATGGTTATGTCGCCTAGGTTGGTCTTAAGTGTAATCATGGAATAGCTCTCTTTAAATTCAAGTAATAATAATTTGATTCAGTAGATCGTTTTGGTATAGCCGGTTATTTATCCGCAGCTATGCGGGTAATGCTCTCTATTACAACAGGCTTTTCCGGTACATTTTGCATACCCATCCGGATAATCGTATATACATCTGCGATCTTGTCCACCGTTTTCATACCTTTGGTTACCTTGCCAAATACCGTATAGCCCCAACCGTCAAAGCTGGGATAGTCAAGTTTGGTATTGTCGACATGATTGATAAAAAACTGGGAGGTGGCAGAGTGGGGCGCCTGGGTGCGCGCCATGGCAATGGTTCCGCGCAGGTTCTTCAGGCCATTCTTGGCCTCATTTCTTATCGGGGGATGGGTGTTCTTCTGCAGTAAATCACGGGTGAATCCGCCGCCCTGGATCATAAAGCTGTTTATCACCCGGTGGAAAATGGTGCCGTTATAGAAACCTTCATCAACATAGCGCAGGAAATTCTGTACAGTCAGAGGGGCACTGTCGGCATATAACTCAAGCTCGATGTCACCTATATTGGTCTTCATCAGTACTTTAGTGTTCTCAGCGGCGGCGACAGACATAACCCCAAGGTTGATCATGATTGCCAGAAACAGCCCGGAAAACAGTTTGTTCATCGCTGATGGTTCCTTCATTACTTATGGAGGCGGGGCCAGATAACGGCAACACCCTTCGGATAATATGAACTGCATATGATAAAGCACCCGGACTTTTTGAGAAACCCCGGGTTCGGCTTTGTTGTGACAGTAGTTTCGTTTACTATGCGCATGGGCGGTTTATGTCTATATCTGACCCCAATGTTTCCGGATAGATGCCAATAATTTATCCCGGTTATACTCAATATATCTGGTGCCAATAATGCTCAAGGTTTACAACGACCTCACAAAAAGTAAGGAAGAATTTGTCCCGCTAGAGCCAGGCAAGGCCAGTATGTATGTCTGCGGCATGACCGTCTATGATCTATGTCATTTGGGCCATGCCCGTGTAATGGTGGTATTTGATGTCATCTATCGTTATCTGCAGGCAGCTGGGTACAGGGTCACCTATGTGCGTAATATCACGGATATTGACGACAAGATTATCAAGCGCGCCAATGAGAACAGTGAAGACTTTGCGAGTCTGACCGAACGCTTTATTGACGCGATGCATGAGGATGAGGCCGCCCTGGGAGTGCTGCGGCCTACGCTTGAGCCCAGGGCTACCGCCCATATATCCGAGATCATCTCCATGGTGGAAAGGCTGATAGATCAGGGCCATGCCTATGTGGGCAGCAATGGTGATGTCTATTATTCGGTGAGCAGCTTTGACGGCTATGGCAAACTTTCTGGTAAAACCATCGAAGATCTGCGGGCCGGTGAGCGGGTGGAGATCCAGCATGAGAAGAGTGATCCCCTGGACTTTGTCCTATGGAAGGCGGCCAAACCGGGAGAACCGGCCTGGGAGTCACCCTGGGGAGATGGTCGTCCCGGCTGGCATATAGAGTGCTCTGCCATGTCCACCTGCTGCCTGGGGGATACCTTCGATATCCATGGCGGTGGTGCCGATCTCACCTTTCCCCATCATGAGAACGAGATCGCCCAGTCCGAAGGGGCTACCGGCAAAAAATTTGTCAACTACTGGCTGCATAACGGCTTTGTGCGCATCAACGAGGAGAAGATGTCCAAATCGCTGGGCAACTTCTTCACTGTGCGCGATATCCTGAAACTCTACCGTGCGGAAGAGGTGCGTTATTTTATCCTTACCAGTCAATACCGCAGCCCGCTGAACTATGATGATGAGCATCTGGATAATGCCAGGAGCGCGCTAACCAGGTTCTATACTGCCTTGCGTGGCCTCCCTGAGGTAGAGCCGGCCGGGGCAGAGCGGTATCGGGAGCGTTTCAATGCGGCGATGGATGATGACTTCAATACCCCGGAGGCACTGGCGGCCATGTTTGATCTGACGCGCGAGATAAACCGCACCCGCAACCAGGACGAAGTTGCAGCCGCGGCGCTGGCCGCTGAACTGAAATCTATGGGATCGGTGCTGGGTATCCTGCAAGATGATGTGGAGACCTACCTGCGTGGTGAAGCATCCGCAGATGATGCCTTAAGCGATGCAGATATCGATAGCCTCATTCAGCAGCGCCTGGATGCGCGCAAACAGAAAAACTGGGCTGAGGCCGACCGCATCAGGGATCAGTTGCAAGCGGCAAATATCCTGCTGGAAGATGGAACAGAGGGGACGAGCTGGCGCAGAGGCTGATCTCTTTTGCTGTTTCGGTGACTGAGTCGCTCGCGGTTACGCTTTAAGTAAATACTCTATTTTCATCTATAGTCTCTTTAATGTCACCAAACCTATACAGGTTGCAATGTGTAGGGAGAGAGTTGGGGAAGTGCCGTGAAGCTGCGCAGCAAATTTACCTTGACGCTGTTGTTGACCAGCCTGCTCAGTGCCGCCATCGTTGGCGGCATAGCTTATTGGTTGTTGCTGCGTGACTTTCGTCAGTCGGTAATGGAGCAGGCATTCGAAAATTTTCAGACGGATGTCAGATCTTATCTGGAAGTCTACGGAACCTGGACGCAAGGAGAGAGGAGTGAGCCGTTTCCGCTGTTTGTGCGGAGGATGCGAAGCCCTCACGCTATGGATAGACCCCTACTAACAGGTGGTACGGACATAGGGCATGCCGGGAAACCGCCCTTTCGCTTCCTGCTGCTCAATCCGGATGGAAGAGTGATCAAGGAGGGAGGAGGGTATGAGCTAGGTCATGCGGTGCCGAAAACTCTCATGGAGCATGCGTCACCGATTGCGGTCCACGGTAAGATCTCTGTCCTGGCTGTGCCACTTGGCAATCCCAATCTTTCAGAGCAGGATCTGGCATACCTGGCTGCTATGCGCCGGGCCCTGTTTGCTGGTTTTACCGTCACCGGTTCACTGGCGGTATTGCTCGGCCTGCTGTTCGGACGGCGCATGAGTGCAACCCTGGACGAGCTGACGGACGCCATCCGTGCCATGCAGTCCAAGGGGGCGACATCACAACAGGTGCCGGTGCGTACGCGAGATGAGATCGGCATGCTGGCTTCCGCATTTAATGCCATGAGCATGGAGCTGGCAGAGGCGCACGCTGAGATGAAGGAGCTGAGTATCCGTGATCCTTTGACCCATCTGTACAACCGCCGCCACTTCGCGGAACAGGTGGCAAAGTTGTTTGAGCAGGCGCAACGCTACCAGCATCCGCTGAGCATAATGGTTGGTGATCTGGATCACTTCAAGCAGATCAACGACAATTTTTCCCATGCCGTTGGCGATGATGTGTTATGCCGCATCGGGGAGATACTGCGCCAGAATACCCGTACGAGCGACATCGTAGCGCGTCATGGAGGTGAGGAGTTTGTTATCGCCTTTACCGAAACGCCATTGGAACAAGCTGTAATCCGTTGTGAGGAGCTGCGACTACTGATTGAGTCGGAGCCATGGGGCAAGATCAGGCAAGGATTGCGTGTAACCATGAGCATGGGTGTCAGCGGTGACTTGGATGCGGACAGCGTTGAGGCGTTATTGCACGATGCTGATCTGCTGCTGTACGAAGCAAAACGCGATGGGCGCAATCGTGTAGTAAGTGCCGATCTGGAAGATATGGGGAGAGTGAATGAGGCTTAGTGAGACCGTCATCGGTATACTGCTATTGTCGTCTCTGGCCGCAGCTCAACCCAATATGCCCGCTCCTCCTCCTGAGGCGCAGAACGCCTGTAGGGGAAAGGGTGAAGGCATAGCCTGTTCCTTCAGAGCTCCACACGGCAAGGTCGAGGGGGGTTGCCGTAATACCCCGCACGGAATGACCTGTGTGCCCGGTAGTGTAAGAGATATGCAGCCGCCGATGGGAAAAAGCAATTCACGACAGCAAGGCATGTTGACATCAGGACGTGCGCAGCGCGTGGATATCGCCGCCCACGATCCTTCGGCCAAACCGGTATCCGGCCGTATTCCCGACACCCATCAAGGGAGTTGCTTCGACGATCACAACATTATCTCCTGTCCCAAGCCCTGGCAACCATGGTATGGCCAGGATGCCCAGTATGAAGGTGCAATCCCAGACTACCGCAACAACGGTGATGGGACGGTAACGGATTTGGTTACCGGCCTGATGTGGCAGCAGGGACATAACGCAAAACGTCTTGGTTGGTATGACGCCAGTACTGCTTGCAGCGCTCTGAAGCTTGGTGGTCACAGTGATTGGCGTCTGCCTGCCATCAAGGAGCTTTTTTCTCTCATTGACTTTCGTGGTGCCGCCGGTCGCCGCCCTTATCTGGACGATGCGTTTGAGATTCACGAACCGGATGCCGGCATATTGCAGAATGACCGTTTTCGTTCTACCCATAGTACCGACATGATGGGACAGACATGGTCGGCTACCATCTATAGCGGGGATCACTGGGGGAGACCAGGTGTAAAGGGAGCCTTCTTTGTTAATTTTCTCGATGGACGCATTAAACAGGCGCCGCTCTCCGGAAAACAGGGCCTTTTCTACCGTTGTGTGCGCGGTGATGAGTGGGGCATCAATGATTTCGTGGACAACCATAATGGCACAGTGAGCGATCGTGCCTCCAATCTGATCTGGCAACAGAGTGATGATGGCATCACCCGCGATTGGCAGGGTGCCCTTGCCTATTGCGAGGGACTGATTTTAGCCGGACAGGATGACTGGCGTCTGCCCAATGTCAAAGAGTTGCAAAGTATTGTCGATTACCGGCGCAATGATCCGGCTAGTGACGAAGCGTTCTTTCGCCAACGCGATGTCAAAGGTTGGTTCTGGTCTGCAACCACTCATGGCGACAATGTACGCCAGGCTGCCTACGTCTGCTTCGGTAAATGTACCTCAGTGCATGGCGTAGATGTACATGGTGCAGGCGCTCAGCGCAGTGATCCGAAGAGTGGAGATCCCGGACAGTACGGTTTTCAGGGTGGACAGGAGGATGAGATCCGTGTGCGCAACTATGTACGCTGTGTGCGTTAATTGCCCGGTAGTTTGGTTAAATTCCTCTGAGACAGGGTCATATAATCTTAAGCATCCCCTGCAATCCTCTACTACTATGGAAGTGTTCTGTCCCTGTCGGCAGATATATCTAAAGGAATGATCCTGTATGGCGATATAGATATGTGCACTACTTTAAAGGAATATCTGGGAGGGCTTCATGAATAAACTGTCTATATTCTGGCGTTTTGCAATTGCCACCGTGTCTCTGTTGACTGTTATCGTCATATTGATTGTGCTGACGGCCAATATGCGTATGGCGGATACCCTGCGTGAGGCCGAGCGTCATCAACTCGATAACTTTCATGACATGCTTATGGGGCGGTTGAGCGCAGAAAAACAGCGGGCGCACTCCATGGCACTGCTGGTTGCCTCCATCCCCGGGGTGCAGCAGGCCTTTGCTGCGGGAGACCGTGAAGCACTGAAACAGATGTTTGGTCCAGGGTTTAAGCAGCTAAAGGAAGAGCTGGCAGTGCGCCAGTTTCAGTTTCACACCCCTCCAGCAACCTCCTTCCTGCGGGTGCATAAACTGGAAAAATTCGGTGACGATCTATCCTCTTTCCGCAAGACCGTAGTGGCCACCAATAGCAGCAAGGCCCCGGTCAGTGGTTTGGAGGTTGGAGTGGCAGGACTGGGGATTCGTGGCATTGTTCCGGTTTTCAGCGAAGGAAAGCATATCGGTTCGGTGGAGTTTGGTATGTCATTCGGTCAGGCCTTCTTTGATGAGTTTAAGAAGCAGTACGGTGTTGATGTGGCGCTGCATCTACAGCGCGACAAGAGATTCGAAACCTTTGGTTCCACCATTAAAAGCAAGACACTGTTGAACACAAAACAGATGCAAAACGTTATGAGAGGTGAGGTGGAGTACCTCCAGGATGAAACTGGTGGTAAGCCGGTAGCTATTCTGGCAGAAGCCGTCGATGACTACTCCGGTAATCCCATAGGTGTGGTGGAGATTGTGGTCGACCGCAGCTATTTTAGCAGTGCACTTACTTCCATGCAGGGAATCATGTTGGGACTGGGACTATTGGGTATCTTTATAGGTATTATCAGCAGTGCAGTTATCTCCCGCGGTATCGCCGCACCGCTTAAGCGAGTGGCAGTCTCCATCGAAGAGATAGCTGATGGTGATGGCAATCTGGATGTCCGCCTGCCGGAAGATGGTGTGGATGAGACTGCCAGACTCGGCCGTGCCTTCAACCGCTTTGTCACCCGCATACGTGACACAGTGGAGCAGACTGCCGAGGCTGCAGTCCATTTGGCGCCTGCGGTGGAGCATTTTTCTGCAGGTGCCGAGAAAACCAATCATGGTATGCAGCAACAGCAGCGTGATATTGAACAGATCGCCACCGCAGTAAATGAGATGTCGGCCACTGTGCATGAGGTGGCGAGCAATACCTCATTGGCGGCTGATGCAACCAGACAGGCGGATGAGGATACCGTAAGAGGTAAACAGGTGGTTACGAGTGCGATCAAGGCCATCAACGATGTTGCAGCTGAGATGGAACATATCACCGAGGTAATCGCCAGGGTCAACGATGACAGTCTCCGTATAGGTGGTGTGCTTGATGTCATCGTCGGCATTGCGGAACAGACCAACCTACTTGCACTCAATGCCGCGATTGAAGCTGCGCGTGCCGGGGAACAGGGGCGTGGTTTCGCCGTGGTGGCTGACGAGGTGCGCTCTCTGGCACAGCGTACCCAGAGCTCAACCGAGGAGATCAGGGGTATGATCGAAGGCCTGCAAAGTGGTACCAAGCAGGCAGTTGGTGTGATTGAGAAGGGCAAACAGAGTACCGTTGTGTCGGTGGAACAGGCGGGACTGGCCGGCGAGGCGCTGGATGCTATTCTCAAGGCAGTGGACAC
>JBNKDM010000031.1:0-21875 GCA_050288245.1 Sedimenticolaceae bacterium
TGATAAAAACCACTCTGCCTAAGGCGAAAGAGCTGCGTATGGTAGCTGAGCCTATTATTACTATCGGTAAGAGCGACAGTGTTGCCAAACGCCGTCTGGCATTTGACCGGCTGCGCGATAAAGAGGTGGTTGGAAAGCTGTTTACCGAGATCGGTCCACGCTATAAAGAGCGTCCGGGTGGCTACCTGCGTATCCTGAAGTGCGGATACCGTCATGGCGATAAGGCTCCTATGGCCTATGTTGAGCTGGTGGATCGCCCCGAGCAGACAGAGGCGGTCGAGGTCGAATAGAGCAATATGCCGTTTGTGGTTATATGAAACCGGGCTTTTTAGCCCGGTTTTTTGTTGTCTGGGCGAAGGGTGGTGGTATCTGGTTAGGTGACGAATCGCCCTATTTGTCTGTAGGTTCGGCTATGCTTTAATCCAGAGATATGATTAGCGGATTCCAACAACCCAAACTGATTGCGCTGTTCACCGATTTCGGTGTGACCGGGCCATATAATGGCCAGATGCAGGCGGTGCTTGCTGCAGCTGGCATAGAGCAGCCGGTTATTCAGCTTATGGCCGATGCCCCACGTTTTGCCCCGCGTTCCGCTGCCTATCTGCTTGCCGCAATTGCGAATGACCTGGCGCCCGGTTCACTGATTGTAGCTGTTGTGGATCCAGGTGTTGGCGGTGATCGGCGTCCGATAATGGTGAAGGATTCTGGCCAATGGTTTCTGGGGCCGGATAACGGCCTGCTCTCCCAGGTAGCCAGGAGGAGCGGTGATGCGGAGATAGAGGAGATAGTCTGGCGGCCGCCACGATTGAGCAATAGCTTTCATGGACGCGATCTGTTTGCGCCGGTCGCCGCCGCTATCTGCAGGCAGGAGTATATTCCAGGACCGCCTATCCCGATTGAATCACTGGTGGGGGCGGATTGGCCGGTTGCTCTGCATGAGATTATCTATATAGATGATTTTGGGAATGTGATCACCGGTATCAGGGCCGCGTCTATAGCCAGTGATCATGCACTGGAACTTGATGGAACCCTGGTAAGGCATGCCAGGACATTTAGTGATGTGCCAAGGGGAGAGATTTTCTGGTATGAGAACTCAATGGGGCTGATTGAGATAGCTGTCAATCAGGGAAGTGCGGCACAGATGCTTGGACTGGGTATCGGAACTCCGATTGGGTTGGGAGAGTGATGGTCACCACTATTGGTTTATAAGCAGTTTCGCTGCTGCATCCGCCATTAGTGTTTGCAGTATTTGTTGCAAAAAAGACCCGGCGGCATGCGGCCGGGTCTTTTTATTGGTCTGCACATTTAACCGATTAAGACAGAGACTACTATGCTTACGACAAAACCCAATGCGCCGATGATAAGTGCATATTTACCTTCCATCATGTGATATACCCCTTCATATGTTATACATTAGAAAAGATATAGTATTTATATGCCGCACAGTAATCATTGATGATCATCACTCGGCATATCAAATAACAAAATGTCGTATATAGAGTGTGCCTGCCTACGCAGCTATATGGTCAGATAACCCCGAAGGTACTCTCCGGTAAATGATCCTGCAGTCTCTGCCACCTGTTCAGGGGTGCCCTGGGCGATGATCCTGCCGCCCTGGTCGCCACCCTCCGGTCCCAGATCAACTATCCAGTCGGCGGTCTTAATCACATCCAGGTTATGTTCGATCACCACTACTGTGTTGCCGTGATCACGCAGGTGATGCAACACCTTAAGCAGGTTTTCTATGTCATAAAAATGCAGACCGGTGGTTGGTTCATCCAGGATGTAAAGGGTATTGCCGGTATCGCGTTTGGAGAGTTCCCGCGATAGTTTTACCCGTTGTGCCTCTCCTCCGGATAGGGTGGTGGCGTTCTGCCCCAGGGTGATATATGCGAGGCCGACATCCATCAGGGTCTGAAGTTTGCGCTTGATCGGAGGGATGGCGTCGAAGAATGCCATGGCATCCTCCACTGTCATCGCCAGGACCTCGTCTATCCTCTTGCCCTTGTATTTTATATCCAGGGTCTCGCGGTTATAGCGTTTGCCTTTACACAGATCACATTGCACATAGATGTCAGGCAGGAAGTGCATCTCTACCTTGATTACACCGTCGCCGCGGCAGGCCTCACAGCGTCCGCCTTTGACGTTGAAGCTGAAGCGTCCCGGGGTGTAACCGCGGGAACGGGCCTCCTGGGTACCGGCAAACAGTTCACGGATGGGGGTAAACAGTCCGGTGTAGGTGGCTGGATTGGAGCGAGGAGTACGGCCTATCGGGCTCTGATCTATATCCACCACCTTGTCGAATAGCTCCAGTCCGGTGATCTGCCGGTACTCCTTTATGTCACGGTTGGCCTTGTTCAGGATGTTGGCGGCTACAGGGTAGAGGGTGTCGTTGATCAGGGTGGATTTGCCGGAGCCGGAGACACCGGTAATGCAGGTGAATAATCCTACCGGGATATGCAGGTCCACCTGTTTCAGGTTATTACCGCTTGCACCCAGGAGAGATAGGCTGCGTTTCTGGTCTCTTGGGGTACGGGCCTCAGGTACCCGGATAGAGCGTTTGCCGGAAAGGTACTGTCCGGTCAGTGACTCTGCGGAAGCGGCAATCTGCTGGGCGGTGCCTGTAGCTATGATCCTGCCGCCGTGCACCCCCGCCCCCGGTCCGATATCCACAACATGGTCGGCATGCCGGATCGCCTCTTCATCATGCTCCACTACAATCACGGTATTCCCCAGGTCTCGCAGATAGGTGAGCGTGGTCAGCAGGCGTGAATTGTCACGCTGATGGAGCCCAATGGATGGTTCATCCAGTACATACATAACCCCCACCAGACCGGCGCCTATCTGGCTGGCCAGCCGTATGCGCTGGGCCTCACCGCCGGACAGGGTCTCGGCACTACGGTCCAGAGAGAGGTAATCGAGACCGACATTTACCAGGAAGCTTAGGCGCTGGGTGATCTCACGGTTGATCTTGGCCGCGATCTTGCCTCGGGATCCGGGAAGGTCCAGCGTCTGGAAAAACTCCAGGGCGCGGCCTACCGGCATGGCGGTGATGGCCGGTAGGTTATGTTCAGCTACAAATACATGGCGGGCAGCCTCATTCAGGCGCGTGCCTTGGCAGGTCGGGCAGGGTTGATGTGCGATATAGCGTGCCAGCTCGTCGCGCACCGCCTTGGACTCCGTCTCCAGGTAGCGCCGTTGCATGTTGTTGATGATGCCCTCGAACGGATGGGTCTTCTTCAGGCTTCTGCCACGCTCGTTGAAATAGCTGAACTCGATATTCTCCTTGCCGCTTCCATATAGGATGGCCTGCTGATGCTCCTTGGCCAGCTCATGCCAGGGTGTCTCCACATCGAAGCCATAATGTTTTCCCAGTGAGCCGATAAGTTGGAAATAGTAGGAGTTGCGTCGATCCCAGCCTCGTACTGCCCCGGCGGTCAGGCTGAGTTCCGGATGGGCCACGACACGTTCCGGATCAAAGAACTGCTCTATGCCCAGGCCATCACAGGTGGGGCAGGCCCCGACCGGATTGTTGAAGGAGAACAGTCTGGGTTCCAGTTCCTGAATGCTGTGGCCGCACTCGGGACAGGCGAAGTTGGCCGAAAAGGTGAACTCCTCCCGTCTCTCTCTATCCTCATCATCCGCTGGCTCCATCCAGCTGATACGCGCTATTCCGTCAGACAGGCGCAGTGCGGTCTCAAAGGATTCAGCCAGGCGTAGTTCCAGGTCAGGCCGGACCTTGAAGCGGTCAACTACGGCTTCGATAGTGTGCTTTTTATGTAGCTCCAGATCAGGGGCATCGTCCAGCTCGAAGATCTCTCCATCGATGCGGGCGCGGATGAAGCCCTGGGATAGCAGGTCCATCAGCAACTTTTGATGCTCACCCTTGCGCTCGGATACCACTGGGGCCAGCAGCATCAGCCTGCTTCCCTCGGGCAGGGCAAGCACTTGGTCCACCATCTGGCTTATGGTTTGTGCCTGCAGCGGTCTGTTATGCAGAGGGCAGCGTGGTTCGCCGGCGCGGGCAAACAGCAGACGCAGATAGTCGTAGATCTCAGTTATGGTGCCAACAGTGGAGCGGGGGTTGTGGGAGGTGGTCTTTTGCTCAATGGAGATTGCCGGTGAGAGCCCTTCGATATGGTCTACATCCGGTTTCTCCATCATGGAGAGGAACTGGCGGGCGTAGGCGGAGAGGGATTCCACATAGCGGCGCTGACCCTCGGCATAGATTGTGTCGAAGGCGAGGGAGGACTTGCCGGAGCCGGATAACCCGGTGATTACAATAAGCTTATCCCGGGGAAGCTCTAGATCTATATTCTTCAGGTTGTGGGTGCGGGCGCCGCGTATATGGATAGTATCCATCTGGTTTAATGCTCATTGGCCAAACCCATCACTATACGCCTTATTCATTATCCGGCCAAAGGTAAGATGGTCTGGAAAACGGCCGATATAGCCGGAGCAGGGAAGTTAGGGCTGGTTATCCCTATTGATACCGACCGGTGCCAGTAGCAGATAGAAGATCCAGGCAAACCAGGAAACAAACAGTACCGCCAGCAGCCAGAACAGCTTTTCAGCCCCGGAGGTCTTGTCTGATTGCAGTATGAGGATTATGGGGAACAGCCAGATGAGCAAAAACAGCATCATGAAACCCGCCCCCATTCCAAACATAGTAGCTAGCATATTCAGCCCTCAAGTGTTCAAGCTATACAGGGAATAATGCATCGCTGATGATGTGTGATCAAGCCCCGGCGGATTTACTCTTGGAGCGTCGAGTGGCTAGAATAGATCTGTTTGTGTGCAAATGAGCCGATGGCCGAGACCTTTCCAATGAAGATAACCCACATTGATCATATTGTATTAACGGTTGCCGACATAGATAGGACGGTTGAGTTTTATCAGACGGTTCTGGGTATGGCTGTGGAGCGATTCGGTGCAGGCAGGACTGCCCTGAAGTTTGGCAGCCAGAAAATCAACCTGCACCAGTATGGGAATGAGTTTGAGCCTAAGGCTGGATGCCCATTGCCCGGATCACAAGACCTCTGCTTTCTCGCCGATACCGGCCTGGAGGAGGCAATGAGACATGTGACGGCATGCGGGGTTGAGATAATCGAAGGCCCGGTCGTCAGAACCGGCGCTACCGGGGCGATTCTATCATTCTATTTTCGTGATCCGGACAATAACCTTATCGAAGTGGCAAACCTCAAGTAATAGATCTGTCTGTTAAAATAATTGATATAAAGCACTAATCTATGTAGGCAATTTGCCTGTTGCTGCCTACACTTACAATGATTGGGATGCGGGGATCAATCTGATCAAGATACGCCAGGCTGTAGCGGCTTAGTACGCGCTGAAAGCATCTATTCGGGTGGATAACAATAATAACTGTCTAGTCCGTTGGGAGTTCATGGGGGATTCTCGAGATCCCCTTTGGTTATTGGGGTGGGCGTCTAGGGGCAGTATGTAGATAAGATGTTGTGCATGGGGTAAGCATGAAGCAGGAAAGTGACACAGAACAGTCGAAACAGGGTATCTATATCGTACTCCTGAGTATCCATGGTCTGATCCGAGGCGATAATCTGGAGCTGGGCAGGGATGCAGATACCGGAGGTCAGACAATATATGTAGTGGAGTTGGCGCGCGCCCTGGGCCAGCATCCGGACGTGGCCAGGGTCGACCTGGTAACCAGGCTGGTCGAAGATGCCAACGTCGATCCGCAGTATGCTGAGCCGTGGGAGGCGCTTTCTGAGAAGGCACAAATCATCCGCATCCGCTGTGGCGAAGACGGTTATCTGCCCAAGGAGGAGCTTTGGGATAATCTGGATAGCTTTTCCGACAATCTACTCGCCTTTCTGAATGAGCAGGAACGGAAGCCGGATATCATCCATAGCCACTACGCCGATGCCGGCTACGTAGGCGTCTCTTTGGTAAATCAGCTTGGGATACCATTGGTTCATACCGGGCACTCCCTGGGCAGAAGTAAGCGCAGACGGCTTTTGGCCGGGGGAATGAAAGGCTCGGAGATTGAGCGGCGCTACAATATGAAGCGGCGTATCGATGCTGAGGAGTCTACCCTCGGGGTGGCGGACTACGTAATAACCAGCACCCATCAGGAGGTGGAGGATCAGTACGGTCTGTATGATTATTATCAGCCGGAGCAGATGCGGGTTCTGCCTCCTGGCACCAATCTCGAGAGGTTTGCGCCGGCCAAGGAAGATCTGCGGCATAGTTCCATAGCCAAACAGTTGGGGAGGTTTCTGAAGGATCCGGACAAACCCATTATCCTGGCCTTGTCACGTCCCGATCAGCGCAAAAACATAATCACCCTGGTTGAGGTGTTTGGTGAGGTGAGCAAGCTGCGGCAGGTGGCAAATCTGGTAATAATTGCAGGGAACCGCGACGATATCAGCGAGATGGATACCGGTGCCAGAGAGGTGTTGAACGATATCCTGTTGGCGGTTGATCGCTATGACCTGTATGGACATGTGGCCTATCCCAAGCATCACAAGGCGGACGAGGTGCCTGACCTATACTGCCTGGCGGCACAAAGCCAGGGTGTGTTTATCAACCCGGCCCTGACTGAGCCCTTTGGTCTTACCCTGATAGAGGCGTCCGCCTGTGGTCTGCCCATTGTGGCAACCGAGGACGGTGGGCCGCGGGACATTATCAAAAATTGCCATAATGGCTATCTAATAGATCCGCTGGACAAATCCGACATTGCCCAGGTTCTTATGCATGTTCTGTCCGAGCATAAAAAGTGGGACAGACTGTCGCAGAACGGAATCAACGGGGTACGGAAACACTACTCCTGGAAGGCGCATGTGGATAGATATATTGAGCTGATAAGACCGATAACCGAGCGGACCGAACGGCCGCCAAAGATTCAGCTGACCAGACGTCCCATGCTCTATCACGATCGGGCTATCTTTAGTGATCTGGACCAAAACCTGCTGGGAGACCTTGCAGCGCTGGAACAGTTCATGGGCCTAATCCGGCAGAACAGAAAATGCGTCTCCTTCGGTATCGCTACTGGCAGGAATCTGGGATCCGCACTCCTTCTGATCAGACGCAATCGGATGCAACAACCGGATGTCCTGATAACCAGTATGGGGACAGAGATCTACTACGCACCAAATCTGATAGGAGATGCAGCCTGGAACCGACACATAGACTATCTGTGGAACCCTAAAATCATCAGGTATCTTTTAAGTGAGCTGCCAGGATTGCGGCCACAGCCAAAGGTTGAGCAAGGCAGATTTAAACTCAGCTACTACATTGACCCGAATATTGCGCCAGGACGGGATGATATAACGCGACTGCTGCATCAGCATGAACAGACGGCAAATGTGGTTTTTTCCTTCGGGCAATACCTGGATGTCACCCCGATCAGGGCATCGAAGGGGCTGGCGCTGCGTTGGGTTGCCGAACAGTGGGATATACCACTGGAAAACATCCTTGCGGCGGGTGGATCCGGTTCCGATGAGGATATGATGCGCGGCAATACCCAGGCCGTAGTGGTGGCAAACCGGCACGAAGAGGAGCTGTCGGAACTTGCAGACATAGAAAAAATCTATTTTTCTGAGCGACCCTATGCTGCAGGGATTATTGAGGCGATTGAACACTACGATTTTCTTGATGCCTGCGGGGTCAAGGCGTGACCGATACCAGGCTGCTGCTTTGCACTGACATGGATCGTACCCTGATCCCCAATGGGGAGCAGCCTGAGTCCCCCGGAGCCAGGGAGCTGTTTCACCGGCTGGTGCGTCAGCCTGATGTCACCCTGGTCTTCGTAACCGGCAGACATCGTGAACTGGTGGAGGAGGCGATAGACAGCTACCAGCTGCCACAGCCTGACTATGTGATAGCGGACGTAGGCTCTACCATCTATGAAATTACGGCGGGTGACTGGAAGGGGTGGGCGCGTTGGGAGCAAGAGCTGGGAATGAGTTGGGGGCCTGATACCCGCAGCGAGATCCAGGCCCTGTTAAGTGGTTTTGAGGTATTGCGGCTCCAGGAGAAGGAGAAACAGGGCAGATACAAGCTGAGTTACTACCTCTCTGTAGAGGATGATATTAAGGAGTTGGAACAGGAGATGTACTCCCGGCTTGCTCAGGCCAAAATTCAGGCGAGCCTGGTGTGGAGTGTGGATGAAACGACCTCCACCGGACTGCTGGATGTGCTGCCGACAACGGCAACCAAGCAACACGCCATAGAGTTTTTGATGCAGACGCTGGGATTTGATTTGGATAACACAATATTCGCCGGTGATAGCGGGAATGACCTGGCGGTTCTGTCCAGTCCGATAAAATCGGTATTGGTGGCCAATGCCACCGATCAGGTACGCCGGATGGCGCTGGAGGATGCTCAGGCCATGGGGCAGGAAGACGCACTCTATCTGGCACATGGTTATTTTTATGGCATGAATGGAAACTACAGTGCTGGCATCCTGGAGGGCGTTATGCACTATCTGCCACAGGCTGATGCGCTATTGAGGAGATAAAGATGGATAGGAGACAAGGACAACGACCGATCATGTTTGGCGAGGTCTTGTTCGACCGCTTCCCTGACGGGAGTGTGGTTTTGGGCGGCGCACCGTTTAACGTCGCCTGGCACCTGCAGGCGTTTGGGATGTCTCCCCTGCTGGTATCCAGGATAGGGGCGGATGCCCTGGGCAGACAGATCAGTAGCGCTATGATTGAGTGGGGTATGGATCGCTCCGGTCTGCAGATGGATTCTGCGCATCAAACCGGTACGGTTGATGTGACCTTTACCGATGGCGAGCCGATCTTTGATATAGTGCCTGATCGGGCATTCGACTATATCGATCGCTTTGCCCTGCCGCCTATCTGCACAAACAACACCC
Organism: Sedimenticolaceae bacterium; assembly: GCA_050288245.1. Lineage (GTDB taxonomy): Bacteria > Pseudomonadota > Gammaproteobacteria > Chromatiales > Chromatiaceae > JAAGZL01. The sequence goes on from JBNKDM010000031.1 coordinate 8,861, forward strand.
TGTACCACGGCAGTCTGGCTGTACGCAATTCGAACTCAAGGGAGACATTGAGGGAGCTGAGACTACATAGTGAAGGATTCACCTTCGTTGATGTAAATCTGCGTGCCCCATGGTGGACCGAGGAGCTGTTATGGGAAATACTTGAAGGGGCGGATTGTATTAAACTCAACCAGAACGAGTTAAGTCAGATAATTACCTCGGGAACAAGTGTTGCGGCTAAGGCCGTGCGTCTGTTAACCAGCATGTCGGCTGAGTCGGTTATAGTAACCCGAGGCGAGCAGGGAGCTATTGTCTACTCGGCTGATGGATCCAGCTATGAAGCCGCACCGGAACCGGCCAGAAAATTTGTTGACGCCGTGGGTGCGGGTGATGCGTTCAGTGCGATCTTGTTGTTGGGGCAGGCCAAGCAGTGGGATATTGATTTAACTCTGGAACGGGCGCAGAGCTTCGCAAGCGCAATCGTAGGGGTGCGTGGCGCTACCATCAAGGATCCAGGTTTTTACGCGCAATTTTTAGAAAGATGGAGTATTTTCTCAGAACAATTTGGTGCAGCGCATACCGGAGGCGGCGCCACCCTTGGGCCGGCCGGGTGAATTCTCCCCATAAATAATCGGTTAAACGCAACAATCGTCCTGGCGTTCTACAATAAGAAGTGACAAGTTACCGAAAACACATGTTATGTATGAACAAGTATCACACTCACTGCTAAACAACATCTTAACCGAACTTAATCCGGATCTGGAAAAAGAGGATCTGCGGCATTTCTATACCAGATTGGGGGCCAACTTCTACTCAATCCACTCGTTGTTTTGCCGGCTGTACGGTGATCGGGATGATTTCCGGGAACAGATGCAGTGTCTGGTTGAGGCCATGGCCAGTCAATACATCTATCGTCCGCATAGACTGAAGCGGGTGGATATCGAGAGAGAGATGGATCACAACTGGTTTCTGAGTCAGGAATTGGTTGGGATGGCGCTTTACAGTGATGGCTTTGCCGAAAACCTCAAGGATCTTACAACCAAGGTCAGCTATTTTCAGGAGCTTGGAATAAATCTGATCCATCTTATGCCCATACTTAAGTGCCCCAAAAATAATAATGATGGTGGTTATGCGGTAAGTGATTTTCGCGAGATAGATGAGCGGGTCGGGAATATGAAGGACCTGCGCGCCCTGACCCTGGAGCTGCAGAAGCGCAAGATCCTGCTGGTTCTGGACGTGGTGGTCAACCATACGTCCAACGAGCATGAGTGGGCGAAGAAGGCGCGTAAGGGTAAGAAAAAATACCAGGATTACTATTATGTATTTCCCAACCGGGAGATCCCGGATATGTTCGAAGAGACCATGCCCGAGATCTTTCCGGAGACATCTCCCGGGAACTTCACCTGGGATGAGGAGATGGGCAAATGGGTGATGACGGTATTCAACAATTTCCAGTGGGATCTCAACTATAGCAATCCCGCGGTATTTATTGAGATGCTGGAGATCATCCTGTATTGGGCCAATCAGGGTGCGGACATTGTGCGCCTGGATGCGGTGGCCTTTCTCTGGAAGAAGGTGGGCAGCACCTGCCAGAATGAGCGCGAGGCGCACCTGATTCTGCAATTGATGAAGGACTGCTGTCAGGTGACGGCCCCAGGGGTATTGTTCATCGCTGAGGCCATCGTCGCACCGGTGGAGATCATCAAATACTTCGGTGAGGATGCGGTAATCGCCAAGGAGTGTGAGGTGGCCTATAACGCCACCTTTATGGCCCTGCTCTGGGATGCGATTGCAACCAAGAACACCAAGCTGCTGCAACAGGGTCTGAAGAGTCTGCCGGACAAACTGGATCGTGCCACCTGGCTTAACTATATCCGCTGCCATGACGATATCGGGCTGGGTTTTGATGATCATGATGTGCTGGCAGTCGGCTACGAACCAAAGGCGCATCGCCAGTTTCTGATCGATTACTATACCGGATCCTATGAGGATTCAACCGCGCGCGGGCTGGCCTTCGGGCACAATAACAAGACAGGAGATGCCCGCATATCCGGTTCTCTGGCGTCACTCATCGGTCTGGAGAGTGCCCTGGAACGCAACGATACCGACGGTATCGATCAGGCGATAAAGCGCATCCTGTTGTTGCATAGCCTTATCCTCTCATTCGGTGGAATACCGCTGCTCTATTACGGGGATGAGATAGGCACCATCAACGACACCACCTATCTGGAGGATGCGAGCAAGGCCAACGACTCGCGTTGGGCGCATCGTCCCAAGATCGACTGGGAGCGGGCCGCCCTGCGGAACAGCAAGGATACCATTGAATTCCGGCTGTTCAGTTCTCTCAAGAAGATGATAGCGGTGCGTAAGGAGATTCACGCCTTTGCCGACTTTAACAATCGCGAACTGATTGATGTGGAAAATCCGCATCTGTTTGTCTATTCGCGTTATAACTACCATACGGCCAGCGTTCTGGTGGTAGTCAACTTTGATACGGCCCCGCAGTATCTCAATCTGGATGAACTGGGCTCCAAGGTCCTGTCTCAGCACGGGAAGATCATAGACCTATATTCGGGGGATAGTCCGGCCCTGTTCAAGGACCAACTGGTGATACCGCCCCTGCATTTTTACTGGCTCTCAGATCAGTTCAGACACACCTAGGGAAGCCTGGCGATGGCGTGCATCCACCGCATATCCCGGACACCACACTGACTATCTGGAAACTATGTGGCAATTTCGGTTGTCTGTATAAACCTGATAGTATTGAACAACACTAAATTCCCCCGTTCTGGGCGGAAACAATCCAATGGTAGTAGCAGTTAATGACAAAGCAGGCAGATACACCACAAGGTATGAACCGCCAGGAGTCACGCACCGCATTCTCTCTGGCGGGTATTTTCTCACTACGAATGCTGGGACTGTTTCTGATCCTGCCGGTATTCGCCCTCTACGCAGAGCATCTGGCTGGGGTGACCCCCACGCTGGTGGGGTTGGCCATCGGGGCCTACGGCCTGACTCAGGCGCTGCTGCAGATCCCCTTTGGCATGCTATCGGACCGCATCGGCAGAAAACCGGTAATCCTGGGCGGTCTGCTGCTGTTTGCCATCGGCAGTGTGGTTGCGGCCACGTCAGCTAGTATCTGGGGAGTCATTTTTGGGCGCGCCCTGCAGGGCAGTGGCGCCATAGCGGCAGCGGTTATGGCCCTGGCGGCCGATCTCAGTCGTGAAGAGCATCGCACCAAGGTAATGGCGGTCATCGGTATGAGTATCGGCGCGGCATTCGCACTGGCGTTGGTCCTGGGTCCGGTGCTGAACGGTCTGATTGGCGTACCCGGGATCTTCTGGCTCACGGCACTGCTGGCCCTGGGCGGTATGGGCATAGTGGTGTTTCTGGTGCCAAATCCCGGTGCAATCCAGGTGCACGATGACACGGAAGCGGTTCCGGCCCAGTTCGGGCAGGTACTAACCAACCTCAATCTGCTGCGTCTGGATCTGGGGATATTCGTGCTGCACCTGATCATCACCTCCATGTTTCTGGCCATGCCTCTGGTGCTAAGAGATATGATCGGGATAAAGAGCGGCAGCCACTGGATGGTCTATCTGCCGGTGTTGCTGCTGTCGATCATGTTTATGGTTCCATTCATTGTGGTGGCGGAACGGCGCAATAAGATGAAACAGGTATTTCTGGGAGCGGTGCTGACGTTGGTCATTGCCCAGGCCGGGCTCTTTTTCTGGCACCAGACCCTCAGCGGAATAATAATTTCGCTGCTGCTGTTTTTTACCGCATTTAATCTGTTGGAGGCGACGCTCCCCTCCATCATCTCCAAGGTGGCCCCGGCCGCCAGCAAGGGGACGGCCATGGGGGTATACTCAACATCCCAGTTTACCGGGGCATTTGTCGGAGGGGTGACGGGGGGCTGGATACATGGCCAGTTCGGGATAACCGGGGTATTTATGTTCGGCGCAATCGCCGCACTGGTCTGGCTGGCAGTCGCCTTCGGTATGCAGAACCCGGTCAAGCGCAGCAGCTGAGATCTCCCAGTGCATTTTGCCAAAGCACCGGGTAATATTGGCGATTGTTTAAAAAACTATTCAGGGATAGAACGGTAATAATCAGGCGGAGAGAAAATATTATGGCCACACGAGGCGTAAACAAGGTTATTTTGATTGGAAATCTGGGACAGGATCCGGAGGTGCGGTATATGCCTAACGGCAATGCCGTGGCGAATATCACCCTGGCGACCAGTGAGTCCTGGAAGGACAAGAACACCGGCGAGACCCAGGAAAAGACCGAATGGCACCGTGTAGTGTTTTTCCGGCGGCTGGCTGAGGTGGTGGGTGAATACCTGAAAAAGGGCTCCAAGGTCTATGTCGAAGGCCGGTTGCAGACCAGGAAATGGCAGGACAACAACGGACAGGATCGCTACACCACCGAGATCGTAGCCGATCAGATGCAGATGCTGGACAGTCGCGGTGGTGGCAGTGCGGCGTTCGAAGGCCGTCCGGCGCAGCAACAGTCTGCCCCGTCCGCATCATCGCCCCCGCCGATGCAGGATGAAGGATTCGATGACGATATCCCGTTCTAGGGATGCCATAAGGTAACGCAATACGATCAAGCCCCTGCAGTCAGGGGCTTTTTTGTTATTGGCAGGCTGGAAAATATGGCGGTGCTTTGGAGTAATCCGCTCTTACCCTTTTACCTCTCAGCCTTTTTACCCCTCACTCTTTTACCCCTCACCCCAACCCCAACCCCTAACCCTTTTACCCCTCACCCCAACCCCTCTCCCCTAAAAGGGGAGAGGGGCTGATGCTCCATATGGGGAGAGGGGCTGATGCTCCATATGGGGAGATGGGTTGATGCTCCATATGGGGAGATGGGTTGATGCTCCATATGGGGAGATGGGTTGATGCTCCCTATGAGGAGAGGGGCTTATAGTAACGTCGTTTACAAGCCAAACCTGGCGCATGGCTTACACTTTGTTCTCGTGGAGAGAAGGGATGATGCTCCCTATGAGGAGATGGGCTTATAGTAACGTCGTTTACAAGCCAAACCTGGCGCATGGCTTACACTTTGTTCTCGTGGAGAGAGGGGCTGATGCTCCCTATGGGGAGAGGGGCTTATAGTAACGTCGTTTACAAGCCAAACCTGGCGCATGGCTTACACTTTGTTCTCGTGGAGAGAAGAGATGATGCTCCCTATGAGGAGAGGGGCTGATGCTCCCTTTCGCTCCATCAGGTGGCTACCAAGTGGAGGAGCTGATATTTTTAGCAGAGCTGATACTTTTCACCCCCTTCTCCCCCTTTAGGGGGAGAAGGGCCGGGGATGAGGGGGTAGACAGCTATGAGATCAAGGACGTCAACGTTATGCGCAAAGGAAGAGCTTATCTCCAGAAATATGCGCGCGAATTGCGCAAGACCGGCACAGATGCGGAACTGTTGCTCTGGCAACGGTTGCGCAACCGGAGAATGAATGGTTACAAATTCCGCCGTCAGGCACCCATGGGGAACTATATCGTCGACTTCATCTGCAAAGAGGCGAGGCTGGTAATTGAGCTGGATGGGTCACAGCACTGTTCACAAAAAGAGTATGATCTGCAGCGCACCAACTATCTTGCCGCACGAGGCTATAGGGTTGTGCGCTATTGGAATAATCAGGTACTGCAGGAGAGTGATGCGGTGTTAGAGGATATCCGGGGATTGCTGGAAACCAATAGCTAAGCATATGTTTCGTCCTCACCCCGACCCTCGGCCTTGCATCCTGCGTTGCCCTCGATAAGCGCTCCTGCATAATACTGTGACCCACATGGCAATGCCTGCTACAGGCAGAAGTGGAGAGCTAAACTATTACCGGCTCTTCCACCAGCTCTGGCGGGGCCTGCAACGGCTCATCGTGCAGTCTGTCCAGGTGCTGTTCCAGCAGCGAGGTCTGACGGGTATGGCCGATGTGGAACATGGCCTCGCCTTCGTAGATCAACGGTATATTGGTGCGCCCGATTATGATTCCGCTGGATGGGGCCTTGATCGGCTCCTCCATCCGGCCCAGCGGGTCGGCAATCATCCCTAGCTGTTCGCCCTTGGTCACCATGCTTCCCAGCTTAACCTGGGCCCGCAGGATGCCGCTCTGAGGTGCGCGTACCCACATGCTGGAGCGCAACAGGGCGGCAGGTCTGGGGGGCTTGCTCTTCGCGCTAGGCAACATTCCGAGCTGCCGCAGTACGTTTATGATACCCCTGACACCGACCCGGATAGACACCTCGTCGAATCTCAAGGCTTCTCCTGCCTCATATACCATGACCGATACGGATTCGTTCGCCGCGGCAAAGCGCAGTGATCCCTCGGGTGCCGCTGAATGCAACAGGACCGGGGAGCCAAATTCCTTGGCCAGCGGGGCGATCTTCTCATCATTCAGGTCGGCGCGAATCTGAGGGAAATTGTCGCGATGAATGGCAGCGGTATGCAGATCGATACCGATGTCCGAGCGCAGCACGACCTGGGACATGAATACGTTCGCCATGCGTGCTGCCAGGCTGCCCATCTCACGGCCGGGAAAACTCCGGTTCAGATCACGCCGGTCCGGGAGGTAGCGGGAGTGGTTGTGAAACCCCAGTACATTAACGATCGGAACCGCTAGGATGGTGCCGCTAAGCCGCTTCAGTGCCGATAGTGATAAGACTCGGCGAATAATCTCCACCCCGTTGATTTCATCGCCATGGATGGCTGCGCTGATAAACAGGGTAGGTCCATCCTTTCTGCCATGTACCACATGGATCGGCATGGCAAGAGGGGTGTGGGTATACATGCCGGGCAGGGGCAGATTGACCACATCGCGCTTCCCAGCCTTGATCCGGGTGTCAGCGATTTCGAAATCTGCTCGCACCTCTACTATCCCTCGCCCTTGGTCCTGGTTTTATGGGGTTTGGCGTTCTTTTCGATAAAATCAATGATCATGCTGGCTACATCCTTACCGGTCGCCTCCTCAATGCCCTCCAGACCGGGGGATGAGTTTACCTCCATGACCACCGGACCATGGTTTGATCTGAGAATATCCACACCACATACATTTAGCCCCATGATCTTAGCGGCGCGTACTGCGGTGGAGCGCTCCTCCGGCGTCAGCCGCACCAGGGTGGCGGTACCTCCCCGGTGCAGGTTGGAGCGAAACTCACCCTCTTTGCCCTGGCGTTTCATCGCGGCCACCACCTTGCCGCCGATCACGAAACAACGGATATCCGATCCGCCTGCCTCTTTGATGAATTCCTGGATGAGGATATTGGCCTTCAGCCCCATGAATGCCTCAACCACACTCTCTACCGCTTTGGGTGTTTCGGCCAGGACGACGCCGATGCCCTGGGTCCCTTCCAGGAGTTTGATTACTGCAGGGGCGCCTCCCATCATGCGCATCATGTCCTGAATATCATCCGGTGAATGGGCAAAACCGGTTACCGGCAGTCCTATACCTTTACGGGCAAGAAGTTGCAACGATCTTAGTTTATCGCGCGAACGGGTGACGGCAACCGACTCATTGAGCGGATAGACCCCCATCATCTCAAACTGCCGCAGTACGGCCGTGGCATAGAAGGTAATCGAGGCGCCGATACGGGGAATAATGGCATCAAACCCTACCAGATCTTCGCCCTTATAATGGATGGAGGGACGCAGGGATGTGATGTTCATATAACAGCGTAGAGCATCCAGCACCCGGTATTCATGTCCATGTGCCTTCGCCGCCTCTACCAACCTTCGGGTGGAATAGAGTTTCGGGTTACGCGACAGGATGGCTATCTTCATAGGTGCGTCTCGATAATATGTTCGTTGTGACCGCCTTGCGCATAGGACAAGGCAGGATTAATGGTAAAGTTACCGGCCACGATCGCAGTGCGTCCCAGCAGTATTCGGAAGCGCATATCGTCCCGTGAGGTCAGAGTCATTTCAATCTCATCCTTCCAGTCGCCGATTGAGATACAGGTTTTGATAACAATGCGTTCCTCGGTGTGACCGCCTGAGTCTCTCACCGGTCTGCGGTCGAATATAGGGGCCTCGCATTCGACCACTTCGTCAATATTCGCCTGTATCGGGTGGACACTAAATCTTACCCAATCAGCATCATCGCGGTTAAAGATCTCCAAGGCAAATGCATGCAGGCAGGAGGTGCGGGCGCCGGTATCCACCTTTGCCTTCATCACGGGCAGTCCAAGATCAGGGAGCTGCACCCATTCCCGCCAGCCGAGTAGACGTTGTTTTTCAGTCAATTATCTTCTCTCTAGTTAAAGGGGATACCAAGTATGCCTGTTCACGTCAGTGGGTGATTCTACTTTGAAACAGCCGTGTTTGGGTATTTTTGGGCAGGTTTTTTGTATATTGCCTCGTACCCATGCCCCAGGGTTGTATAGGTATCAGGTCCGCCATCCAGAAACCACCTCTAGGAGCCCGCTCCTGCACGAAGCACATGGCAATGCCTGCTCCAGGCAGGCATTGCCATGTGGGTCAGATGTGCGAGTGGTGTGGAGAACAGGATGTTCGGGAACGGTTGCGATTCTTGTTTATAATCGCCCAGAGGACTGGGCTCCTACAAATCCGGTAAACTATGTCCGGGTTGCACAGGGGAATTGGGTTAGCACCATAAACCTCCTTCGACGCAGCCGAGTACCGGAGCAGATACAGGATTAGGCCCGCAGGGGCGCCGCATGGACGCGGCGCCTCCATCGCGGGCGAGGGAACGCCCGTCGATGGAGCCCCTGGAGCGGTGAGGAACACAGGGTACCCCGTAGGGGCAAGTCGTGGAGTGTCGTTCTCTTTGGGTACTTTCTCTTAGACACTTAAGAGAAAGTACCTCGTGGCCTTTCGTCATAAGTAAAATAAGAGCCACGCAGCAGATTGGCCACGAAACTAATTACCATAACTACTAAGTGTGAAAACGCGAACAAAGAATTATTAATCTCCAGCGTGATCGCACGGAGTTCATGTGTAGAAGCGGGCGATGGGATACTGGGTTCCCGCCTGCGCGGGAACGACGTTAATCTGATCGCTCAGAGGACTGGGCTCCTACAAATCCCCTCTCCCCCTTTGGGGGACCCCGGTACCCCCTTGTGGGGTGGAGGGTCAGGGTGAGGGTGAGGGGGGTTAAGTGCTGCTGATCTTAATGGGTTAGGGTGAGGGGGGGTTAGAATGCGGTGAATACAACGGACCGCATCATCCTAATGGGTTAGGCGAAAGATATTTCAGACAATAGCGCACTGACACCGGCCATAACAAAATGGCCGGCGCTGATGGTGGTTTCTGTGGGCTCAGCAAACCTGAACGGTTTGCCTAGATTGGATCAGGATTCGTCGTATTCCGTCTCGTCATACCTATGTCGATTACGCTTAACCTTGGGTACATGATCATGGTCGGCCTGACGATTACGCTTTCTGTCATTGGGATTGCGAAAACGGAATTTATAAGCCAGTTCATCCATATCCTCGTCGACTTCATCATCGAAGTCATGTCGCAGCCTGCTCACACCAGTGTCTCCTGTGAAATAAAGTGCAGTGAAAAAAGCTACTATGTAGCTAATATTTAGACCAAAGGCCAGGCAAAGGGAAGTAAAATTTTTTATTGGTCGGGGTTAATAAAAATTATTGAATCAGAGCTTGCCCAGAGAGCAACTTCGGTGGGGCAAAGGCGGCATGCCCTAGTCAGGGAATTGCGGAGATTAATAAGCGGGTTTTATGCGTTCATGAGGATGTTCTGTATCAGCTCGGAGCTTTCATTCTCCGGACGGAATACCGCATACGAGAAGCGCTCAATGGTCGGTGTATCCGGAACCAGATATAGCTCATTGCCCGCCAGGTATGGTGCAACCATCTGTTTTGCCAGGTAGCAGGATCCGCCCTGAGATAGCAGCAGATCAAGGGCCATGCCGCCGCTGCTGCAATGTGTCCGTGGAATGCAGCGGTCTTCGACAAATGCGGCATGGGTGATAGAAAAACCTCTACCCCAATCTACCAGGAGATAATTCTCGTTGAATAGATCATCCGCTGTGGCATGCGGGATACTGCTCACCAGTACCAGCGGTATTTTTTCTATCTGTCTGGCGATCAATTCAGATGTTGTGGGCGGCTCAAACACAAAGGCCAGATCCAGCACGCCGTTGAGAACCATATTGATCAGAGAGTCCACCTTGCTCATCTCCAGATGCAGGGTCAGGCTGGGGTGTGTTTGGTAGATCTCTTCAACCCAGTTTCTGACATTGATCTGCCAAAGATCTATGGTTGTCCCCACGGCAATAGAGTGGGCGAATTTTGTCTCCAGGGCTACATCAAGTCTGGCACGCTCCCATCCTTGTACGATGATTTCCGCATGTCGCAGCAACCTATCGCCGGCAGGCGTAAGCTGGATGTTGTTGCGATCCCGGGTAAACAGTTTGGTGCCCAGGGTGTTTTCCAGTAGTTTGATGCGGGCGCTGACGGCCGCCTGGGTGACGAACAGTGTCTCTCCCGCCCTGCCAAAATGACGGGTCTTTACTACGGAAAGAAAGGTCTTCAGGAGGGAGATATCCATGCCGGCAACGATAACCGCTGTTGATCGTGTCGACAACGAATATTTTCTCGTAAATACATTTGTTATCTCATATAAGTATTGCAAATTCTCTAGCCCGACTGTCTCTGGCTATGGTTTTTCAGGCCCGTTAAAACCCGGTTTTTAACGGGCAGTTTTTTGGCCTTTAGTGATAAGGATTGGTAGTCATGAAAAAAACTTCGTTTTTGCATCTGATGGCGTTGCTGGTACTGTTTGGCGCCACAGCCCCTGTCTTCGCGGAAGAGAGCATGGATGATATGGATAAACGTTGCCGCGGTTATGCTGAAGAGGATAAGGTTCCTGCAGATGAGCTGGAAGATTACGTCAAGGAGTGTATCCAGAGCATTCAGCAGGAGGAGGCTGACCCAGATCCTGCCGCTGAGCCAGAAGAGAAAAAAGATCAGTCATGATTTGAAATCGGGCTGGATTTTTATCCGGCCAGTCATTGCCCGCTCAGTCGGTTTGCCGGTTGAGCGGGTTTTTTGTTTATGCATCATAGGACAGTAGCTGCCGAAGTCTTTGTTAAAAAAATGTAAAGACTCCTCAATTTTTGCAATCTCCATCCACCCCCACAAGACCGGGCATGCAATACCGGCTACAATGGATTTGGTAATCGCAATTAAGGAAACACAATGAATGCTACCAATTCACTGGAAGGCATATTAGGCCGTCTTGTTGAATCGCAGATGGTGGATGCCGATAAGGCCAAGATGGTCTCTAATCTGGTCTCTGCCAACAAACGCAAAAATATGCATCCCATGGAGATCATCTCCAGCCATCAATGGGTAAACAAAAGTCACCCGGAGCAGATACTGACCCTGGATGTTCTGACCGATTGGTTGGCACAGGAGTCCGGTCTTCCCAGGTATCACTTTGATCCGCTGAAAATGGATGTGACATCCAGCACCAGTCTGATGACCTATGCCTATGCAGCCCGCTTCGGTATCCTGCCGGTCAAGGTTACTGATGATGAGGTGACCATCGCCGTATGCGATCCTTATAACACGGAGTGGCTGCATGAGATTCAAAGCATTGCCAACCGCCCCATCCAGCGGGTGCTGGCCAATCCAGCGGAATTGAAATCTTACCTGCTGGAATTTTACAGCATCAGTAAGGCGATGAATAAGGCGGGTCTGAATCAAACGGACCAGGTGGGGAATATCCAGAATCTCGAGCAACTGATTCAACTGGATAAGGCCGGTTCCGTTGATGCAGATAATCAACACATCGTAAGTATCGTAGATTGGCTGATGCAGTATGCCTTTTCCCAGCGAGCCAGTGATATCCATATCGAGCCACGCCGCAACCAGGGCAATGTGCGCTTCCGCATCGATGGGGTAATGCATCAGGTGTATGAGATCCCGGCGAATATCACCGCAGCGGTTACCAGCCGGATCAAGATCATGGGGCGTTTGAATGTTGCGGAAAAACGCCGCCCTCAGGATGGGCGCATCAAGACCGTAACTCCGGAGGGGAAAGAGATTGAGATGCGTCTCTCCAGCATGCCTACGGCATTCGGAGAAAAACTGGTACTGCGTATCTTTGATCCCGAGGTGCTGTTGCTGGATTATGCCGGTCTGGGATTTGATAAAAAGGACTCGGATGCATGGCAGCATATGATAAGTCAGCCATATGGGATCATTCTGGTCACCGGTCCCACCGGTTCCGGTAAGACCACCACCCTCTACACCACACTGAAACATCTGGCGGTGCCTGAGGTGAATGTATGTACCGTAGAAGATCCGATAGAGCAGGTTGAACCAAGCTTTAATCAGATGCAGGTGCAGCACAATATCGATCTGGATTTCGCCTCCGGCGTGCGGACCCTGTTACGCCAGGATCCGGATATCATCATGATCGGTGAGATTCGCGATCTGGAGACAGCGGAGATGGCGGTGCAGGCCGCACTGACCGGGCATCTTGTTCTCTCCACCCTGCATACCAACGATGCACCCTCCGCCATCGCCCGCCTGCTGGAGATCGGGGTGCCATCCTATCTGATCAGTGCCACCCTGCTGGGCGTGGTGGCGCAGCGTTTGGTGCGTACCCTCTGTCCTCACTGTAAAAAGACTGTGGAGGTGGATGCCCATCAGTGGCAGTCGCTGATCGGACACTGGAAGGCGAATATGCCCAAGAGCGTTTATGAAGCTGAAGGTTGTCTGGAGTGTCGCCAGACAGGCTACATCGGACGCAAGGGCGTCTATGAGATGATGCTGCTATCCGATGAATTGAAACAGCAGATCACCGATGATTTTGATCTGATCAAATTTCGTAAACTGGCAATCAAAAAAGGGATGCAGCCACTGAACCTGGCCGGCGCGCTAAAGGTCGCCAGGGGAATGACCACCATCAAAGAGGTCCTGAAGGTGGCGCCACCGCGTTACGATGCTTAGTAATTCATCGCCCAGGGGGCTAGGCTCCTACAGATCCCCTCTCCCCCTGTGGGGTGGAGGGTGAGGGGGTAATACGATGATGCGGTT
>JBNKDM010000032.1:0-21517 GCA_050288245.1 Sedimenticolaceae bacterium
GATCCGTAGATTTCACGGCTAACCTTATGAAACAGACCGATCTTGGTTACAAGCTCACGATTACGCTTGGCTCTGGCACTTTCTGGGCGATCATGCCAGTCATAGTAACCGCTGGGTGATACCTCTAATGCCTGACAAAGTCGAGATACCTTGTATTGCTGGCTGTGCGCTCGGATAAATGCGTACTTCACTTGAGCTCCTTTGCAAAGTACGCTGCGGCCTTTTTTAGGATTTCCACCTCCTCTTTTAACCGTTCATTCTCTTGCCGTAGAGTGGCCACTTCACTTTGATCTTCCTTCTTCGGCCTACCCCTGCCAGAGAATGCTTTATCTCCCTTGTTTTCCATCTGCTCTTTCCATTTATAGAGTTGGTTGCGGCGAATACCCAGTTCCATGGCAATCTCTGCTGCGGGTCTGTCTGATGACTCCATCATGCGAACCGCTTCTTCCTTGAACTCCTTGGCATAGGTCTTATATGGTTTACGTTTTCTGGTCATTTGGAAACTCCTATAGGCGACTATTGTCGCTGATTAAAAGTCTCCGTTAAACTGGGGGAGGGTCAGACGCGATTAATCGATCCCCAGCAGGCGCAGCGTGCCATGAGAGTTCTGTGCTGCAGACCGGCCAGCACTATTATCCCGCTAATGAAAAGCACAGCGCTTGCCGGCAGCGGAACTGGATCCATAGCAACATTTAGAATAAAGGCTGTCCCAGGCGAGTAGGGTGTTGAAGCGATATTGACAAAGATCGTGTCAGAATTGTAAGAGAGACTGGTAGGCATGAGCGCGCTTAATGGATCTGCAGTTACACCGGTGATGGTTGGGGCGCCGGTAAAGGTAAAGATGAATCCGTTGAATGTCCCCGGGTTTGTTGTACCTGAGGTGAAGAGCTCAAGCTGAATAGTATTGGAACCTATATCGATGCTTCCTTCGTCCCAGGTGTCTCCATCATCAAAGAAGGTGAAGCTATTGACCGGAAACTCAACATGAGAACCTACGGTGTCAGTAAGCATGTCGGATACTCTATTGTCATCCGTAGGTGCAGTGCAGCAATAGAGAGCTGCGGTTACCGTACTTCCGGTTAGTGTGGCCGCAGAGGCGGTTGATACCACGATACAAGATAGAAGCGCTGCGAATAAGACTAAGATCCTCATGATAGTGTTCTCCATGTATACACATTATGCCCAGATAACGACGCTATAGTGCCTGGCGTGCGTGGTAATACGCCTGACCGTAGACTGTGCTGAGGCTGGAATCCTCTGAGGGGACTGCATCCTGCCTTATTTTTATACCCTATATTTTGTGGAGGATATCAGACTGGATGGCTTTGATAAAGCGTTATCCGTATGTACTCATTTTGTGTCTATGACCTGATTTCCGATAAGAGCATTGGAAAATAGTTAACAAAGGTTGATGACCAACAGTCGGGCAAAGGTGCGTAGTGAGACAATCTGTTGCAACACAAAACCTGTCCGCTTGAGCAAGGCACGCCATTCAGCCTCAGTGCGCTCGCGTCCGTGGGTGCAGACGAGCATCTGCATATCCATGCTGGCGACGGTCGGGTCGATGCGCTCTGTATCTGCGATACAGTCGATGATGGCGATGGTGGGGCGGTGCGGACCGCAGGCAGTATGGAGGTTGCCGAGTATTTTTTCCGCCTGGGCATCGCCCATGCCGTGAAAGATGGCTGAAAAAAGATAGATATCGCGTTCGGAGTCGGCAGCGGGAATAGTCTCCAGCATATTGCCTCCACTGAAGGTGATGCGGGTCTGCAGTTCCGCAGCAATTTTTCCACGCCAAGCGGCGACGGCCTGCTCTACAACCTGTTGCCGGTCAAAGATAAGTGCGTGCATTCGCGGGTGGCGTTGCAGGATGGCGAGCGCCTTGCTGCCATTGGATCCGCCCACGTCGATCAGGCGTTCGAAACGACTCCAATCGAAATCGTCCAGATAGCCGGTGCCGGTGAGTGCCTGGACCGATTCCATCGCCCCGGTGAACAGGGTATCGAACTCCTGATGGTGATCCAGGTAGTCGAACAGCTCCTCACCGTGGCTCTGTACAAAGGGTACTTCACCGTTGCGCAGGGCCGGGCCGAGGCCCTTGAACCAGGGATGGCTCATCTCGGGCGAGTTGTGTAGCAATATCATTTCACGCACATTCTGCGGAGATCCGCTCCGCAGGCAGTTGGAGAGTTTGTTATTGCGAAAGCTTCGCCCGCCGCACTCTTCGAATATGCCTATGGATGCAAGCATGCGCAGCAGGCGGTAGAGATAGTCGGCGTGCAACTTCAGCCTCTCTGCAATGGTATCGCTTGTAACCTCATCGTCACCTATGGCATCCGCTACCCCCAGATCCGTTGCCGTGTAGAGGGCTCGCGATTGCCAATAAGCGCTCCCGATCTGAATCAGGCGAAACGGTGGCGGCACCAGCATGTTGGGCAGAGAGGCCAGCGCATTGGCAAGGCGCATGGCGCGTTGGAACATCCTTACCTTGAAACTATTGCGTTGCAGAGTTCCCATCTCACTCCCCCTTTGCAGGTAACAGCCCGGCGTTGAACAGCCGTCCGTTGAGGATGGCCAGTTGTTCAAGAAATTCCGCGTCCATCTCTCGCTCCATCTGCTCTTCAAACACCGGTTTGAGCAGCATAGGCATCATCGCCAGACTGACGAAGGCGATACGTATCGCATCGGGATCGATCTTTGGCCCGACCAGTCCATGCCGCTTGAGCAGTTCAATCTTCTCCTTGCCGCGTTGCCGGCCACGCTCCAGCAATTGCTGAATAAAATGCTTGCCAGGTCCCTGGTTTAGGGCCAATACCTTTAGTATCAGTGCCGGAAAGCGCGGATTCTCGTACATGGTGCGGTAATAGATACGGAAGTAGTCGGCAAACCCTTCGGTGGAGGCGAGCAGGGTGCTTTCCAGGATGTCGAGCAGAGGCTGCAAGGTGCTGCGAATCATCTCCTCGTAAAGCCCCTCCTTGCTTCCAAAGTAGTAACGGATCATCGACACGTTGCTGTCGGCCGCTGCGGCAATCTGCCGGGTGGTGACATGATGATAATCGTCTTCGAGAAAGCACTGTATGGCGGCCTCGATCAGCCGTTGCTGTACCCCTTTGTCCCCGTGCTCATTCATACGGGACAGGTTAGCAACAGTTCGGCGCAGGTCATAGTGATTCTGTTAATCAATATCGGGGTTTTGATTGACCCGGTCTGTCAGGTGTTCCGTATGTGTATTCAAATTTTCAGCGTTATTTCATTTCAGGGTATTTTTCGATCTATATGCCAGGTTACTGGTCTGTTTCTCCCGGACAAAGAAAAACCCCGTCCTAAATGACGGGGCTTTTCGATCAATACTTTCTTGCTTCAGGCCGGTCTCTTCCGTTTGGAAAATCCGATCAAACCTAATATGCCTGAGCCAAATAGCCATACCGCAGCCGGTAGCGGTACTGCGGATGGTGCGTAGGACACCCAAGCTACAACTCCAGGGGTTGCGTAGTCGGTATTCAGGTATAGACCTGCATTCCAAATCATATCAACATCGGTGTCGCTGGTGCCGTCCTGCCACATGGCGGCGGTGGTGCTGGAGCGTACCCAGAAGGTATAGGGGGTGGCTATTTCGTCGGTGTATTTGGGTGCACCGGACCAATCGTCCACTAGGCCAAGTGCATCCATTACGGCCTGTGTCGCCTGTTTTGCCAGGTCGCTGTCGCCCCAGAATGTCGGCGCCCGGTTCAGAATACTCGCGTCGTTGCCGAAGATGCCGTCGCCATTGCTATCCCATATGTCGTTGAACGAACCTGACGTATGGATAGTGGCGTCGTATCTGGTTCCGTTGATCAATAGATTGCTGATGCCGGTCACTGTCGCTGCCAGCGTCGTGTTGGTTATTGCAAGTAGAAGTAACGCTAGGATGCTTATCCTTTTCATTTCTGGTCCTCATTGGTGTGTCTTAAGATATCTATATCCAAGGCAACCCGGCTGTCTTCCCTGACTCGTCCATGAAGACCCGTAGCTTTCCGGCCCCATCTCTTAAAAAAACAGGGTCAGAACAATGTTTTCTAAATATTAGCGGGAATTTGCCTCTGCCACCGCTTCCGTTGAAGGGAAAGACTAATTTGTCCTCAATCCCACAGCGGTGGCGATGCTATATTTGAATAATCATGAAAATGCTAACCAGAGATAGTGACAGGCAATATTTAATAGAGCTTAAACAGCGGCTGGAAGAGAATGGTATCCCCGCGGTGATACAGGGTGAGAATGCCGCAAGAATGATCGTACCTATACTATTGCAACCCACACTTTGGGTGTGTGTGGATGAGCAGTTTGAGGATGCGGTATGTCTTATGGACAATCCGGATCACCAGGTTAGCTCTAAGATCGATATGGAGGAGTTTTATGCCATGCAGCCGAGTGCAGAGCAGCAGGCGCGGGATCTCAATGCAGCCCTGTTGCACCTTCTTCTGATAGTGGGGGCGGTAATGGTTGGAATGTATGCGCTCATCAAGGTGCTGGAGTAGGTGGGGGGAGATCTACCGAAGAGCGATATGAATCCATCACCTGCAGCTGCGGTTTTCCCTCGCTTGCTGGTGTAAACCGGTGGGATTTACTGTTTTTTCCAGATAAATGAACTTTTATTAGGTATCCATGTCGTATCTTCAGCAACTGGCTGAAAGGTCATTTGTATTGAATCAAATTGTTCGTTTGTTCAAGACTCCCTCTTCAGACGTATAGTCTGCTATACCGGCACCATCTTGGGTGGTGCCGGTTTTTTATTGCCCAAAATTAGTGCCATTTCTATACCTGTAGGCACTGTAGTAGTGCGTTTTTGTGTCCATAATGGACATCGATCTGCATAACTAGTTGTATATTAAGAGAATTAATAAGGGGCATGAATAGTGCATGGGATCTTTAAGATTTGGCCTATGGGTTTTTGTTGCGCCTGATAATGGGGCGTTGGCCGAATGATTTGAATCGTTATTACGCTGTGCGTCTGCGCTGCGGTTTACTGTTTTGGGGAGAGATTATAATGAAAAAACCTCTGTTTCTGACAGCCCTGTTGGTGCTGCTTCCAGGGATTGTTATGGCAGATGAGGCCGGTATGAACGGTGCCAACACGGCCTGGATCCTTACCTCTACGGCCCTGGTGTTGTTTATGACACTGCCAGGTCTGGCCCTTTTCTACGGTGGCCTGGTTAGGACGAAAAACGTCCTGTCGGTGTTGATGCAGTGCTTTGCCATTGCCGGAATTGTGTCTATCGTCTGGTTTCTGCTGGGGTATAGCCTGGCATTTGGGGAGGGTAACGCCTGGATCGGTGACCTGAGTAAGGTGATGATGGTGGGGATAGGGCGCGAGACACTCGCCGCCGGCGATATACCCGAATCGCTGTTCATGATGTTTCAAATGACATTTGCCATTATTACGCCTGCCCTGATCATCGGTGGCTTTGCAGAACGGATGAAATTTTCCGCCATGTTGCTGTTCAGTGTCATCTGGCTGGTTGTGATCTATGTGCCTATTACCCACTGGGTATGGGGTGGTGGTTGGCTGGGTGCAATGGGGCTGTATGACTTCGCCGGCGGTACCGTGGTGCATATAACGGCCGGTGTTGCCTCTCTGGTGGCTGCCCTGGTTATGGGGCCACGCAAAGGCTTCCCTACTACCGCCATGCCGCCGCACAATATGACCATGACCGTAACCGGTGCCGGGATGTTGTGGGTCGGATGGTTCGGGTTTAATGGTGGCAGTGCGTTAGCCGCAGATGGCAATGCCGCTATGGCGGTATTGGTGACCCATATATCAGCCGCGGCCGGCGCCATGACCTGGACCACCATCGAATGGAAGCGCTTTGGCAAGCCCAGTGCACTGGGTGCTGTTACCGGCATGGTGGCAGGTCTTGGTACCATTACCCCGGCATCCGGTTATGTTGGACCAGGTGGCGCACTGGTTATAGGTATTCTGGCCGGTATTGTCTGTTTCACTGCCACCCAGTTCATCAAACGGGTGCTGAAGATCGACGACTCCCTGGATGTGTTTCCGGTACACGGTGTGGGCGGTATGATGGGTACTATTCTGGCTGGGATATTTTCCGCTACCGGGCTTGGTGTATTCAGCGGCTATGGCTTTGCTGACGGTATCGAATCAATGGGCGGCCAGGTCTGGGTCCAGTTCGTTGGCGTGTTGTCCACCGCGCTATTCACCGCTGTGGGTACGTTTGTGATCCTGAAGCTGGTTGCTGCGGTAGTTGGATTACGTGTGGACGATGATGAGGAGATACAGGGTCTGGATATCGTCTGTCACGAAGAGACCGGTTACAACCTGTAACTGCGGGATCTTCATCAGTGGCTATTATGGGCGGCGCCAGGTGCGCCGCCTTTTTTTAGAATGAGGTGCGGAGAAGATTTCTTATCGGTGTCGGTTGTCCCAGGTAATATCCCTGGGCAAAATCCACCTCGAGTTCGCGCAGTGCAACCAGGATCGCCTCATTTTCCACATATTCCGCTACGACCTTTTTGCCCATGTGGTGGGAGATCTCTGTGATCGATTTCACCATCGCATAGCTTGAGCTGTCATCCAGAATATCCTTGATGAAGATACCATCGATCTTGACATGATCCACCGGAAAATCCTTGAGATAAGAGTAGGAGGAGTAACCGGTGCCGAAATCATCCAGACTGAATTTGCACCCCTTCTTTTTGATTCCCTCAATCAAGGTTCTGGCCTTATCGATATGTTTAACCAGAGATGTTTCAGTGATTTCAAAGGTAATCTTATTGCAGGGGAAAGGTGAGGAGTCGAGTTGATCATTTATGAATGCAAAGAATGATTGGTCATCCAGGGTCTGGGCCGACAGGTTTATGCTTAAGCTGGTATTATTTATCTCCATATGATGGTTCTGAAGCCAGGCAAATATCTGGCTGATTACCCAGCGGTCTACCGAGCGCATGCGATTGCATTTCTCGGCTGCCTGGATAAATTCATCCGGCCCATCCCAGGTGCCATCGTCATTGTTTATGCGTAGGAGAATTTCATAGTGGTGCTCATCGTTTTCACCTAAAAATACGGAGGTTATCGGTTGAGCGAACAGGGAAAGTCTATTGTTTTTGAGGGTATCTTCAATTATCGGGGTAGACAGTGTCATCCTGTGCTGTTTTTCTATATCAAGGTCGGTAGTTTGATATATCTTGGTACAGTTGCCACCTTCCTGTACGGCCATGCGGCGTGCCGCCAGGGCCATGTTCATGACCTCTGCGGCTGATCTGGTGCCTATATCAATATGCACAACACCCACGCTGGCGGTTGCAGGTATCGTTGTTCCATCCCAGGTGTATTTCAGGTTTTCCAATGCCCGGCGTTGGGTTTCGGCGATGTGATAGCCCTCATCCAATGAGCAGTTTTTTATCAGAATTCCAAATTCATCTTCGCCTGTTCTGGCCACTATTGCGTGTTCGGGAAGATAGCTGCTGATAATGCTGGCAAAGGTTTGTAAAAGTTTGTCTCCGCCCTTGTGCCCACATAGGTCATTTATCATGTTGAACTGATCGATGTCCAGCTCCAGCATTACATGATGGTCTCCGATATCATTTGTAACTTCCAGCAGTTCAGATATCTTTCTTTGCAATGCCCTGCGTCTGGGCAGGCCGGTCAGATCATCCGTATCATTCTCACTCTTGATCTGCTCAAAGGTGTTTTGCAGGAGCCGGTTGACTGCGCGTTCTACTATTGGAACATTGCCATCCTCAAGTAGTGAACAGTGCTGTTGTTTGAACATGTGCGCCAGTTGGCGCTGTTTGGCATCCAGACGCTTTTTCCCTTCGCCGTCCACAAATACATACCTGGTTGCGTCCGCATTTTTCCAGGCAAGGGCCAGCATGCGTACGCGACCGAGTTGCCGTTGTTCCACTATCCAGTCGTCCAGCTTTATGCCCTCTACCAGGTCAAGCCATGATTTCTCAATGTTAGGGCTGGGGATATCTTCCGGTTGGTTTCTGGTCTGTTCATCCAGGAGCTGTTTGATATGTGGCTGGTCCATCTTTACCCGTTTGTTGGCAATGACCGAATGTTCGACCCCTCCGGATTCAAGAATTGCCTCAAGCCGGTTCAGATATTTATCGGCGTCATCTGCATATAATGGGTATTTTGCGAAGCCGGACTTTATTACCTTGAGCAGATAGTCTCTTTGGGATTTGGCAATCGGCTTCATGCCTTGCTCGGCATTAAATATATCAAGTAGCAGGTCAATAACACCTGCGAGCCTGATGCTGCTCTTATTGTTTTTTCCGAGAGTGGATATTGTATGTGTCAGGAGGCCAACCCACCCCAGATAGAGTAGCTGCTCAATCACTATGGGTATTGTTCCATTGGCCAATTTCGTGCACAGGAGTTTATATACATATTTTCTGGCGGCTTGGTACTTTTCATCCTGTTCGCAGCTTTGTGCCACAAAATCCAAATTGGTTTTTAACTTATTCCTTTGGTGATCTATGATTTTTTCCAGGTGGTTTGTGACCTCGTTTATATCTAGTTGCGCACCTTGCTCGGTAAGTTTGCTGATCTCTTGAATGGTTTGATAGACAAAGCCTTTGCCATGCTTGTCCTTATCATCTGTAGATATATACGGGCCAAGCCTTCCTATGGTGTCTAACAGTTTGTGCCCTGGGTGACTGGCATCATTTAACAATATGGGGTTGCTGATTGCTTCTCGGACAAACGGTATCTTCAGATTGTCGATTAGGTCCTGGATCTCCGGAGAGATGAGGGAGTCCTGTTGCAGCGATCCTAACAGCTGTTCGGTAACCTCAATTGTCCTCCTGGTCTCGCTGTCAACCATTTCGGAGTGCCCGTCTGACATACCGCCGGATAGCTGTTCCTCTATTTTTTGGATGATGGGGCGGCGCCCCGCGGCAGATATATTCGCCAAGGAGTTTACTACTATCTCTCTGGAAGCGATCTCATTCGGGCGCAGCTGCTTCGTTTTGCTGTCACCCTTGTTGCCGGCAAGGCGAATTAGCGATGACAGATTGTCGGTTAATTGTTTGCTGACACGGGTGGGTGTTGGTTTATGCTGTCTCACTGTGGCTTGCTCTTGTGCCAGCTTGGTAATGCCCCGTTCGTCCAGATATAGGCCAATCTTGTCATATAGAATGCCAAGATCCTTGAGCATATTGTTGCGGAATGACGAGAAAAGCAGCTTTTTAGCTTCGAGTGAAATATCGAGGTCGGTAAAGGATTTTTTAAACGACCAGAGCAGCGAGTAGGGTGAAACTGGATTACTTTCGTTGTTTATATCTGTCTTGGCGAGATACGAGAGGGAATTTTTTAGTTGCTGGAGTTTTGCTGCCGCCTCAAATTCCAGGTTTCTGGTCAGGCTGACCACTGAAACCCACTCCTCAAAATCCTCTTTGTCAACCAGCTCCATTTCTGGTTCTTGTGATTGGATATCCGCTGGCATACTCTGGGGGTGGTTTCCGCTGATAAAGTTTCTGAAGCTTGATTTCACCTCCTCCAGAAAAATGCGGTTTACCATCTCCTGATGCGATTTGAAGGCATTGTAGGAGTCAAATAGTGAGGTTTGGGTCTTGTCGCTGCCAGCCCTATTGGCGGCCTCAAACAGCATGTCGTAACTGGCTTTAATGAATTCCTGGTACCTGGATCTAAGAAATTGCTCTGTGGTGACGTCGATCCAATTAACTATCGCAACTTCACGCCTTCCCATCTTGCCTGGCCCGCGGGCGATGCTGCCGGTGCTGTATCTATTGGCAGGCTGTGTAGATGCCAGCTGTTGTAGATAGTCGATAAGTGCTGCTTCCTGATGCGCAAAGGTAACCCCGAGACCGCCCTCAGAGGTGTGGACTGTCGTTGTCTGGATAATTGCGGTCTCATGCTGTTTCGGTATCTGGAGACTTACAGTTACGCCTGAGGGCATGCTCAGTACGCTGCTGTCGGTCGTTACCAGAAACAGCCCGCCATCAGAGAAATTCTGGATGCGACAATTTACCTTGGCACCATCGCGCAATATCACTATTGCGGGATGGTCTATGCTATGTCGCCTGTGTTGTCTGCTACTCATTCCAATCCATGACCAAGGCTTATGATTATTTTCTGCAATAACCCTAGATATTAGCTTAATATTGGTCGATTCGCACTTCGAGGTTACATTGATTTCTTGGTGGGTAGATAACTAGGTTGCTGGACAGATTATGAAGTCCAGTGGGCGCTAAGTTGCATTGGTGCTTGAAAATAGCCGGGGAATGGGTAATTCTGTAGGGGTGGATTATAAATAGAAGAAAAGAGAAGGTGAATTGGCTTGGGGGTGGGTTGATTTGGCGACAACTGATCTCTTAAGTCTACTGCTGGCGCAACGCGCTGTATCTGCTGAAAGCATATCCCTGTCTCTCCTTGAGTAATTAACTGGGATACTGCCTACTATAAAAGAAAATTTAGGTTTAATAGGAAGCAATGCCCTAATAAAATCTGAGGTTTAGAGATTGACGGTAATCCATGATGAGAAATTAGTGGATTATTCATATAATACAAGCGATCTTGTTAAAACAATGGATTTTGAAAATGAAACAAGTATTCCTCCTGATGATGCTACTGCTTGTCTCCATGCAGGCAACCGCCGGAAAACTATATAAGTGGGTTGATAAAGACGGCACGGTCCATTACACCCAAACCTCCCCTCCAGAGGCCGCTGCAGCCGATGATGCGGAGGAGTTGAATATTTCCACTGCCACTATAAGGCCGACAAAGAAGCGTGGCAGGTATTATTGCGGCCGCGATGAGCTGCCAAGACTATCGGGAACCACGGCGGTAGACATCTCAAATCTCCAAAACAAAATTTACGACTGGGAAGAAGCAATGGAGCGAAGAGAAACAGAACGCTCCGGGTATGTCAAAAGAAGATATTACAACGTCGAGAATTATAACGATGCACTAAGGAGATACAATCAGGATAATTCGGAGGATCGCTGTAAAGTAGCTTGGGCCAAAAAGCAACTTGGCATGCTGCAAGGGGATAAAAAGAAGATTGTAGCGCGCTATGATGACATCAAGTCAGCAATAGAAGAACTTGAGGGGAGGAAGTTGAGAGAGTGCGGTAAGGATGAACGTACGGGCTTTATAGTCGTTGATGAAGAATACCGAGAGTATATGCAGTGTAACAAGCGGTTTGATGATGAATTACGCAGATTAAAACGCGAGTTGAAAAAAGCGGAAAGAGATCGCGATTTGGTCACTCCGGATTAAGAGCAGCCGCTATGATCAAAAAGGTTATCATTGCAGGCGTATCGGTATATGTTATTGTGTTTTTAATTAATATAGGGCTTAGCGAGTTCTATAGAAGCAGTATCATTGACCGGGAGAAGGAGAGTGTAGTAGTTACTACTGCCTTCGCTGTTTTAGGTGGTGTAAAAACCGCTGTTTCGGAATTTTATAGTACGAATGGCAAGCTGCCTGAGAACAATCAAGAGCTTGGTATTGGCGGTCCTGAGTCATTAGCGGAGAGATGGATCAAATCGGTAACTATCGGACCCTCAGGTAGAATTGACGCCTTACTGAAAGGAGTGGGCGAGAATGCGCATATTTATCTTTATGCCGAACAGAATCCCCGCAAACTTGTTTCATCTTTAGTTTGGCGCTGTTATGCAAAAGGGATTCGTCCGGCCGCTCTTGAACCGGTATATTCTCCATCCTGTACCGTGCTGGCAAATAATGAAAACCCTCCAGCGGCACAAGGCCATGACAAAAAACCTACAGTTGAGGATTTAATCAAGGCGATTCATGCAAAGCGTAATGGGCTTATCCAGATATTGATTAAGCAGCAAGTGGATGTAAATGGACGTAACGCGAAGGGAGAATCGCCCTTGCGCATCGCAATTGAGTATTCCGATAATTACAGTGTGCAACAGCTGGTTTCGGCAGGCGCCAAAGTAAATGAGGTGATTGCCGATCAAAACAATAAAACCCTACTGATGCTTGCCACTCAGGATCAAGACCATGGGGGGCTGAAGATACGCGAATTGCTCAGGGCAGGCGCAAACATAGAAGAGCGGGATGCAACCGGCAAAACTCCATTAATATACGCTGCTATTAATAACAACAGCGAGGCTGCTCGCGTTCTCCTGGAAAAAGGTGCGGATATAAACTCATTCGATCAGAAAGGCCAGACGGCTAAAAATTATGCAGCGCTGATGCACGGTAAAGATTCTAAGGTGTATAGGCGGTTGGCGTTACAAAAGCAAAAAGAGGATGATTTTATTTATCGATTGCCTGATGATTGATATCTCAATTAGACCATGCTGATTGTCCGGGTGAGATGGAAGTGTGTAGGTGGCGCCTACCTTACAAGCCGACATATATTTACCGCAGTAGATACAACTCTTCCTTACAGGTGTTATGCAAGTCCCCCTTCTTCTATACTCCGTAAAAATAGCTTCAATTGACTGAACCATGGCAATGTCAAAATCCAGGAAATTCATTCTTATATCCATCGGCAGCGTTGTGGCGTTGTTTATCCTTAGTGCGGTGACCTTGATCTATTTCGTGGATGCCGATGTATATAAGCCGGGTTTGCAGTCCGCTGCCTCGGAAGCATTGGGGATGGATGTCAGTATCGATGGCAGAATCACTGTCGGCCTGTTTTCAGGCGTGTCGCTTACACTGAGAGATGTGCACATCCGTAACCAGGGCAGGGAGCTGGTTGTTGCTGAAAAACTCAGGTTTGGGCTAGAACCTCTTCCATTACTCCAGAAGAGGGTCAGGATTACGAATATTTCACTGATTCACCCTCAAATCACTATAGAGCGGGGCGCAGACGGCAGATACAACTTTGAAAGACCGTCACAGCCATCCGCAGCGGCGGAACCATCACCGCCAGACGTGGGCCTGGCGAAACTCTCTCTTTCCGGTGGGGAGCTGCACTATACGGATAGGCAGTCCGGATTGGGGATGGATGCGGCAGATTGCAGCCTGAATCTGCGCAATCTGGAACTTGCAGGTGCGCGCGCGGATAGGATGAAGAACCTCTCCTTCACGGCGAAACTGCATTGCGGCAAGATACGGACAGATGAGTATGTTGCGTCCGATCTCAGACTATCGCTCAAGGCGAACAGCGGCATTTTCGATGTTAAACCGATTACGCTGGGACTCTTGGGCGGACAAGGATCTGGTAGTGTGCGCGCAGATTATTCCGGCAAAAGCCCGCTTTACCACATCCGTTTTGCTCTCCCGCAGTTCCGTATCGAAAAACTGCTAAAAACCAAGTCTCAGGAGGCAGTCGTTACGGGGCCGATGGATTTCTCAATGAACCTGTCGTTGCAAGGCGGTACTTCCCAGCAGATGAAACAGAGTGCGTCCGGAGAGGTTGTGCTTCTAGGTAATGATCTTAAGCTGCATGGGTATGATCTTGATCAGGAGATTAGCCGGTATGAATCCAGTCAAAACTTCAACCTGATGGATATGGGTGCCCTGTTTATTGCCGGACCTGTTGGCATGGCGCTTACCAAGGGGTATGACTTTGCAAATGTCCTTTCTGGATCCAGTGGCGTTAGCGACATTCATACCTTCGTCTCCCGCTGGCAAGTTAAGCGTGGCGTAATGCATGCGCAGGATGTGGCAATGGCAACCAAGGGCCACCGCATGGCGCTCCTGGGAGATCTTGATATTGCGCATGCGCGTTTTATCGCTGTGACGCTGGCGCTGATCAATAGCAAGGGATGCGCCGAGGTGCAGCAAAAGATCACTGGACCGTTTGATAAACCGGTGGTGGAGCAACCGAGTATTATCAAATCTGTTGCCGGACCAGTGCTTAAACTTCTGAAGAAGGGGAGAAAACTGCTGCCCGGAGGCGGGTGTGAAGTGATCTACACAGGTACGGTGGCGGCTCCACGCCAGTGACCCCTGAATTGAGCAGGAGCATCAGGCTGAGACGTCGATGAGCTGCCCGATGGTCTCTCCCATGGCGTTGACTGCTGGTGTGCTATTGGCAGATTGAACGGCGATCTGGTCATCCCTGTCTGCGTCGTTATCCGGACCACTCATCGGTTCGCTCGCCTCCTGTGTCGACGGGCTTGCCTGCGTGGAAGCTGCAGCTGCATGAAAGGAAGCGCTCATGCTTGATGCTATTTCCATGACATTCTTCCTGGTTGGGTTAATGTGGTTCCCGATATTCTGGGGCTCTTTTCACATATGCAAGTATAAGCCAGCTTCCTTAAGGTAATCTTAACGCCAGGAAAACGGACAACCTGTTTTCAAGAATGGGCTAAGGCCGTGCTGATGCCGCAATGGGAAGGTGGTTGCCGTCAGCCGGCACTGCCGCGCTGTCCCTTGGTTGCATGCTCGATCCAGCGCCGTATCCGGTTGGCGTCGCCGATGCGGGTTAGGGTCCCCTGCGAATCCAGCAGGACGATGATGGTGGGGCGATGGGCAAGTTTGGCCTGCATTACCAGGCATCTGCCAGCCTCTTTGATATATCCGGTCTTGGATAGGCTGATATCCCAATTGGGATTGCGCACCAGCTTGTTGGTATTGCGGAAGGTCTGTTTCTTATGTTGCAGGGTGACGGTGTATTTCGGTGTGGTGGTGTATTTGCGGATCAACGGATAGCGGTGTGCGGCAGCAACCATTCTGGCCAGATCATGTGCGCTGGAGACGTTGGCAGAGCTCAGGCCGGTCGGCTCTTTGAAGTGTGTATCCCGCAATCCGAGGGCATGCGCCTTTTTGTTCATGGCGGCAACGAAGGCTCTGCGCCCCCCGGGGTAGTGGCGGGATAGCGCCGAGGCGGCGCGGTTCTCCGAGGCCATAAGGGCCAGGCGCAGCATATTTCTGCGGCTGAGTTTGCTGCCAACAGCCAGGCGTGAATGGGAGCCTTTAATGGTATCGATATCGGCGGTGGTGACGGTCAGAGTGCCACTCATGCTCTGTTTGGCATCGAGGACGACCATGGCGGTCATCAGCTTGGAGATCGATGCGATCGGCACCACTGCATCGGCATTCTTCGCGTACAGCACCTTACCGTTTGCCGGATTGGTTACCAAGACCGATGCCGAGCGCAGTTTAGGGTCTCTGGCCGGTTTTTTGGATGCGATTTTATTGGCAGTGGTGTTGTGGCTTGCGGTCTGGTCTTTCGCGCCTGCTACAGCATCGCCGGTAACGGGGACGAATATCAGCCCGTATGCCGCGATCAGCAGGATAAATACCTTCTTCATTCTTCTCTTTGCCCCGATATCAATTGCAAGTCAAAACTGATTTAACAGTGTTATTAGCGGCAAATGATCCTGGAAATTAAGTGCGAGATCAAATATCTCGTGGTTATGGGGGGAAATCTGCCGCTGTTCATGCCAGGAGCAGCCTGGCTAATGCTTTTGCTTCAGTCCGGATCGTGGCGAGAACCTGGTGTGTCACTGCGGTTGGCATTGCAACCGTAGTCGGGGAGAATGAAAGGCATAGGAGCAGGATTTAAGTTGGTCGCGAACTGCATCGGTCAAAGGATATGACAAACTATCGCAGAGTCATGGTCGAAAGCGCGATCTGGTTTTTACCATCAATTGCTATGCTGAACAGGCAATGTTTGGTTTATCTGGCCTGTTGATGGTGCAGAGTACTGCATATACTGAAAGTAAACTCCTATACCTTATCATTGCTGTAATAGCCATTATTTACCGCCAAGCGGTTTAGATATACGAAGAAAAATTGCCTGGCCATCATCGTCATCATTGGAGTGCACCCACTGGTAATCGATATCGAAATTGAGTCCGTTACGCAACACTAGACTGCTTCCCACGCCAAGTAACAGGGAGTTGGAATGATTCGATGGCACCGCCATGTTATAACGCGTCGAAAGCGTATCGACATACGCAATTGAGGCATCATCACCGCCATCGATATGATGTTGGTATTCAAAGCGGGCGCGTGGCTGCAACATATATGAATCGGTTTTATGCTGGAATCCGGCACGCAGACCTAATGATATCTGCTGTGAAGTATAGGTCTGACTGGCGTAATCCAGTGAGCCGATACCAGCACCTGTTTCAGTGGCAGAATCCAACTTACTCACAGCTACATCATAGCGGGCATAGGGTGATATAAGAGTGGCTGCATCAAGATATTCATAACCTACCGCTATGGAGCCAAACAGCTGTTCACCATCACGACTCGCCTTTGCAGTACTGTCGGTCAACGTGTCGTAACGGGATGAATCCAAATCCAAGGTGCCATATCCGAGAACCCCATCAATGAACATTGAGTTGCCAGGCTGATAACTGGCATAGAGGGCAATGGAGTTCCCATCAGATTTGTTCTCCGTACCACTAGAGCCTATCTCACTCTTGTCGTGAGCATAACCGACACCCATGCCCAACAACAGGTTATCACTAAACCAATGATCCACGCCTAGGGTAATACCATCGGTAGAGTAATCTATCTGCGCGCTACCGTCATGCGACTCTCTCTTGCCAATACGTACATTACCAAACCGCGCACTGCGGGACTTTGTGCTTATCCCATCCGGTTGTTCCGTAAACCCTTTTCATTGTCCTGAGCCATAGCCGGAATGGTATTGACTGTTGCTGAATTAATATGTCCGACGAACCTCTGGCCGGTTCTCCTCCTCTCATGGACAACGACAGAGTACAGTTCGTGATTGGTGCAAGGTTTAGGAATGGGTGCAACTTATGAATTGGTCGGAGTGAGAGGATTCGAACCTCCGGCCCCTGCCTCCCGAAGGCAGTGCTCTACCAAGCTGAGCTACACTCCGAATTTAAGCGTCCAGCAGGGCGCTATTTATACCACTAATGAAGCTGTACGGGAACCTGGCCCAGAATCAATTTTTGCGGTCAGCAGAGAACTCCGCCAGGGTTGCAAGTGCGTCTCTGAAGGGTGATTCTGGTATTCCCTCCAGTGCCTGTTTGGCCTTGTTCGCCTCTTTCTCTGCGGCCTTAAAGGTGTATTCGATGGCGTCTGTGCTTGCAATGGCCGCCTTCACTATATCTATCTGATCGCGTCCGCCTCTCTCTACCACCTCTCGCAGTTGGGCTCGCTGTTCTGCGCTGCCCATCTGCATGGCGCGGATCAGGGGCAGGGTCGGTTTGCCCTCTGCCAGATCGTCACCAATGTTCTTGCCGATCTCTTCAGCGGAGTTACTGTAGTCCAGGGCATCATCTATGATCTGAAATGCTATGCCCAGGTGCAGCCCGTATTTGGCGAGTGCCTGTTCCTCGGCTTCCGCTGCGTCACAGATTACCGCGCCGAGCCGGGCGCCGGCCTCGAACAGGGTTGCGGTCTTGCGCAGTATCACTTCCAGATATTTCTGTTCATCCGTATCCGGGTCATGGCAGTTGAGAAGTTGCAGTACCTCGCCTTCAGCGATGCGGTTGGTGGCGTGTGACAGTATATCCATCACCCGCATCCTGTTTACCTCCACCATCATTTCAAAGGAGCGGGAGTAGAGAAAGTCGCCCACCAGGACGCTGGCGGCATTGCCCCAGACGGCGTTTGCCGTATCCCTGCTACGACGCAGCTCTGAGCCATCCACCACATCATCATGTAGCAGGGTTGCGGTGTGGATGAACTCAATGATGGCCGCCAGGGCAATATGTTTGTCCCCGCTGTAGCCCAGAGCCCGGGCCGCCAGCAGCACGATCATCGGGCGCAGACGTTTGCCGCCACTGTTCACAATGTAGTGACCGATCTGGTTTATCAGGGCGACATCGGATGCCAGACTGCGCAAAATCAAGCTGTCGACCGCATTCATGTCGTTATTGACCAGGCTTCGTATTGCAGATATATCCATACTACTCTTTATATTGGTTGGTGCTGTCCCGATCGAATATTCTGGTATATACGGCCGACACAGGGCTGGATGAATACAGGATAAATTAAGATAACTGTCAATTACTTCATTGATAATTAACAATTTATTGCGCTAGAGCCTGCTCGGATTTCCTGCTTATCCCACTTTCCCCTTAGAATTCCTAAGAATTAGGATCTTGGATTGAGGCATGCTAGAAGCGGGCATTTCTCCTGTCAAGTGCATACAGCAATGGGTAGTGGTAGGTTTTTAGCATTATGCGCCCATACTGTCCGGTTCCTGGGGTGAAAACTTGATTTGACCTCCGGCCAAGCTGCAGGTAGAATTCCGCCTCTTTCGTGGGCATGTTTTATTTTAAATGCCGCAACTAGCAGATTTTACGGAGATTTGGCGAATGTATGCCGTGATTCAAACCGGTGGTAAGCAGTACCGTGTTTCCCAGGGTGATGTCCTCCGGGTTGAGAAGATCAGCTCAGATGAGGGCTCTTCAATTAATATCGACAAGGTGTTGATGGTTGCCGATGGCGATAAAGTCAAGGTCGGCGCTCCTTACGTCGATGGAGGCAAGGTAACTGCCGAGGTGCAGGCACATGGTCGTGGCAAAAAGGTCAAGATCATTAAGTTCAGACGCCGCAAGCATCATATGAAGCGTCAGGGCCACCGTCAGTGGTACACCGAACTTAAGATTACCGGAATTAGCGCAAAGTAGGACGGGATAAACAATGGCACATAAAAAAGCAGGCGGTAGTACACGTAACGGCCGCGATTCAGAATCAAAACGTCTTGGTGTGAAGATGTTCGGTGGTCAGGTGGTTCAGCCTGGCAATATCATCGTGCGTCAGCGCGGTACCCGCTTTCACTCCGGCCTCAATGTTGGCTGTGGTAAAGATCACACCCTGTTTGCCAAGGCTGAAGGTGTAGTGAAATTTGAGGTAAAGGGTCCGAAGAAGCGCAAGTTTGTGAACGTAGTTCCGGCCTGATTACGCCCAAACCAACGAAATTAGAAAAGGCCTCGTCATCTGACGGGGCTTTTTTCGTTATTGACCTTGGCTCAGATGTGGTTGCAGCAGGACTCTTTTGGTAGGCTGGCTCAGATTCAGGATTCTCGGTCTGAAGGCCATCCGGATAAATATTCAACTGTGGAACGGTTATGAAGTTTGTTGATGAAGCCAGTATTCGGGTTGAGGCCGGTGACGGTGGTAACGGTGTCGCCAGCTTTCGCCGGGAAAAATATATCCCTAAGGGCGGTCCGGACGGTGGTGATGGCGGCGATGGCGGTAGCGTCTACCTGGTGGCTGACTCTGGTCTGAATACCCTGGTGGATTTTCGTCATATGCGGCGCCACCGGGCCGAACGTGGCCAGAACGGTATGGGGCGAAACTGTACCGGTCGCAGTGGGGCGGATCTCTATGTTCCGGTTCCAGTGGGGACGCGGGTGATGGATGAGGAAACGCAAGAGCAGATCGGTGAACTGCTATCCCACGGCCAGGAGCTGCTGGTGGCCAAGGGTGGTTTTCACGGTATCGGAAATGCACGCTTCAAGAGCAGTATAAACCGCACGCCGAGACAGTTCACCCATGGCACCGAGGGTGAAAAAAGGCAGCTGCATCTTGAATTGATCCTGCTGGCCGATGTGGGCCTGCTGGGCATGCCGAATGCGGGGAAATCCAGTTTTATCACCAAGGTCTCCAGCGCCAGGCCAAAGATTGCCGATTATCCCTTTACCACGCTCTATCCCAACCTTGGGGTGGTGAGTGTGGGAGCCTCACGCAGTTTTGTGGTGGCGGACATACCGGGGGTGATCGAAGGGGCCTCTGATGGCGCCGGACTTGGTATCCAGTTTCTGAAGCATCTGGATCGCACCAGGTTGCTGCTGCATCTGGTGGATATCGCACCGATGGATGAGACAATAAACCCTGCGGATGAGGTTCGGATGATTGCGGCAGAGTTGGAAAGCTACAGCCCGGATCTGGCGCAGCGTGAGCGTTGGCTGGTATTGAACAAGGTCGATCTGCTCACTCCGGATGAAGTAGAATCCAGAAAGGCGGTGCTGCTGAAGGAGCTGGGGTGGAACGGGCCGGTATATACCATCTCTGCTATCAACGGTGAGGGTACTGATAAGCTGGTCTATGCCCTGATGGAGCACCTGGAAAATCTCGGGCAGGATGAAGATGAAGAGGTAGAACGGGATTCAGATGATGAACCCTGGGACCCATTAGCATGATCTCAAGAAAACATATATCTGCGACAAAGCGCTGGGTGGTGAAGATCGGTAGCGCCCTGCTGACCGATGATGGTAACGGTCTGGATCGTGATCGTCTTGCTGTTTGGGCGGAGCAGATGGTCGCCTGGGTGTTATCGGGTAAGGAGCTGATACTGGTTTCATCCGGTGCTGTTGCTGAGGGTATGAGTCGCATGGGCTGGAATACCCGGCCAACTGCCCTGCATGAGTTACAGGCAGCCGCTGCCATCGGGCAGATGGGGTTGGTGTGGGCCTATGAGTCCTGTTTTCAGAAACATGGTCTGCACACCGCTCAGGTGCTGCTTACCCACGATGACCTGGTGGATCGAGGGCGCTACCTGAATGCCCGTAGCACCCTGATGACCCTGGTCAGATTGGGGGTGATCCCGGTGGTCAATGAGAACGACACCGTGGCCAACGAAGAGCTGCGGTTTGGCGATAACGATACCCTGGCTGCCATGGTAGCCAATCTGGTTGAGGCGGATCTGCTGGTGCTGCTGACCGACCAAAAAGGATTGTTCGATAGTGATCCGAGATTTAACCCGGATGCCGGGTTGATATCCGAATCAAAGGTGGATAATCCGGAGCTGGACCGGGCTGCTGGCGGCAGTGTTGGCGGTCTTGGTCTGGGTGGGATGGTCACCAAGGTGCGGGCCGCGCGCCTGGCGGCACGTTCCGGTACCGCCACAGTGATTGCGCCGGGTGCGGAAGAGAATGTGATTCTGCGTATCGGTCAGGGGGATGATGTAGGAACCTTGCTGATACCGGTACAGGAGCCTGAGACCGCCCGGAAGCTATGGCTGGCCGGGCATCTGCGGGTGCATGGCAAGCTGGTTCTGGATGCCGGTGCGGTGCAGGTCCTGCATCAGCATGGGCGGAGTCTGCTGGCGGTAGGGGTGAAGAGTGTCAGCGGCAACTTTGTCCGCGGGCAGGTGGTCTCCTGCGTGGATGAGTCCGGCAAGGAGGTGGCGCGCGGTCTGATCAATTACAATGCGGCGGAGACCGACAAAATAAAGGGTCAGCCTAGTCGTATGATCCGGGAGATCCTGGGTTATGTGGATGAGGATGAGCTGATACATCGGGATAATCTGGTGTTGGTTTGATCTGATTCTTGCATCATCCCGCAATTTGATTGCGTGGTTTATTCCCATCTTCCGAATAATCGACCTCATGCTATATATTCCCTCTCCCCTGAGGGGAGAGGGTTAGGGTTAGGGTTAGGGTTAGGGTGAGGGGGTATTCTTATCTGTATCTGTAACTAGTTTCGTGGCCATTAACCTACAGCGCATCTCTCTCTTTCCCGGCAATGGCTACGAGCCTATTTCTTTTACTTGTCTAAAAGAAATAGGCGAAAGAAAAGGACACTCCCCGACTTGCCCTACGGGTTCCCTGCGTTTCTCACCGCACCAGGGGCTCCAGCGAAGGGATATCCCTATCCCTCGCTGGAGGCGCCGCGTCCTGCGGCGCCCCTGCG
>JBNKDM010000033.1:0-21220 GCA_050288245.1 Sedimenticolaceae bacterium
CCGTCGTTGGCGCTACGTATCGCCTAGTTCCGGCCATTGACCTGAGTTGTCATCCGGTTAGAAATAGCGAGGCCAGCAGCATCGTCTTTCGCGCTGTTAATGCGCAGACCTGAAGATAAACGCTCCATTGCAGTTGCAATAGAACCGCCTGACTTACCCAACTGGCGCTGAGAGTTCAGGGACATAATATTTGTGTTAATTACCATTGCCATTTTCGTTTCTCCTAATACCCCGGCACTGCTAATGGTTAATGCTCATGGGGTCAGGTTGATATTTGGCGGATATACCTGAATAGGATCTGGTATTCACCGCCTCCGACAATTGTAGCGGCAGTGGGGATGCAAACTTTAGCTATCGTAGGTCTTATCCAAAGGCGATTACAGATTATGATTACGTATTGTAACTATATGTTTTTTACGGATTATTGCTAGCATACTTGATACTGCAGATATACGCGGGGAAGAAGGTTCCTGACTTTCTACATGGGGCATCTATCTACAACCATGAATCATGCCTAAGGAGAATTATATTCCCGGATTTTCTATGTTATTGGGACTATCCCACCCGCCTGACCGCATCGGTAGAGGTCCACTACTCCGGACGAAACACTAAATCCACACCATCGCCCGGTGGGCCGATCACCAAGGGAAAGAAAACGGAGAGAGTCGGCGTTTCGCTATATGCCTTACATGCCACCGGCAGTATCAGAACTAACCATCTGCCGGTGACTTTCACTGTTAGATGTAATTGAACAGGGAGAGTCCCTGCACTTTAACATAGGCCTGTTGCGCTGCCTGTAGCGCCAATGTCTGGCGGTTGAGGCGGCTGATGGCTTCGGTGTAATCCAGATCCTCTACATCCGAGAGGTGCGACTCCAGGGCCAGTTTGATATCGGCATTTACATTGTCTTGCTCATCAATCGCGTTCATCCTGGCACCGACCGTTGAGTGTATGTCCGAGACATTGCCCATAGCCTCATGTATGTCATTCAGGTAACGGTCTACCGATTCATGAGAGTCCAAGGTGGATGCCAGTTGCAACATGGTCTCGAATATATTGCGGGTACCGGTTGTTGCCGCCGAAGTACCGGTGGTTAGACCTGTATCTGCCGTGGAAGCGGCAACTACAACAACATCTCCGGCGCTGGAAGAGAGGGTGACCGTACTTGAGGTGGCTAGAGTGGCATTCACTCCGGTTATATCTGATATTGCATTGATCGCAGCGCTGATCTGAGAGGCCCTCTCAGCAGCATCCGCGGCTGCCGGAATCCCTCCGACACTGATTCCGTTGATGGTTAGATCACCATCGGCAATCGCACCGAAGCCGGTAGCCGCTATCCCGGTCACCTCTGCATATGGACCGGTGGCCACATTCATAAACAGATCAAAG
Organism: Sedimenticolaceae bacterium; assembly: GCA_050288245.1. Taxonomy (GTDB): domain Bacteria; phylum Pseudomonadota; class Gammaproteobacteria; order Chromatiales; family Chromatiaceae; genus JAAGZL01. The sequence goes on from JBNKDM010000033.1 coordinate 1,390, forward strand.
CCGTTATCACCGTCAGCAATGGTTCGGTCAGCACTAATCTGCAACTGCCTCTGTCCCTGATCACCGCTGTATGTATAGGTATCCGCTGCAGTACGGGTAAACGGTTTGGTGCCACTCTTGTAGCCGGAAAAGATATAGTCGCCATTGGCATCCCTGGAATTGGCCAACCCCTCAAGCTCATCCACCAGCAGTCTGATCTCGTCCGCAATCGCCCCGGTCTCTTGCGCTGACAACACTGCGGTATTATTGCCCTGTACCACCAGGGTGTTGACTCGCTGTAACAAGTTGGTTACACCAGTAAGAATACCCTCTTCCTCTTCCAGTCTGGAGCTGGCGCGCTCAGAATTTGTCTGATACAGCTCCACTCTACCGATTGCGCCTTTCAGATCCACCACCCTTACTGCCCCGATCGGATCATCCGATGGTGTAGTGATCCGCAACCCGCTTGATAGCTGCATCTGGGTCTTACTCATTCTGGCCTGCTGCTCCAGCATCGAGCTAACAGATTGGTCTGCCATAGTTTTTGTGGAAACCCTAAGCATGATTATCTCCTTACGGCGCTAAGCAGGGAATCAAACAGTGTATTGGAGACCGCTATCACCTGGGCTGCTGCCTGATAGGCCTGTTGGAACCGCACCAGATTAGCCGCCTCCTCATCCAGGTTTACCCCGGACACTGAGGAATATGCCTCCTGGTTGAAATCCAACAGTGCCTTTTGTGACGAATAGTTCCCTTCCGCAGTATTGGTCTTGGTCCCGACATCAGAGATCAGCTGGGCATAGGTCCCCTGTATCGTGGATGTAGCGGCAAGGGCACTGGCGGAATCACCCTGCAGGACGTTGGTGGTCTGGATCTGCCCCAAGGCCAGGGCATTGCGGTTGTCGCCAATGCCATCGGTGTTGTAGCCGATGGTAAATTCATCCCCGCTCGCAGGCGCACCGGTGATCTGTATTGTGTAGCCATAATCCAAGGTACCTGGAGTAGGAAAAACCTCCGCTCCCGAGGTATAGGCTATGCCGCCCTCCAGCAAGACCGGAGCGGCAGGATTGGTATTATTGTAGACACTATAGGTGGTAGCCGAGGTAAACCTGATCAAAATCGGCGGCGTCAATGCGCCCGCAGTGGTTTGAAATGATGCATTGGATATATCCACCACTTCACCTGCTGATATAGCACCGGTGGTGCCGGTGTTACTGCTGGAGGCACCGGTTACAATCGGGGCTGCTGCTGCAAACTCGCGCCCATTGGTAAGATTAAGATCGATATCTCTTGCCGCCATCCTGGTTGGCCGGATGATGGTAGTCTCTCCGGCTGCGGGCGCACCTCCCAGAGTCAAGGTAAACCCATCATTAGTCAAGGTGGATGGAGTTGCCGTATCCAGGTTAAATGTGGTGTTATCCGAGAGCCGTGTCAGGGTATAACTGGTACCGCTGTTGTACACCAGCTGATAATCGCTGGCGGTCAGATCGGTAATATCAGAATAGGCCAAGGCTACGTTGCCGGTTGCAGCAGAGCTCTGGACCACCACCCCCTGGGTTGTCTGGGGGGCATCGAACATCAGGCCACCGAGATTTCCATCCAGATCCATACCCATCTGGTGCTGGGTATTCATCTCATCGATTATACCCAGGGCAACCAGGCCCAGCTTATTCTGGCTGGCGTCCAGGATCTCAGAACGATAGGACAACAGCCCTCCGACTGAGCCTCCGGTCAGATAGTCGGTGATTACCTGGGTCCCGCCATTACTTGAATATATGATCTCATAATTGCTGCCATCTGTGCCTACGCCTGTGGAGAGGGTGGCTGCGACACTACCTATAACCAACGCCTGCCCCTTGCCGGCAAATACATTGATTGCACCGTCGGCCTGATTAACTGTGGTAATACCCACCAGCTCCGACAGTTTATTCAACAGCAGATCACGCTGATCCAGCAGGTCATTGGGGGTTCCGGTTGCGGTTATGATCTGAGTGTTAACATCGGCAATATTTTGCGCCAGGGTGTTTATCTCACTGACACTACTGGTAAGCTCATTATTCAGCTGCCTGCGGGATTCATTTATCTGGGAGTTGAGATCATGAAACCGGTCAACCATAGACCTGGTCTCGGAGAGAAGCACATTCCGGGCAGCAATGGATGTCGGATCATCTGCCACCGCATGAATGGCGTCAAACATATCCTGGATGGATGGATCCAACCCGGTGTCCGCATCGGCCAACAGATTATCCAACCTGCTGGCATTGGTGTAGTAGGTTTCCATCTGAGCGGTTGCCGACAGGCTGGAACGCACCGAACCGGCCAGGAACTGATCGTATTGGCGCTCGATCTGGGTAACCTTGACACCGGTACCTAACCATCCATCCCCGACCTGAAATGGAACACGCGTGCCATAATCGACCCGCTGACGGCTATAGCCCTCGGTCTCAGAGTTGGCGATATTATGTCCGATCGTAGTCATCGAACGTTGAAACGCCTGCAGGGCTGAAGTGCCTATGTTAAGTATATCTGCCATCTTTATACCTACCCTTTGAGATCTGTATCAGGAAAGTCTTGCCGCGCATCCTGAGCACATCTGGGATCTCATATCTGTTATAGCGGCCCATTGCCGCTATCCTTAAGCCGCTGCAGGGCCATCTGCATATCCTTGCTCTCCAGTACCGTGGTCAGCTTATCCGCATAGTGCGGATCTGTTGCATACCCCGCCTTCTGCAGCTCGTTGAAAAACTCTTTGCTATCAGAGGTGCTCTCCAGGGCCTTGGAGTATCTCGGGTTGGAACGCAAAAAATCCACATAATCGTTGAAACTGTCACGCAGCGAGTCATAGGAGCGAAATCTATCCTTTTTCCTGACGGCTACACCCTGTTCATACTCCAGGGTGCCGATATTCACCGTTCCACCCTTCCAGCCTTTGCCGCTCTTTATGCCAAACAGATTGTTGGCACTCCCGTTCTTGCCTGACGGCATGATATGTCTGCCCCAACCGGTCTCAAGTGCGGCCTGGGCCAGAAGTGCTGCCGGCGCCAGACCCAGCTTCTCCGCCGCCTCGCGCGCCCATGGCCACAGCTGTTGCACAAAGTCCTGCTTCTTCCAGCTCTTTGGATCTGTGGTAACAGCCGGTGACCGCTTGGGTTCAGACTCTTCGGTAGTCGCTTGCTGTAACTGCGTACTCGATCCCTGCTCTATAATCGGTGAGCCTCCCAGGGAGATGATCGGCTTTCCATCCTGCAGAGAGATAGGCGGTCCGGAGCGGCGATCCATGAGACTTATCACATTGTTGCGATATTCGCTGAAGCTGTTTACCGGCTGGCTGTCGTTTGCTGCATCAGAACCTCCAAGCTGGCTCTTTATCACCTCAGTTAAACCTATGCCTCCGCTCTCAGAGAGGTGCACAGCAAGCTGCTGATCGTACATCTCCTGGTAGAATTTGGTCTGGTCGCTATCCATCAGCCCTTCGCCCAGTTTTGCCTGACGCATGCTCTTGAGCATCATCTGGGTAAACAGGGATTCAAATTGGCGGGCAACCTGATCCAGAGAACCCTTGGCATCCGCATGCGCCCTGGCCTTGAGCTCGGCCACGCCCTGAAAGTCGGTATAGATGGATGCGGATACTCTGTTCATGACATCAGATAACTATCAACTCAGCCCGGAGAGATCCTGCCTGCTTCAGTGCCTCCAGTATGGCAACCAGATCACTGGGAGATGCCCCGACCTGATTGACCGCACGCACCACCTCATCCAGCGTCACGCCGGTATTGAACAGGAACATGCGGCTGCCGCTCTCCTTGACGTCGATCTGGGAGCTTGGAACCACTGCGGTAGTCCCGGCCGAAAGTGCACCGGGTTGAGATACCTGCTGATCCTCGCTGATGGTAACCGTCAGGCTGCCGTGGGATACCGCAGCCGGAGAGACCCGTACCTCACTGCTGATAACGACGGTTCCGGTGCGGGAATTCACCACTACCCGCGCCGGAGCTTCACCTGGATTAACCTCCAGATTCTCGATCAGCGAGACAAAACTTACCCGCTGGGACGGATCGATCGGGGAATCCACCCGAATGGAGGTTGCATCCACCGCCTTAGCGGCATCCGGGCCAATGGCCAGATTGATGCTGTCCACCACCCGCCGTGCGGTAGTGAAATCACTTCGATGCAGATTCAGCACCAGAAAATTATTCTTGCTGAATGGGGTCGACACCATGCGTTCTACGCTGGCACCACTGGGAATGCGCCCTACACTGGGGATATTGATGGTGATATTGGAACCATCCGTTCCGGATGCGCTCAGGCCGCCCACTATCAGGTCACCCTGGGCAATCGCATACACCTTGCCGTCAGCGCCTTTCAATGGCGTCATCAGCAGGCTGCCGCCACGCAGACTCTTGGCATCGCCGATAGATGACACCGTCACATCAATCTTCTGACCGGGTTTGGCAAATGCGGGCAGATCGGCGTGAATGGTAACCGCTGCAACATTCTTTGGGTTCAGCTTGGTCCCGACCGGCACCACAATCCCGAGTTGGGTAAGCATGCTTCTCAGGCTCTGCTCGGTAAACGGTGAGGAGTTGACCTTATCGCCACTCCCGTTAAGACCGACTACCAAACCGTAACCTATCAGCTGGTTACTGCGCACCCCGGCGATTGAGGCGATATCCTTGATACGCGCCGCCTGAGTGATCTGAGGAGAGAGTCCGCTGAACAGGACCATACCGGCAACCAGAAACGTAGATAGGTATCTGCTCATCTGTTTCTTTATGTTGATCTGTTTTCTGTCACGCTGGCACATGATGATCTCCTAGAACGGCATGAGTACGCCGATAAAGAACTTGGCCAACCAGCCCATTACGTTGGAATCGGCGACCTGACCATCCCCCACGTAAACAATAGTGGGATCAGCCAGACGGGTCGATTCAACAGTGTTGGTGGAATCGATATCTGCAGGACGAACAATACCGGACAGTTTTATGTACTCGTTGCCCTGGTTGATGCCGATACGCTTTTCACCACGTATCATCAGGTTACCATTGGGCAACACCTCTACGACGGTCACGGTTATATCACCAGTAAGTTTATTGCTCTGACTGCTGTCACCCTTGCCGTCAAACTTATGCGCCGACTCCAGACTGAATCCCAGGTTGTTGTTCTTGTTGCTGGCAAGCGGTACTGCGCTGGGAGTGTCGAACTGGGGAGTACTGCCCAGAATGGTTGGATTGGTGATACTGGTGGAGTTGGATTTATCCACCGCAGTCTCGGCCTTCTTGGTGGCATCCGTCTGCTCAACCAGTTTTATCGTCAGCATATCGCCAACCCGGCGTGCCCGGATATCCTCAAACCAGAAGTTGGAATAGCCGGTTTGGTAGATTGCGCCCGTACCTTCCGGTGCCGGTGGTGGCGATATCGGTCTGACCGCCGCATAATCCGGATCACGTACCGGAGGCGTATTACAGCCGGCAACAAGAGTGGTCGCCACTATCACAAATGTAAGTCCGAGTTTAGTGTTCATATCCTTGCCTCAGATCAGAGCTGGTTACTGACGTAAGCCAGCATTTCATCAGTGGTGGAGATGGCCTTTGAATTCATTTCGTAGGCCCGCTGGGTCTCAATCATATTGACCAGCTCTTCCACCACATTGACATTGGAACTCTCCAGTGAACCCTGAATAACCGTGCCCAAACCATCCTCACCCGGGGTACCGGTCTGGGGTGAACCGCTGGAGGCAGACTCACGAAACAGATTGCCACCTATCGCCTCCAGTCCGGTAGGATTGATAAAATCCGCCAACTCTATATTTCCTATCGTGGTCGGGGTGCTGCTGCCCGAGACCAATGCCGAAACCACACCATCGGAACCAATAGTCATGCTTATGGTATTGGCCGGTACTGTGATGGCAGGTTCAAAGGCGTAACCGTTGGCGGTAACCAGTTGTCCGTCCGCATCCATACCAAAGGAACCATCCCTGGTGTAGACGATAGTTCCGTCCGGATGCAGGATCTGAAAGAATCCCCGCCCCTCTATCGCCACATCAAAGGAGTTACCGGTCTGGGTGATATTTCCCTGAGTATGCAATTTTTGGGTTGCAACGGTGCGCACACCGGTGCCCAGAGCCAAACCGGATGGGAGTTGTGTATCCTGGGATGACTGCGCCCCTACCTGCCTGACGTTCTGATAGATCAGATCCTCGAATACGGCCCGATCCCGCTTAAAGCCTGTAGTCTTTACGTTGGCCAGGTTGTTGGCAATTACAGACATCTGGGTCTGCTGTGCATCCAATCCTGTTTTTGCTATCCAGAGTGCCGGGTACATAATATTTTCCTCTGCTTTTAATCTATGTTGGCTCTGTCTATAAGTGACTAAGCAATTTCTCTGCCACTATTCAATTAACCAAAACGCATAATGCTGGTGGAACCCTGTTCCATCTCGTCTGCGGTCTTCATCATCTTCACCTGGATATCAAACCTGCGTGCCAGCTCGATCATATCCACCATCGAATCAACCACATTTACATTACTGCTCTCCAAGGCGCCCCCAACCAGCTGAAGTGAGGCGTCTGGCTCGGCGCTGGCGCCGGATTTAAGCCGCATCAACCCATCCATGCCCTTCTCCAGATCCGTGACCGGCGGATTAACCATCCTGATCTGGTCTACTATGGCCAGCTCAGTTATCTCCTGTCCCAATGGTCGAATGGATATGGTCCCATCCGGAGCGATGTCGATCTTCTCGGCCGGAGGAATGGCAATCGGCCCGCCGTTGCCGATAACTGGCAACCCATTGCCGGTTGTAAGCAGACCATTTACATCCAGTTTCAGATCGCCGCGGCGTGTATATGCCTCACTGCCATCCGGGGCCTGGACTGCGATCCACCCCTTTCCGTTCAGTGCTACATCCAGTTCGCGCCCGGTCTGAACAATGGAGCCGGAATGAAAATCGGTCGCCGGACGTTCGCTCAGCCCGTAGACCCTGGTGGGATAGCCATCTCCAAAAACCGGCATACTGCGAAACTGCTGCAGATCGGCCAGAAATCCGGTGGTATTGGCATTGGCCAGATTGTTGCTGTTGGCGGCCTGTGCCAGGAGGGTCTCCTTGGCGCCACTCATAGCTACATATAGCATTCTGTCCATCTGTCCTCCCGTTCGTAGGGATCAGGGTTTAGGGCCAAGGGGTTATTCCCCTCGGCCATGGACCCTTACACCTGTTACCTGATGTTAATGATGGTCTGAGTTATGGTATCTGCCGTGGTGATAACCTGGGCATTGGCCTGAAAGTTCCGCTGCGCGGTAATCAGGTTTACCAGCTGCTCAGAGATATCCACATTGGAATTCTCCAGGCCACCGGACTGAATAAGTCCCAGACTTGAGGTGCCGGGCGCCCCCATCTGCACATCACCGGACTCATAGGTCTCCGCCCAACTGGTATCTCCCAACTGACGCAGGCCCTGCTGATTGTTAAACTTGGCCAGAGCGACCATTCCCAGGGCATCGGACTGGCCATTGGTGTAACGGGCGAATACCACTCCGCTATTATCAATATCCACACCACTCAGCCTGCCTGGGGCATAGCCATCCTGAGTAAGGTTATTCACCGCAAAATCACTGCCATACTGAGTTGTATCGCTGTAATTAAAGCCGAGACTCAGGTTGTCGGCACCGGTTATGGCAGTTGCGTTGTAGGCCAGGTTCCCAGTCGCATCAATGCTTCCGGAACTGGTTGTCAGTACACCATCGGTGCCGAAATTTATTACTGCGGCCGGATAACCTGCTGATGCAGGCGCGGCGACGGTTGAGCCAGTGGTAGGAGTCAGAGGTAGCACCGTGGTCCCGTCAGTATCAAGGACTGTGGTCCATACCAACCAGCTGTTGTCGGTGGTGGATTCACGATAGTACATGGTCATGGTGTGGGCCACGCCTAGTGAATCATATACCGTGGTAGAGGTGGCGTTATCATAGGTAGCCGCATTGGTCGGATCAAATGCCGTGGTAGCGGCAATGGCCGTACTGGTAGGATCCAGGTTCAACGAAGCGTCCACAGTGGTGGAGGCAGCCGGAGTACCTGATAGCAAGGGCAGCTGCAGGTTCGCGGTTGAACCGGTGTTGTAACCACCGGTACCGTCCGGCTCAAATATCTGTAACATGTTGCCTGCGTGATCTACTACATAGCCATCACGATCAGCGTGATAGGCTCCGGCTCTGGTGTAGGATATATTGCCACTGGCATCTTCCAACACAAAGAACCCCTCACCGTTGATGGCCAGATCCAGGTTGTTCGAGGTAAAGTCGATATTGCCCTGGCTGAACTGTTGCGCCACCCGGGTAACACGTACACCTCGGCCGGCGGCAGTATTACTTACGTCTGATACCGAATTGGCATAGATGTCGGCAAACTCGGCGCGCGACTCCTTGAATCCATTGGTGGATGAGTTGGCAATATTATGACCTGTCACCTGCAGGTCGGTTGTTGCGGCTTCAAGACCGCTGAGTGCTATACGAAAAGGCATTTGTGCTCTCCTCTTGAAACGTTAATCAGTGGATTTCAGCCACATCATTGAAAGAAATTGGTCCCAGCCCTTCCAGATTCAGAGCCATCTCCTGCCCGGATCCGCCCAGGCTAACGCTGGTAACCTTGGCCTTGATCAGGGTGTAAGGCACAACAGATTCACCATCCTCCGTGGCCTGAGCAGTGATCTGATACTGCCCTGCCGGGGCATAGCTACCGTCATCGGTTATACCGTCCCAACTAAATGAGGCCTCGCCTTGAGGCTGAGTCCCAAGACTCAATTCCCGCACCAGGGCACCGGAACTATCGGTTATCTGAACCACCACATTGCTGGCTGCGGAGTAGAGCCCGACTACACCTTCAATCGAGCCGCCACTGGTCAGATAGCCAGTACCGATTGGGGCAAGTACGTCATGTCCAACCAGGTTTGCCGCCTGCAGGGTCTGGTCAGATATCAGGGTGTCGGAAAGACTAGAAAATGAGTTGTTCAACTCATCAATCCCCGAGACCGTAGCGAACTGTGAGATCTGACTAGCCAGCTCAGAATTCTCCATGGGTTTAAACGGGTCCTGATGGGTCAGTTCCGTAACCATCAAATTCATAAAATCCTCCAGCGCCAGAGTATTGTCGGTTTTTGCTTCAATCGTTTTACCCAGGCCGAGGGCTGAGTAGACATCACTTTCGTTCGTTATTACGCTCATTATTCTCTCCTTATTACTCGGCCCTTCCCTGGACCTCGCCCTTTCGGGCTCACATCAATCACAAAAAATCGCCCCCGGCGATTTATTCACCCATACGCAGGGTTACGGACATAAGCTGCTTGGCGGTATTAACCACTTCGACATTACTTTGGTATGAGCGCGAGGCAGACATCATATTTGCCATCTCCTCAACCATGTTTACATTTGGACGAAATATGTAGCCCTCATCGTTTGCCATCGGATGGTCAGGGGCATACTCCATTCGCAAAGGGGCATCACTCTCAACCACCCCCTGCAGCCGCACCCCCACTGCCGGATCATCCGGATTCATCTGGTTGAGGATGGCCTTGAATACCGGCTCACGGGCACGATATGTCTCGCCGACACTACTACTGACTGCATCTACATTGGCCATATTGCTGGCCACCAGATTAAGGCGCAGACTCTGCGCACTCATGCCCGAGGCCGCCGTATCGAAGATCTTAAACATTGACATGATTATTGCCCCGTAATCGCTTTTCTTAAGGTTTGAATCTGGCCAGAGATAAACCGTAAACTGGCCTGATATTCGAGAGCATTGCTGGCAAATGCCGTATGCTCCAGCTGAGAATCAACCGTGTTGCCATCCAGGCTGGGCTGGCTTGGTATCCGGTATCCCATCTGGCTGGGAGGTACTATTCCTGTATCAACCTGGATATGCCTGGGGTTGGTGGTCTTCATCCGTTGCGTACTCCCAACCTCCTGCTGCAGCATGCTATGAAAATCGAAATCTCTGGCCTTGTAACCGGGGGTGTCAGCGTTAGCTATATTCCCTGCCAACACCTCGGCCCGTCTCCCTCTAAGTTTTAGGGCCTGTTCATGGATTCCAAATACCTGATCAAGTTTCACTGTTGTCTGCTCCAAAGGTAATCTCTCAACCCTCATAGAGCAGGCTTCGTGCCAAACATGGAAAAACAGGATGAACATCGTGCGGGAACAGCCGGATATATCTATATATCTTATTGTATTTACTATATATTTATTCTTGCAGAAGAATGAAAAGAACAACCGTTCTTTATTCGGTAATGAGAGACAAACCTGCTATTTCTATACCTATGCGGCAAGCCGTCTCCGCTAAGGCGGCAAAGATAATCCTAGCTGGAAAAGTGAAAAAATAGCGCGAAATCAGACCTGATTGCGATCTATTTCAAGCGGTAGGCGATGCCACCGCCATGGTTAACCATCTCGAACAGGCTGGAGTGGGAGGTAAGTGACTCGGTAGATCCCAGAAACAGATAGCCTCTAGGATTAAGTGCGTTTGCCATACGCTCAATGATATCTGACTTCTTCTCTGCGGAGAAATAGATCAGCACATTGCGGCAAAAGATCACATCAAAACGCCCCAGGAGTGAATAGTTCTCAGTTATATTTTGATTACGAAACGTGACCCTGCGGCGGATCTCAGGACGCACCTCCAGACAGTCCTCATGGGCTATGAAGTAACGCTGCCTCTGCTCTGCGCCCAGACCACGCGAGGCAGACAACCCACAATAGACTCCTTTTTTTGCCTCTTCCAGGATTCGGTTTGAGATATCGGTTCCCAGGATCTCAACACCTGCGGAGAAACGCCCTGGATTGGAGGAGATATACCTCTGCACCGTCATGCTCAGATTGTATGTCTCCTGACCTGATGAGCAGGCGGCCGACCAGATACGCATTACTCTTCCGGGCCTGGATTCAATCTCCGGGAAGACAATATCTGACAACATCTGAAAATGCGGCATATCGCGAAACCAGAAGGTTTCATTGGTAGTCATCGCATCGATAACGCTGACCTGGAGCTTTTGGTTACCACCGGATTTTACCTGTCGCAGAAGTTCGCCTACCGAGGAAATACCATTGGCGCGCATCAAACCTGCAAGACGGCTGGTAACCAGATACTCCTTGCCATGCCCTAGCACAATACCGCATACACCCTGCAAGTAATTCTGAAAGGCTTCGTAATCCCCTGGTCCGAGCAAATGTTGATTCACTACTATCTAATCCGATTTTTAGTATCAAATAAATCCGTTCACGATGTCTGTTCTTGCTCGGCAGCGTGTACCAAAAGACGATGCTGTACAACCGTTGCCAACTCATCCGGATCAAACTTGGCAAGAAACTCATCAGCCCCAACCTTTTGTACCATCGCCTGGTTGAAAACTCCACTAAGAGAAGTATGGAGGATAACATGCAGATCTTTCAAATCCGGTGATTGGCGAATAGCAGTGGTAAAGGCATAACCATCCATTATCGGCATCTCCACATCGGAGATAATTAAACACAACCACTGCCGGAGATCTTTTCCCTCTGCCACCCACTGCTGTAACTGCATAAGCCCCTGCTTACCGTCATTGCACAGCGTGGCCTCAACCCCCAACTGATCCAATACCCTCTTTATCTGTTTACGAGCAACGCTTGAGTCATCCACCACCAGCACATGCCGCCCATCCTGCAACAACGACTGATCAATAACGCCCTCGGTTATCTCTTCGTTTCCGCCAATAACCTCATGCATCACCTTCTCGACATCGATGATCTCAATCAGCTCATCATCGATATGAGTAACTGCTGTCATATAACTTTCGCCCTCCAGCCCTTTGGGCGGTGGCAGTATCTCTTCCCAATTGATGTTAACAATGCGATCAACCGAACCTACCATAAACCCCTGCACCCTGCGATTGTATTCAGTTATCACCACAAAATTTTCCTCGGCCTTCCCCAGGGATGGGCCGCCTATAGCCTTAGACAGATCAATAACAGTTATGGTCTTGCCACGCATATTGGCAATACCTTGGACCACTTCGTTGGAACCGGGAACCTCAACAACAGGCGGACAGGTTATAATCTCTTGTATCTTGAATACGTTGATACCATAAAGCTGATCTCCTACCAGACGAAACAACAGCAACTCCATACGATTGCGTCCTGCCAGTTGCGTGCGTTGGTCAACGCCATCCAGAATGCCAGCCATCATCCACTCCAATAATCACTCACACCGCAATATAGCGGCACCCAACACCATTCCTTTAACCGGCGAAAACTTGCCGGTACCCATACTATTTATTCCTACTATGCATGGGCTATTCTCACTACATCTATACCTAACCGACTATATCTATTACAAAATTATCTAAATCGGCAATAAAAGGATATCACTGGCATATTACTTGCTGCTTTCTCTACGTGAGGATTGGCAACCAGATGAAGATTATGAATAGAGATTTCAATATAAGCGCTCTAAAACAGGGATCACACGCCGTAACATTGCTGCTTGCCCTTGCATTGATGCCAGCACGTCTACCTGCCGGAGAGATTCAATCCCATGACAGCATCATGCAGGCTGCCCGCCAGCATATCCTTGACCAGAACAATGATTACCCGTCTCCGCCGGAGATAACCGTAGGCAGATTGGACAACCGCCTGCGTCTGGCAAAATGTAATTTGCCATTGGAAACCTTTACCCCTCAGGGCAAGCAACGTATGGGCAGAATAACCGTAGGGGTAAGATGTAATGGCAAGATCCCATGGAGCCTGTTCGTGCCCATAGACGTCAAAGTAATGGCAGAAGTGGTTGTTGCCAGAAGCAGCCTTCCCCGTGGAGCTATTCTCGGACCTGATGATATAACCTTGAGACAGAGGGATTTGTCCCATCTGCATCGCGGATATCTGGAGCAGCCAAAATTAGCGGTGGGAAAAAAACTTCGCCAACGCCTGCGGCAGAATCAGGTGGTAACTCCTTCTCAGCTGGACACCCCAAATGCTATTAAACGCAACAGCCGCATTACCATTACCGCCAGCAGTAAACTCATGCAGATACACATGGCAGGCAAGGCTCTGCAAAGCGGAAGCATAGGTGAATTAATCAGAGTAAGGAACGAAAGTTCTAACCGAGAGCTGGAAGCCAGAGTGATAGCCCCCGGCATCGTTGAAGTTGCCATGTAAAATTTGAACCGGTTGGCATCTTTATATTAAAGTCCAAACAATGACTGCCGATAAAGTCGGTGTAGGTACAATCTATTACACAGGTGCATTATGACAATTGAAATCGGTGGTGTATCCGGAAAGCCCATTCAGGAAACCGGAGATAAAAGCAACGTAACCGCTACACCCAATAGCAACCAGAAGGCGCCCGCAACATCTTCCGGTTCCGGCGGGAGCGATATGGTCAGCCTGACCTCGTCAGCCATGCAACTGCGCGAACTTGAGGCCAGAATCTCTGACCTGCCGGTTGTGGACGTACAGAAGGTATCTGATGTGCAACGATCGCTTGCCACCGGCACCCTGGAGTTGAGCGAGGCCGATGCTGCTGCAAACCTGATAGAGATTGAAAAGAGCTTCTCGCAGTAGAACCCTCTATGCAATTCACCACAACACAGAGAGAGATCCTATCTGGCATTATTGAGCAGGAACTGGCTGCGGCCGAATCCATGCTCCAACTGCTGTTGCATGAATATGAGGCCTTGACTGACGGCGATCCAGACAACATAAAGTCCATCAGTGCAGAAAAAAACCAACAGATGCGCCAGATGGAACAGCTTCTTACCAAACGCAATGGATTGCTGCGCGAACTTGGTCTGGCTCCTGACAGCGCTGCAATAGATAGTGCTATCACCGCAATGGGGGCGAACTCTGAATTGCGGGCCAAATGGGATAAATTAAGGTCTGTCACCATAAAGCTGCAAAAGCAAAATGACATCAATGGCGGGATTATCACCATCGGTCAGCGCCGGGTGAAACAGGCCTTGGATATATTATCGGGAAAAGAGAACCTGACCGGCACCTACAGCCAGGAAGGCGAGACCACCTTCAGCAAATCAAATAATCTCCACACCAAGGCCTAAGCGGCCACCCCGCTGCCCAAACCGGACGGCAACACACCGGCAGATGCTGCGCTAAATATTGGCGGCAGATAACCATCCGGTGCTAGAATAGGGGCGGTTTTGGGGCCGTAGCTCAGCTGGGAGAGCGTCGCGTTCGCAATGCGAAGGTCGGGAGTTCGATCCTCCTCGGCTCCACCAATCACAGCCCTGCACATGCCCCCGTAGCTCAGCTGGATAGAGCGCACCCCTCCTAAGGGTGAGGTCACACGTTCGAATCGTGTCGGGGGCGCCATTTTCATAAGCCGCAACCGGATCAAGCACTGGACAATATGCATCGCAAGCGGGAACCTTTGTGCCGGTCTCGCGTCAATAACTTCTAGATTGATAATCCAGCACCAGACCAGATCGTACACAATCTGCAAGAGGGTATTCAAACCGGATGAAATCCTGGCTCATGTCAGCACCACTGCTTCTGTCACTGCTCACCCAGACCGCCGGCGCTGAGGCCATATCCGGACGCCCATCCAGCATCATCAGCGGAGACAAACTGATACTGACCACAGCAGACAACCGGCACATTGAGGTTCAGCTGCTGGGGATCCAGGTACCTGCTCTAACTACCAAGCTGGGACGCGCAGCCAGAAAGCGGCTTACAACCCTGGTGGCAGGACGTCCGGTAACTGTGGAATATCAGATAAGAAATCGCTGGGGACGTCCCCTGGGAAAGCTGTTGCTTGGAGAGACAGATATCAACCTACGGCTCGTACAGGAGGGGCTTGCCGTCCACAAACCGGATTTTCAAACTCTTAAGGATAATGGTCTATACTCGCAGGCTATGCAGAGTGCGAAGAGGCACGGGTTTGGTATCTGGGCAAAATCTAGATAGAGGAAATCGACCCGATACATTCATCGGGATCACAATATAGTTGTAACAAAAAGGATGTATTTTACGGAGCAAGGCACACGCCCCTCCAACCTAGTAACCATTAACTAATCATGGAGTTATTATCAACATGGCTACTGATAATTCAAAGATAAAGAAAGCAAATAAAGTTTCCAAGGAAAAACCGGAAAAGGAGACCAAAAAAAGCCCGGTCAAGAAACCGGCGGTTAGGGCCAAAGCAAAAAAGGTCAGCGCAACAGCCAGACCTGCCAGATCATCAGCAAGACCGGTTAATCAGGTTTCTGGAGAGGAACGAATCGAGATGATTCGTACTGCGGCCTATTTCATATCGCAGCAGCGTGGTTACCATGGAAATTACGAATTGGATGATTGGGTTGAGGCTGAAAGAGAGATAGACGGGCGAATCAGCTAGTCATCATCCGCACCCGGTCTTAGATCCAGATTGAGTTTGGCTCCGCTACCGGACTGCAGGCGCAATTTCAGAAGCATTCCGATTAGGGTTGACTCCAGAGCCTGGTAGGCTCTGGCCTGGGCCTCTTGGTGGGTGGTGGTAGTGGAGCTGCCCTCAAGCATCGAGAGGCGGGCATCGAAATATGCGATATCCGCCTCCAGGCCGCTTACGCTGACCTTGGGCCAGCTTTCATCTTTTTTATCTGACTCACCCATCAATATTTACTATTCATTTATGCCGTTTCTATACCCACCCCTTTGAGTATAATACCTTCTGTTCAATTTGAGAAAGAGTGGACCATGGGGCCTCAGGCACATGGGTACCACAAATAACCAAATCGGTAACCAAAATATGACTACAATACGCCAAGAAGACCTGATTCAGAGCATTGCGGATGGCCTGCAGTACATCTCCTACTTCCATCCAGCTGACTATATCAAGGCCCTGACCAAAGCCTGGGAGATGGAGCAATCCCCAGCCGCCAAGGATGCCATGGCCCAGATCCTGGTCAATTCCAGGATGTGTGCCGAAGGCAAACGCCCGATCTGCCAGGATACCGGTATGGTTGTGGTCTTCCTGGAGGTAGGCATGGACCTGAGGTTCGAGGGTGATATGGCCCTGGAGGAGATGATAAACGAAGGGGTGCGCCGTGGATATAACAACCCGGACAACGTACTGCGGGCCTCAATCGTCTCCGACCCGGCCGGGGCACGCAAAAACACCAGGGACAACACCCCGGCGGTAATCCACACCAGAATCGTTCCCGGCAACAAGCTGTTGATCAAACTGGCCGCCAAGGGCGGCGGCTCGGAAAATAAATCAAAATTTACCGTACTCAATCCATCCAGCAGTCTGGTGGACTGGGTACTGGAGACTGTACCCAAGATGGGCGCCGGCTGGTGCCCGCCAGGCATGCTCGGCATAGGTATCGGAGGATCATCGGAAAAGGCCATGCTGTTGGCCAAAGAGTCGCTGATGGAACACATCGATATCCATGAACTTAGGGCCAGAGGCCCGAAAAACCGGGTTGAAGAGCTACGCCTGGAGCTGTTCGAGAAGGTGAATGCCCTGGGTATCGGGGCACAGGGTCTGGGTGGCCTCACCACGGTCCTGGACGTCAAGATAAATGACTACCCTACCCATGCCGCTTCTTTGCCGATCGCCATGATCCCCAACTGCGCCGCCACCAGACACATTGAGTTCACACTGGATGGCAGCGGCCCGGTCGACCTGCAACCACCAAGCATGGATGAGTGGCCGGAGATATCCCTGGATGGCGGCAACAACGCCCGCCGGGTTAACCTGGACACGATCACCAAAGAGGAGATAGCCAGCTGGCAACCCGGTGAGAGCATCCTGCTCTCCGGCAAACTGCTTACCGGACGCGATGCCGCCCACAAGCGTATCCAGGAGCTGTGGGAGAAGGGAGAGCCGCTACCGGACGGTGTCGACTTCAATAACCGTTTTATCTACTACGTCGGTCCGGTGGACCCAGTGGGAGACGAGGTGGTAGGTCCGGCCGGTCCCACCACATCCACCCGCATGGACAAGTTCACCGATATGATGCTGGCTGATATGGGGCTGATCGGTATGGTTGGCAAGGCGGAACGCGGCCCAGCCACCATAGAATCAATCAAACGGCATGGCGCAGCATACCTGATGGCAGTCGGTGGCGCCGCCTATCTGGTATCCAAGGCGATCCGCTCCGCCCGCATCGTGGCATTCGAGGATCTGGGCATGGAGGCAATCCGTGAATTCGTGGTAGAGGATATGCCGGTGATGGTAGCGGTGGACAGCAAGGGCACATCCGTACACCAGACCGGACCGGCGGAGTGGCGGATTAAGATTGAAGATATGAAGAAGTAATCTGTTGTTCGTTCGAACAACTCCCCCCTCTCCCCATTGGGGAGACGACTCCATGGATGGAGGAGGTAGGGCGACGCAGGATGCCAAAGCCGAGGGTTAGGGTGAGGGGGCGGTAAATTTAAATTTGCCCAGTTGAGCCTTTAAACCACCAAATCCAACTGCTGGATGGTGCCTACCCCCCCATCCTCTTCCAGAAACAGGCCGGAATCACGCACTGCACCCAAGGTATCATTGGCTGAGTCCTTCAGCAGGAACGGCGTGTCGATATGTCCCAGGTAGATGGCGCCGACCCCACGCTGCCCCAGGGCAACCAGTTGATCATTGCCAGACTCATCCTTGGACCAGATACGCAGGCGATCATAGATAGAGTCGTTTTCGTCGATCCAGTTATTGCCATCTGCATCATACTGGGACAGCTCGGCAAACCCGTTTCCGCTCTGCGGACCAAACAGTTCGCTGCCGTCGTTGATCTGGCCATCACCGTTCCTATCCAGGGCGAGAAAACCGCTGCCCGGGCCGACAAAGGCTATCTGATCGGATGTGCCGTCCGCATCTATATCAAAGCTGAAGCTGCGTTCGGTAAGTTCCGCCGCACTCCCGCTGAAATTGATCACCAGTGGGTCTTTCAGGGCGTCACCGGCACGTAGATTCAGATGCTGCTCACTCAAGAACTCACGGCTCATATTCAGCTCAACACTGATGTTGATCTCCTTGCCATCTGCGGTATGTACCACCCCCTGGGCAGAGAAGCTGGTGGATTCTGATTCGTAGTGGGACTCATAGTAGTCGTAGACCAGCCCCCAACCCTGGCGATCATTGCCGGCCTGAGCCTGATTGGGATCAGGGACGTCAACCGTATCGGCTGCGGCCTGGGCATCTTCTATCTCGGCAGGTGAGGTCAGGTTGATCTTTTTGCCGGTCAGCTGCTCCACCAGAAGTTTAATCAGAGACTGTTTCAGCTCATCCAATGGATCAAGCGTCTTCTGATCATCTACAACCGCCTTCGCCGGTTGCAGAGAGCTGGCCTGGGGGGATATATCCACCTGCTGAAACTCTACACGCAGGGACTCAGCGGTCGACTCAAAACTTGCACGACTTACCGGACCATTCACCGCCTGCGGCTCCTGTCCATCACGCCAAATAGTAAGGGATTCACGCTGTTGATCCCGTTGCGTGGATAGATGGTTGCTGGCCATCTGGATGCTGGAATCTACAATCTTCATAACGCCCACCAGGATATGTGGGCCGGGCATGTCGGTCATCCAGGACCAGATTTTCCACTACACACAGACCCGACCATTCAAAATGATTGGCGGCCAGACCAGGTCATACTTGAGAAAATATCCGGGAAATCAATTCCTAACTAATTGGAATAGAAGGATTTTTATTCGTGCCCGCCGTACAGTAACTATGTACTTTATAGTTCCCGAATAGCCAGAAAACGAATATCAGGCCAACGCTCTATGGTCAGATTGAGATTGACTCTGGTTGGGGCAAGATAGACCAGTTGATCGTCCCCATCCAGGGCCAGGTTGTCATGCGCCTTATTACGAAACTGTTCTAGCATCTTGGGATCATTACACTGCACCCAACGGGCGGTGGCCACATTTATCGGCTCAACAATCGCCTCGACCCCATACTCATGCTTCAGCCTGTGCGCCGCCACATCGAATTGCAGTACGCCGACCGCGCCCAGGATAATGTCGTTATTGCGCATGGGGCGAAACACCTGGGTGGCGCCCTCTTCACACAGCTGCACCACACCTTTCTGCAGGGCCTTCAGGCGCAGCGGATCCTTCAACACCACCCGCCGAAACAGTTCCGGGGCAAAATAGGGAATTCCTTCATACTTCAGCTCCTCCCCCTCACTGAAGGTATCGCCGATCTGGATGGTACCGTGGTTATGCAGGCCGATGATGTCCCCTGGCCACGCCTCCTCCACATGTTTACGCTCATCGGCCTGGAAGGTGATGGCATTACTCACCTGTACTGTTTTGCCGATACGCACGTGGCGCATCTTCATACCCTTGGTGTAGGAACCGGAACAGACCCGCAGGAAGGCGATACGGTCACGATGGGCAGGATCCATATTGGCCTGGATCTTAAAAACAAAACCGGTAAATCTCTCCTCCGCCGCATCCACCGTGCGTTGCCTGGTTGCGCGCGGCATCGGAGCTGGCGCGTATTCTACAAAGGCATCCAACAACTCCTTCACCCCGAAGTTATTGATGGCGGAGCCGAAGAACACCGGGGTCAGCTCGCCCTGATTGTAGGCATCCTGATCCCACTCATGACTGGCCCCCAGCACCAGTTCAATCTCTTCCCGCAGCTCGTCGGCCTGATCCCCGATCATCTCATCCAACCTGGGATTATCCAGACCTGCGATCAGCTCGCCCTCCTGGATCTTACCGCCGTGGGTAGCGGTAAACAGGTGGGTGGTGTTGGAACGCAGATCAAACACCCCCTTAAATCTCTTGCCCATACCGATGGGCCAGGTAAGAGGGGCACACCTGATCTTGAGCACGGACTCCACCTCATCCACGATCTCCATCGGATCCCTGCCCTCGCGGTCCAGCTTGTT
>JBNKDM010000034.1:0-21138 GCA_050288245.1 Sedimenticolaceae bacterium
GGCGTTGAAGGCAGGTTCGATAGCGATACTACTATGCTCAACACCCAGGGTATCTGCCTGTTGAATGGCATCTTCATTACTCATATCAGCGGTATAACGCGACGGCATCAGCACCGCCTCCACATTCTCTGCACCCAGGGCTTCTACCGCTATCGCCAGGGTCAGGGCTGAATCAATACCTCCGGACAAACCGAGCACTGCACCCTTAAAGCCATTCTTTATCACATAATCGCGCACCCCCAGCACCAGACTGGAGTAGATGCCTTCCAATTCACCAGGATAGGGTGATATATCCCCGGGCAGGGGAACGCAGTCACGAAATTCCACCAGGGTCTGGGCTTCTTGATGGAAGGGTGCGCGCTGCGTCATCTCTCCATTGGCATCCATCACAAACGAGCCTCCATCGAATACCAGCTCATCCTGGCCACCCACCAGATTCAGATAGACGATGGGCAGCCCGGTCTCCTGGGTCCGTTTGCGCAGCAGATCTTCCCGCTCTGGGGCCTTACCGGAGTGGAAGGGTGATGCATTCATATTCAGCAGCAATCTGGCACCTGCCGCAGCAGCCTTCGCGGCCGGGTCCTTGTACCAGATATCCTCGCAGATGGTGATTCCAACCGGTATGCCGCCCAGTTCCACCACGCAGGATTCACTACCAGGCTCAAAATAACGCTTCTCATCGAATACGCTGTAGTTTGGCAGCAGCGCCTTGAAGTACTCAGCAATGATCTCGCCAGCACGAATCACCCCGGCGGCGTTGTAGAGCCTGCCATCCCGGCAACGGGGATAGCCCAGGATGATGTCGATACCATGTACCTCACGACAGATATCCTCCAATGCCTGCTCTACCCGCTTGATCAGCTCCGAGCGCAGCAGCAGATCCTCCGGAGGGTATCCGGTCAGGGTCAGTTCGGGAAATAGGACCGCATCTGCGCCCTGCTCATCCCGGGCGATCCTGGCCGCCTCAATAACCCGTTTGCTATTTCCGGATATGTCGCCGACCAGAAGGTTGAGCTGCGCTAATGAGATTTTCAGATTCAAAGGGATTGCCTTAAATACACGGGGTCGGAGTCAAACCATACAGTACCAGTTAATTAAACTAGCATTGTAGAACGGTTTGACTCCGACCCCTAGCTTTAAACAAATATTCGCGGAAATTTGCGTTTATTTCGCGTTCATTTGCGGACCGCTTTTAGTATCAGCTCATCAGCTCCAGCATCTTTTTGCCCAGGTCGGCCGGGGAACGCACGGTGGCCACCCCCGCCGCCTCCAGGGCTGCGAATTTACTATCCGCCGTGCCTTTGCCGCCGCTGACGATGGCTCCGGCATGCCCCATACGCTTACCCGGGGGGGCGGTAACACCAGCGATATATGCCACAACCGGCTTGGAGATGTTGGCCTGGATATATTCAGCGGCGTCCTCTTCGGCGCTACCGCCGATCTCACCTACCATGATGATACCCTCGGTCTGCGGGTCATCCTTGAACAGTGTAAGTACATCGATGAAATTCATACCCTGAATCGGGTCACCGCCGATACCTACACAGGTGCTCTGCCCCAGACCGGTGACCGTAGTCTGATAGACCGCCTCATAGGTAAGGGTGCCGGAACGTGAGACCACGCCGATCTTGCCCGGCTTATGGATCATGCCAGGCATGATGCCGATCTTGCACTCACCCGGGGTAATAACACCGGGGCAGTTGGGACCGATCAGGTAGGAATCGCTGCCGGCCAGGGCCGCCTTCACCTTCATCATATCCAGCACCGGGATACCCTCGGTGATACAGACGATGACCCTGATTCCGGCATCGGCTGCCTCCAGGATGGCATCGGCGGCGAATGGCGGCGGCACGTAAATCATAGTGGCATCAGCGCCGGTGGCATCTACCGCATCATGTACCGTATTGAATACCGGCAGATCCAGATGGCTCTGCCCGCCTTTGCCTGGTGTTACGCCACCAACTATCTGGGTGCCATAGGCAATGGCCTGTTCGGCATGAAAGGTCCCCTGCTTGCCGGTGAAGCCCTGGACCACTACCTTGGTGTCTTTATTTATAAGAATACTCATGTTCTGTTCCCCTTAACCCTTGGCCACTGCCACGACCTTCTCGGCCGCTTCGTTGAGATCGGTCGCAGTGGTGATCGCCAGGCCGCTGTTGGCCAGAATCTCCAGCCCCTGCGGAGCATTGGTGCCTTCCAACCGCACCACTACCGGAACGTTTACGCCCACCTCTTTAACTGCAGCGATAATACCCTCGGCGATGAGATCGCAGCGGACGATGCCACCAAAGATGTTCACCAGAACCGCCTCTACCTTGTCGTCGGAGAGGATCAGCTTGAATGCCTCAGCTACTCGTTCAGCAGTGGTGCCACCACCGACATCGAGAAAGTTAGCAGGAGAACCGCCCTTGATCTGCACCAGATCCATGGTGGCCATGGCCAGACCGGCGCCATTTACCATGCAGCCGATATTACCATCCAGGGTGATGTAGTTGAGATCATGCTCCTTGGCGGCGGCCTCACGGGCATCCTCCTGAGTGATGTCGCGCAGAGCCACCAGATCAGGATGGCGATATGCAGCGTTGTCATCCAGGTTGACCTTGGCATCAATAGCAAGCAGATCGCCAGCCTTGGTTACCACCAGCGGATTGATCTCCACCAGACTGGCATCTGACTCGACAAACATGTTGTACAGGCCAAACATGAATTTCTGGAAATCACGTATCTGCTGTCCTTCCAGCGCCAGGGCAAAGGCCAGCTTGCGACACTGGTAGGGTTGCAGACCGGCTGCGTGATCAACGGTAATGGTGTGAATCTGTTCCGGTGTCTGTTCCGCCACCTCTTCGATGTTCATACCACCGGCCTGGGAGGCCACGAACAGTACCTTGCGGGTTTCACGGTCCACCAGCACGCTCAGATACAGCTCACGACCGATATCGGTTGGTTCTTCGATCAAAAGTGTATTTATTGGAAGTCCAGGCTCTCCGGTCTGTTTGGTCGCCAGCATACTGCCTAGCATCCGCTCAGCCTCCGCCTCTACCTGATCCAGACTGTCCACCAGCACCACACCGCCAGCCTTGCCACGGCCACCTGCGTGCACCTGGGCCTTGACCACCCAACGTTCGCCACCCAGTATTTTGGCCACCTCTCTGGCCTCAGATACGGATGAAGCAGGGTTCCCTTTACTTACCGGAATCCCATACTTTGCAAACAACTGCTTTGATTGATATTCGTGAAGATTCATCGCTTGTCTAACCCGTCCGCTAGAAAAAAGGAGTAGTATTCTTATCTAAATTCGAAAAATGTGCAAAACCTAGGGGTTAGATCTTATTGATATGGGTATACGTTACCTTCTTCTTGGTGTGGTTTTATGGCTGCTGTATTACACAATACGTGGATATATCATGAGGCGCAGGGATAGAATCAACCATAAACCACCAGCTCAATCAATGGACATGGTGGCCTG
Source organism: Sedimenticolaceae bacterium (assembly GCA_050288245.1). Lineage (GTDB taxonomy): Bacteria > Pseudomonadota > Gammaproteobacteria > Chromatiales > Chromatiaceae > JAAGZL01. The sequence goes on from JBNKDM010000034.1 coordinate 3,467, forward strand.
CTACCATTGTGGGGTCCACCTGCCGCAGACAGAGGCCATATACGAGAATGGCCAATACTACTGTTGCAGGCAACACTCTGGATTTAAGCATAAAGGGGACAAAGAATAGATGTTTAGCCTGGCGCAGCGGGATAGAAGAAAAACCGACACCTCCGAATACTCCCGGGCACGTAGCTGGCACCTGCTGCTACTTTTCTTTATTTATCGCCTGATCCTGGCATCTGTTCTGCTGGCCCTGTTTTTTACTGAAGCCGGCCCCATGTTCCTGGGACACCATAACCCGGCCCTGTTTGCCATGGTGGGTATTACATATCTTGGCCTGGTGGCCGCCAGCGGCATCCCCATGTATCTGCGCAGCTCTGATCCGCAGAGACAGTCCTATATGCAGGTGTATGTGGACATAATCGCCATCACCCTGTTGATGCATGCCAGTGGTGGTGTTACCACCGGCCTGGGCATGCTGCTGGTCATCTCTATAGCCTTCGGAAGTGCACTGATGCGCGGACGCACCGCCCTGGTGTTCGCCTCAATAGCCTCATTTTGTGTCCTGGGTGAACAGATATTCAGTGAACTGAATAACTCATTTCTATCCACCTCCTACAGCCAGGCCGGTATGCTGGGCGCAAGCTTCTTTGCTATGGCAATCCTGGCTGACGCCCTGTCCCGCAATCTGCGTGAATCGGAACAGCTGGTAAGCCAGCGGGAACTTGATCTGGCCAACCTGGAGCAATTAAACGACTACATCATTCAGCAGCTGCAAGCCGGTATAATCGTTGTGGACACCAGTGAACGCATTCGTCTGATGAATGAGTATGCCTGGTATCTGCTGGGGATGCCTGATGCCAAGACCGGACAACTGTTGGAACAGGCATCTCCAGAGCTGTCTCATCAGCTTAAAGACTGGAACATCAATCATACCAACCAGCCGCAAACCCTCAGTTCCACATCAGGCGGACGCGAACTTCAGGCCAGATTTACCCGGCTTGGAAGTACGCAACATGCCGGCACCATGATTTTTATCGAAGACACAGCGACCTTAACCCTGCGGGCACAACAGATGAAACTTGCCTCCCTGGGACGGCTTACCGCCAGCATCGCCCACGAGATTCGTAACCCTTTGGGCGCAATCAGTCATGCCCAGCAGTTACTGGGAGAATCGTCAAATCTTGATAAGGCAGACAGGAGGCTGAATCAGATCATCCGCACCAATTCTGACCGGGTCAATGAGATAATCGAAAGCGTTATGAAGCTCTCCCGCCGCCAGCAATCGCGGGTGGATACCATAAAACTCAAGCATTGGCTGGAGTCTTTTGCCGAAGAGTTCACCCATTCCCACAAGCTGGCAACCCAGGCCATGCAGATAACGGTACAACCTGAAAATACCAATGTGCAGGCTGATCCCACCCAACTCAGGCAGCTATTGGCTAATCTATGTGAGAACTCCATCTGTCATTTTCACCAGGAGATAGAGCGACTTAACATACGAATAAACGGCGGCGTAAGCCCAGGGTCAGGCGGACCTTTTCTGGAGGTCATCGACAATGGTCCAGGCATAAGTCAGGAGGTGGCGCGGCAGATATTTGAACCATTCTTCACCACCCGTAATGCCGGAACCGGACTGGGTCTATACATAGCCAAGGAGTTGAGCGAGGCCAACAACATAGAACTTGAGTACAAACCGACACCTATGGGCGGAAGCTGTTTTCGTATAAGCTTCCCTGGGGTACATCCTATGGGCACGCCGAAACCACTTTTTGGCAATATTGATCGATAACAGATGACTACAGATATAAGCAACCCCATCGCACTAATTGTTGATGATGAACCGGATATCAGGGAACTGCTTGAGATCACCCTTACCAGAATGGGTGTGGATACCCAGTCTGCAGCTGATCTCACCGCAGCACGCAATCTACTGGCACAGCAGAGGTTTGACCTCTGCCTGACCGATATGCGATTACCGGATGGCAACGGAATAGATCTGGTTCGTGATATTGGAAGAGAGTATCCACAACTACCGGTCGCGGTTATCACCGCTCACGGCAATATGGAGAGTGCTATCGAATCCCTCAAGGCCGGGGCCTTCGACTTTGTCTCCAAACCGGTTGATCTGACACTGTTACGCAGTCTGGTGGAAACAGCACTCAGGCTAAACGAATCCGGAGATAGATCAGAACAACAGAAGGTTACAGACGCCACCTCCACCCTACTGGGCAAATCCGCTGCGATTGAATCCATCCGAAAGATGACCATCAAACTCGCCCGCAACCAGGCGCCGGTCTATATCAGCGGCGAATCCGGTACCGGCAAGGAGTTGGCGGCCCGTCTGATCCATGAACAGGGCCCAAGATCACAGCAGGCCTTTGTGGCGGTAAACTGCGGCGCTATACCCCAGGAGCTGATGGAGAGCGAATTCTTCGGACATATAAAGGGCAGCTTTACCGGGGCAGTAGCGGATAAGGAGGGACTGTTCCAGACCGCCGACGGCGGCACCCTGTTTTTAGACGAGGTGGCGGATCTGCCTATCCCCATGCAGGTGAAGCTACTGCGGGCCATCCAGGAAAAGTGCATTCGGCCTGTCGGTGGACGGCAGGAGATCCCGGTGGATGTACGCATCATCAGCGCCACCCACCAGGATCTGGCCCAGATGGTGGAGGAGCAGGAGTTTCGCCAGGACCTGTTCTACCGCATCAATGTGATTGAACTGCACATCCCCCCCCTGCGGGAAAGACCGGAGGACATACCGGTACTTGCAGACAGTATCCTAGCCAAAATCGCTCAAGAGAATGGTTGTAACAAACCAAGAATCGACCGGGAAGCACTGAAAAAGATCTATAACCATCCATTCCCCGGCAATGTAAGACAGTTGGAAAACGCCCTGGAACACGCCATGACCATGTGCGACGACGGAGTCATAGGTCTGGAGCATCTCAGCCTGCCGGAGCCGTCCACGGCCCAACTGGAGATAGGCGAAGACCAACCTCTGGAAGAGTACCTGGAGCAGGTGGAGAGACAGGTCATCACCAAGGCCCTGGAGGATACACGCTGGAACCGCACCGCTGCGGCAAAAAAACTGGGGCTGAGCTTCCGGGCCCTACGTTATCGTCTGAGCAAACTCGGGATAGATTAGCAACTGTGACCATCGTCACCTTTCCAGATTGACCTAGTGACAATTTTTGTCACCTAGTGCTAATCTTTTTCAGCGATAGGGGGATAGCGTCGACCAGTCTGTCTGTGTGCCCAATATACAGGCAAACAATAATAGACTTAACAGGTTATATAACCTATTGTATTTACATTAAATACCGCATACACAGAAACATTAACCCCATAAATTGGCATAGTTACTGCTATGTATATCGGTGAAAAGATATTAATCCTCACGGATCGGGGCTGGCGAGGCCAGGATATCGACAACGATTTCACGCACCATGCGTACCGTACCCATTATGTAAAAGTTGTATTAATCAGGAGATAGACATGAAAAAGACCCAATCCGGTTTCACATTGATCGAACTCATGATCGTGGTCGCGATCATCGGTATCCTGGCGGCGATTGCCCTGCCTGCCTATCAGGACTATGTAATCAAGGCAAAGGTATCTGAAGGCATCCTGGCCACCAGTCAGTGTCGCACCACCATTGCCGAGGTCTACCAGACCGGCACCAGCGGCATGAATATCGGAGCCGACAACTGGGGCTGCGGCGAAGGCACCACCAACACCCAGTATGTTGAGAATATCCATACCTCTGCAAACGGTCTGATCACCGTTACCCTCAACAACATCGATACTGCTGTCGACGGCAGCGATATTCAGTTGGAGCCAATAGCATCCACAGGCAGCGCCCTGAATGTAAACAACATACCGACTCAGGTCTACGGCTTTGACTGCAGCCCTGGCGCCACCAACGGAATCGATCCAAAGTATGTTCCAGGTTCCTGCAAATAAGGCCTGATCCAACATACACTGAGGCATAACCAACCACCCCCGCCTCCCGGCGGGGGTTTTATGTCTGATCCGTTTAAGCCCCTGCCCATGATCCATCAGTAATTAACAAATAGAAAATGCGATGGCGCGGTTTGAAACAAAAAAGCATCGGCCCTGGCCAGTTTGGATCTCTGCGTTACTGGGAGTCGTTGCTGCAATCAGCCTGTTTATCCAGCTTGCAAACCCCGTAGGTTCCCCCGACCTGTGGTGGCACATGTTGTATGGCCGCCATATCCTGGAGACAGGATCGTTGATTGTAGATCACTCAATCTTCACCTGGACACCTGCTGACCCCTCCTTCCCCTACACCGGCTGGCTGGGAGAGATTGTCCTCTATCTTGTCTATAAGTTCACCGGAACCGCTGGCCTGCTGACTCTGCGTTATGGTGTGTTTTTTCTTATTATACTGCTGGGGTGGCACTACGCCTTCACCCGCAGGATCGCCTCCAATCCGTTGGTATGGACGATTATCATCCTTGGACTTGCGCTAACCTGGCAAGCTCCGCTCATCAAGACAGAGTTATTCACGGTCTGCTTTTTTACCATAACGGTCTGGCTCTATTTCCATATGCGCTATCGTGGTGACCACGCCTGGTGGCTGCCATATCTGCTACCTCTGATATTGGTCATATGGGTCAATACCCACGGGGCCTTTGCCATAGCCTCCATTTTTTTTCTGGCCATCGGGATAGGAGAGATACTGAACAGCAGGTTTTGTCCCAGTCAAGCGATGGCACCAAGACTGAAGAGGCACTTCTTTATCGCGCTCGCTCTCTGCCTTCCTGCCATATTCATATCGCCGTTCGGTTACGAGCTACCCTACAGCATTATCAGTTCGATTCTAACGTACAAAGGATCTTTCGGTCGCGTCACCGGCTTTAAACCGACCTACCTGTTCAACATCGCACCCTACTACCTGCTGGACTATATGGTCGTGGCAATGCTGTTGTTCGTTTTTCTGTTATGGCAAAAACTTAGGGATCGGCAGACCGACTGGGTGGTTATCCTGGCCTTCCTAGGGTACAGCGCCCTATTTCCCAAGCTTGCGCGGGCGAGCTTTTTTCTCGGACCGGTGTTTCTGTTTGTTTGTCTGGATCTGCTGGCGAAGCATACAAACTCATGGGCCTGGCCCTCATCGACACAGAAAAAGAGCATACTGGCTCTACTCTGTATATCCATATCCGCTCTTATCGGCTGGAGAGTAATAGATAACAATATCTGCAGACTATTTGGCAACAAATATGGCCTACAACAGGCATTCAGCATCAGCGCATCTTTTCCGATAGCTGAGACGGAGTACATTAAGAACCATCTTTCCGGCAAGAAGATCGGAAACATGTACCGGGATGGAGGGTATCTGCTCTACCATCTCTGGCCGGAAAAAAAGGTCATGATAGACACACGCTACTTTCCGTTCAGTAAATGGGTGGATGATTACGTCTCCTTCATAGACGGCGAGAACATGGAGAAATTCATTCATGACCACCCTGCAGACTACTGGTTGGTCAACTACAAGTTTGCTAACAACTTCCGGATGCTCTACCGATCTGACGCATGGAAACTGGCCTTTTTGGGCCCTGCAGGTGCTATCTTTGTCCCAACAGCATCTGCACCTGAAAAACCGGAAAGCGTCCCAGATATAGGACCAAGGATTAATCTGGGCAACTACTCATATATCTTTCGCGCCGCAATCCAGTTGGACGACCTGACTTTTGCCAAACGCCTGTTGCGAGCCGCGCAACAGAGCAATGGGCCATCTTGTGGAAGACATAATAATCTAACCCGTGAGATGGAAAATGCCATAGCGGGACTCGATGCCTATCATAACGGCGATTACCAGAAGGCATTCCAGCTACTCAAAAAGAATGGCAAATATATCTCGACACGCAATAAGGCTGCAGATGCACTAGTAAAACTGGCCGAACAATCCAGGGACCAGGGAGACATCACTGGAGCCAGAAACTGGTATCTTAAGGTATTCGAAATACTTCCCCGGGTGGCTGTAACTGATCTATATAACTTCTCCGTTCTGGACTGGGAGTACCGTACCGCGGATAACGTAGACTTGAGCAAGCCTATGGATGAGTTTAACTGGAAGAGATTTGCCGGTTACATTCTTTCTCAGAAAGAACAGATGCTGCCGGCACACCGTTTCATTATAGAGACAGCGCAGGCAATGAAGGATGGACATTATGACGGTACAGCCAGACTCATACCCCGTACCACCGGCTATCCGCAAGGACAGGATGAGATAAAGTAATTGCAGAACATTACAACTGGTCCTGTATAGTCGAAGAGGGGTTGCGACATATTGCCTAGACACACTTACCACGGAACTCATCTGGCAGGGTGCGAAACAATAGAATGACAGACACGATCAGAACGGCACAACAAACCTGGCCACGTTGGATTGCAACCATACTGGCGATTATCGTATTTATCAGCCTGATTGTTCAGCTTGCCCATCCAGTTGGCGCAGCAGATCTTTGGTGGCATATGGCCCTGGGCCGCCACATCCTGGAATCCGGCTCGCTGATTATCGATCACTCCATTTTTACCTGGACACCGGCCACCTCCTACCACGTCTATAACAGCTGGCTGGCAGACATCATCCTCTATCTGACCTACGACCTAACCGGACCAGGCGGTCTGATTATCATACGCTACAGCATCTTTTTTCTTCTATTCCTGCTGGGATGGCGTTACGCTGCCACACGCGGAATCTCCGCAAATCCCATAACCTGGTTGATCATTATCATAGCACTGGCGCTTACCCGGCCGTCACTGCTAATCAAGCCGGAACTATTCACCATCGGATTCATGATCGTAACGGTATGGCTGTTTTTCCATATGCGCGCCAGCGGAGATCGTGCACGCCATCTACCCTACCTGTTTCCGCTGATGCTCGTCGTATGGATCAATATGCATGGGGCATTTTTTATCTCCTCCATATTCTTCGCTGCAGCCGGTATCGGCGAAATACTTAACAGCCGATTCTGTCCCAGCCAGGCGATGCCGCCACGACTGAAAAAACACTTCTTTATCGCGCTCGCCCTCTGTCTCCCTGCCATCCTGGTGTCACCGTTTGGCTACGAATTGCCGCTAACCATCATCAGAGAAGTTCTAACAGCAAACGGCACCGGCAAACATATCCTTGCCTACCGGCCTACCTATATGTTTAACGGTCCGCCGTTCTATATGCTGGACTATATGATTGCGGCGATGCTGCTGTTTGTTTTTCTTATCTGGCAAAAACTAAAGGCCAGACAAACTGACTGGGTTGTCATCCTGATCTTCCTTGGTTACTCCGCCCTATTCACCCAACTTGTACGCGTAACCTATTTTCTTGGCCCGGTGTTTCTGTTTGTATGCCTGGACCTGCTGGCGAAAAAGAGCGACTCATGGGCCTGGCCCTCGTCGAAATCGCTACGGGTCTTGATTATTATTCTTTGCGTATCCCTAACATCCCTTATCGGATGGAGAACCGTTAGTAGTAATAGTTGTTCAATCGCAGACGCCGGATATGACCTCAAACGCATCTTCGGCATCAACAGCATGCACCAGATAACCGAGGCGGAGTACATCAAGAAAAACCTTTCCGGCACCAAGATAGGCAACGTATACCGAGACGGGGGATATCTACTCTACCAACTCTGGCCGGAAAAACAGGTCATGGTCGACCCGCGCTATTTCCCGTTCAAGGATTGGATTGAAGATTATTTCGCCTTTGCCGAAGGCAAAAACATCGAGCAATTCACCAAAAATCACCGGCCGGACTACTGGTTGATCAACTACAACTTTACTCACCTTTTTAGCTGGTTCAACCATTCCCATGATTGGAAGATAGCCTTCCTGGGGCCGAGAGGGGCTATTTTTATTCCATCTGACCATTCGGATGAAAAACCTATAATCTCGCCGGACATAGCAACCATGACCGGATTTGGAGATATTGTCTCCGCCTTTATCGTGGCAATACAGCTGGATGATCTAACCTTTGCCAAGCGCCTGTTGGAAACAGCACGCAATAATCTAGGAAACTCCTGTTATGACAAAACAGCCCTCATTCGCGAGATGGGCGATACCATAACCGGCGTTCAGGCCTATACTAAGGAAAACTATGAAGAAACCGTCCGGCTACTCGGGAAAAAGACAAAATATATCGCAGTGCAAAGCAAGGCTGCGGACGCACTAATGAAACTGGCTGAACAATCTTGGATGCGGGGAGACATCCTTTCCGCCAGAAATTGGTATCTGAAGGTGTTCGATATACTACCGCGGATAACCATGGCCGATATATATAACTTTGCCCTATTGGACTGGAGCTACCGCCATTCGGATACACAAGCTTTACCCAAGCCAAAGGATGATTTGAACTGGAAGAAATTTGCCACCTACATCCTGATGCAGAAAGAAAAAATACTACCGGAGCATCGTTTTATTATGGAAAAGGCAAAGGCAATGCTGGAAGAACGATATGATGGTACAGCAAGACTCATACGGCGCTCTGGCGATGATTGACCCATAATCCGTAGTTAAGCATATTGAGCAAATTCGGGATCAGACAGTGAAGATAAATTTTAATAAGCCCTACATGGTAGGCAAGGAATTATGGTACATAGCCCAGGCGCACCACAAGGGCCACTTAGCCGGCGCCGGAGATTTCACCAAGCAGTGTCAATCATGGCTGGAAAAGCGCACCGGAGCTAATAAATCATTCCTGACCAACTCATGCACAGCGGCCCTGGAGATGGCTGCGCTGCTCACAAATATCCAACCAGGCGATGAGGTTATCCTGCCTTCATACACCTTTGTCTCCACAGCAAATGCCTTCGCCCTGCGCGGCGCCGTCCCGGTGTTCGTGGATATCCGCAAAGATACCCTGAACATTGATGAGAATTTGATCGAGGCAGCGATCACGCCACTGACGAAGGTGATCGTACCTGTGCACTATGCCGGCGTGTCCTGTGAAATGGACACAATCATGGATATCGCCAACCGCCATAACCTGCTGGTGGTGGAGGATGCAGCACAAGGCCTTATGTCAAGTTACAAAGGTCACGCCCTCGGCACCATAGGCCACTTGGGGGCTCTCTCCTTCCATGAAACCAAGAACATTATATCCGGTGAAGGCGGCGCACTACTCGTTAACAATCCTGATCTGAATGAACGGGCTGAAATCGCCTGGGAAAAGGGAACCAACCGTAGACAGTTTTATCGTGGTGAAGTAGACAAGTACACCTGGGTAGACCTTGGCTCATCCTATCTGCCATCAGAACTGATAGCCGCCTTCCTGTTCGCACAGATGGAGGAGGCTGACTCGATCACTGCGCGTCGACTCTCCTTATGGAACACCTATCACAGTGTATTTGCCAGCGCGGAGATTCAAGGGAAGATCCAACGCCCCGTTATTCCTGATAGCTGCACACACAACGCGCATATGTATTATCTGCTGTTACCGGATAGCCAGAAACGAGACAGAATCATAAAAACTTTGAAGCAACGGGATATCCACGCAGTATTTCACTACGTCCCGCTACACAGTTCTCCGGCCGGCAGGAAATATGGCCGCTGTTCAGGATCTATGGATGTAACCGATACTGTTTCACAAAGACTGGTCCGACTACCGCTATGGGTGGGCCTGGAGGATTTACAAGGCCAGGTGATTGCCGCAGTATTGGAGGCCTTGGGATGATGTATAGTATCCTGTTATTTCAGCCAACAACCTCAACTGCGAACAAGAGACTGGAACAGTGAAGCTCTCCGTTGTATCAACCCTATACCTTTCATCACCCTATATTGATGATTTCTACCGTCGGACAACTGAATCCGCCCGGAAGTTTGCTGGAGACGACTACGAGATCATTTTGGTAAATGATGGCTCTCCCGATGACAGCCTGGATAAAGCAGTGATTCTCAGCGAGCAGGACCCGCATGTCAGCGTTATCGACCTTTCAAGAAACTTCGGTCATCACCGCGCCATAATGACTGGGCTGGACTATAGCAACGGCGAGCATGTTTTCTTAATTGATAGCGACCTGGAAGAAGCACCTGAATGGTTACTGAGATTTTATGAGCAGATGAATCAGGAAGATTGTGATGTTGTCTACGGTGTACAGAAAAAACGCAAAGGCGGCTGGTTCGAACGCCTGAGCGGCTGGCTGTTCTACAAAACTTTCAAAACCCTTACCAGTGTTAAAATACCGGAAAGCTGGGTTACCGCCAGGCTAATGACCCGCCGCTACGTCAATGCCCTGCTACAGCACAGTGAGCGTGAACTATCCATAGGGGGTCTCTACCTGCTTACTGGATTCATACAACGTCCAAATGTAATCACCAAACAAAGCACAAGCAGCTCTAGTTATACCTTCCGCAAAAAGATTTCCGTTCTGGTTAACGCCGTTACCTCACTGAGTAGCAGACCACTGGTTGGAATCTTCTACAGCGGAGTGCTTATTTTCATCACAGCCGCAATATATTCGTTATATCTGGTTTTTAATTGGCTTTTCCTCTCCACTCCACTTAGCGGTTGGACCTCTGTTATGGCCTCTATATGGCTGCTGGGCGGACTAATGATCTCCTTTACCGGTATCATAGGAATCTACTTATCCAAGGTCTTCCTGGAAACCAAACAGCGTCCGTTAACCATAATAAGAAATGTGTATGGAAAGTCGAAAAAACCAACCACCTTGGAGTAACCATTTGAACTCAACACCACTTAAAATTGGTTTCATTGGAGGCGCAATCGATTCTGCTGTCGGTGCCACGCATAAGATATCAGCGCAGATGGACAACTGCTGGTCCCTCTCTGCCGGCTGCTTTAGCAACCATGATGAAACAAATCAACTCACAGCCGATAAATGGTGTATTGATAACCGCTATCTCTACTCAAACTACCTCGAACTGCTGGATGCAGAGAAAGGGCGACTTGATGCTATTGCAGTACTTACCCCGACCCCATCACATGCGGAGATAGTAATAGCAGCGCTGGAATGCGGCTATCCGGTGATTTGCGAAAAGGCTTTAGCAATATCATCCGATGAAGCCAAACAGATAAAAAATGCGGTTGACAAGAATCAGGGTTTTTTAGCTGTCACCTATAACTATACAGGCTACCCCATGGTCAGAGAGTTACGTTCTATCATCATGGAGGGACTTCTCGGCAAATTACATCAAATCCATATTGAGATGCCGCAGGAGGGTTTTCTGCGACTGGACAAGGATAACAACAAACCGAAACCACAAGCCTGGCGACTGAAAGATCACACAATACCAACACTATCTCTGGATTTGGGAGTACACCTGCACCAGATGATCCACTTTCTCAGCGGCGAAAGCCCCATGGAACTTATAGCCAAGAATAATAATTACGGATTTTTTAGTGATATTGTCGACAACACTATGTGTATAGCACGCTATAGTGGCGACCTTGACTGCCAACTGTGGTTCGGGAAAACTGCTCTCGGGAACAGTAACGGACTAAGAGTAAGGATCTATGGTGAATTAGGTTCAGCGGAATGGTATCAGATGCAGCCAGAGTTCCTCATACTGCACGATAATAAGGGCAGAAAAAACACCCTGGAACGCTCATGTGCCGACCTGAACATTGCGAACGACGCGCGCTACAATCGTTTTAAAGCTGGACATCCAGCCGGATTTATTGAGGCCTTTTCCAACCTTTATGCCGATATCGCAGATAGTCTGCGGAGACACAATAGTGATCTGGAGGGCAATTCTCCGTGGGTCTTTGGGGTTGATACCGCTCTTGAAGGACTACTAATGCTGGAAGCGATGGCAAGATCAGCTAACAATCAAAAATGGGAAGCTATCCACGACTGAAGTGAACACGGGCAGAAATATCTATCTCCATGTCTTACTTCACTTACAACGACACACTGGATGAATAATGTTGCAGATTGACACACAGAAAGCAGATTCTGGCTCAGTGAGTTTTTGTAGAGATTTTTTAGCGGCAGAACCCAAGGATCGTTTTATTTTTGGCATTAACCCATATGCTTTAGAGATTGCACAGTTAGTCGATATTGCCGGGTTTATCGATGACTTCACCACCGATGTTACCTGCCAAGGAAAACCAATTATTAGATCCAATGAAATACCAGGCGGCGGGTTGGTAGTATCATCTCTACTTGGCAGACCACTGACCGCCGAGAGAAATCTGTCCAAATTAGGCATAAGGCACTTAGATTATTTTGCATTTTACACCTTTTCAGGTCTGATCGACCATCCGGTGCGATTTTGGGGGGATGGAAAGCAGGATATCGAAGAGAACCTCGAAGAGTATCGCCAACTATATTCAAAATTGTCTGACGCCACCTCAAAAGATATTTTCCAACGAATAGTTAATCTTCGTTTTACCTCCAATCTCAAATATTTGGAGGGATTTAGCGACCGCCAAAAGCAACAGTATTTTGAACCATTTTTTCTGTTGAACAAACAGGATGAGGTATTTATTGATATTGGCGGATTTGACGGGGAAACCAGCTTAGAATTTATCCGGCGATGCCCGGAATATAAATCTATATATTATGTTGAACCCGATCAAAGCAACATGGAAATATCAAAGTCGGTACTACACAGCTACCCAAATATTAATTTTCTTCAATATGGGGCATCAAACAGGCAAGGTACCGCCAGTTTTTCATCGAACGGATCAGTTTCATCCCTCGAAGAGGGCGGCTCCCAAAATATTCAACTGAACACTATTGATAATCTAATAAAGGCGCCTGCAACCTTCATGAAAATGGACATTGAAGGAGAAGAGATTTCAGCCATTGAGGGGGCGATTAAAACCATTACCAACAACCACCCGATATTGGCCATTTCGGTTTATCACCATAGCTCAGATCTAAGAACCATACCCAGGCTTATATCTAAAATTAGGGACGACTATCACATATACCTACGTCACTACACCGAAGGTGTGGTTGAGACGGTGATGTATTTCGTCCCGCATAACAGGAAATCCATATAGGCATGACAAGACAAAAACGCCTGTTAATCGCCGGTGGCGGCTATGCTGATATACCGATGATTGAGGCGGCGCAAAAACTGGGGTTTCATGTCATAAGCAGTGGCAATAGATCTGAGGACCTAGGGCATCGAATATCGGATGAATATTGTCCGGCAGATTTCTCTGATCCAGAGGCGATCTTAGCAGTGGCACAAAGAAAAAAAATCGATGCCATATGCCCATGCGCTAATGATTTTTCCGCCATCTCTTCAGCCTACGTGGCTGAGAAACTGGTACTACCAGGCCACGACTCCTTCGAAACGTGCAGATTGATCCACCATAAAGACGCTTACCGTGAGTTTGCCCGCAGCAATGCAATCCCAACGCCAAAAGCAAAGGGATATTCCGACATGGAGTCAGCCCTTCGGGCTATAAATGAATTCACTCTTCCTGTAATCGTAAAACCTGTTGACCTGACCGGCGGCAAAGGCATTTCAAAAGTAACCAATTTGTCTGACGCAAAAAACGCCCTATTGAAGGCCTTCTCGATATCGAAGGCGCAACGCGTAATCATTGAGGAGTTTATTACCGGCAGCCATCATGGTTTTTCCGCCCTTATCAGAGATGGAAAGGTTGTATTCCACTTTGCAGACAACGAGCATTATTATCTAAATCCATATCTGGTTGCCGGCGCCTCAACACCCGCCAGGATTCCCGATTCCGCGGTTGCAGACCTGATTACCCAGATAGAGACAATTTCAGCCCTGTTATCACTCAAGCCAGGTATATTTCACGTTCAATATATCCTGCATGATCAAAAGCCAGTCATTATAGAAATATGTCGAAGACCGCCTGGTGATCTCTACGTAAAACTGGTGCAATATTCCACGCAATTAGACTATCCAGCGTGGATTGTAAAATCGTTTGCCGGATATGATTGTTCTGAAATAAATCAAGTAGATGTGAAGGGATTCTTTTTGCGTCACTGTGTGATGGCGGATAAAGCAGGAGTACTAACCGATATTGAATTCAGTCCCGAGATAAGACGCAATGTATTCGATAAATATATGTGGTGGAAGCCGGGAGATATTGTTGGTGATTACTTGGTTGAGAAATTTGGCATTGTGTTCATGCGTTTTCACTCAGAGGATGAGATGCATGATAAAACGAAGAGAATGCAGGAGTTAATTAAAGCAAGGATTGCTGCAGGTTAGATTTATGGAATCGCTCAAGATGAACTCTATTTGTCATATAATGCAAAACTTGGCAGTCGCTCCAATCAACCCTACATGAGAACCGGATGAACAACCTACAGGCACATCTTATTGCCATAATGGCACCAATTCTGGCATCAATCAGTCAGATCATTATCAAATGGCAAACCAATCAGGCCGGGCAGCTACCGGATGAACTGGGTAACAAGATATGGTTCCTGCTTGAGTTTCTTCTGCGTCCCTGGGTCCTATTCGCCATGTTTATTACATTTGCCGGCGGAGTAAGTTGGATAGTCGCAATGACCAAACTTGATCTCAGCTACGCATATCCTTATGTGGCATCTACATTCATTATTGTTCCGTTGTTGGCCGCTTTCCTCCTCGGAGAGCACATTTCAATCGGCACTATGGTTGGAACAGTCTTAATTATATCCGGTATCGCGGTAGTTATGATGAAAGGTTAGTCATAGTGGGAATGATTCAAGAACAGGCAAAGACAGATTGGTTACAAGCAATGTCTAATAAACCTATTCTCATCCAACCGTGCAAGCTTTTTTCTGACTTATTGTTATGTTTCACAAATAGTTATCTGTGTTAAGCTATAATCTGCATTATCGTACGAGTTAGGAGGTATGTACCAGATTGGCGTGCCACTTTAAGGCTACAAATACAGCAAAACGTTAGTTCTATCTAATTGTTATTGCTGGATTTTATTCCTAAAGCAATCGTGTCAGATGGATATTTGGTTAACAGCAAGCTAATACAAATGGCAGAAACTAAACAAAAAACAAAATTCAGTGGCCTGGCCCATCGCCTGATCAGTGACAAACTGCTAACCCCCGAAGTGGCAGAACGGGCGTATAGCCAAGCAATGACGCAACGTGTGTTATTTGTCACATATCTGGTCGAACATAATATTTTAGAAAGCAGTCAAATAGCTTATGCTGCCTCACAGGAATTCGGGGTCCCCTTGCTGGATATAGATGTTCTGGATCTTGAACAGGCACCGATCACGCTGGTAGCTGAGAAGCTCATCCGCACCCACCATGCTATTCCACTTTTCCGCCGCGGCAATCGACTGTTTCTTGGCGTTTCTGACCCTACCAATATCCGTGGCCTGGATGAGATAAAATTCCATACCGGACTTACCACAGAGGCCATAGTAGTAGAGGAGGATAAACTTACCCGCTTTATTGAGGCGGCTCTGGATGCCCAGGAAACGACCATGGATGATCTCATGGACACAGACCTGGATAATCTGGATGTAGGTGGACTGGACGATGACAAGGAGATCGAGGGCGATCTTGATATTGACGACGCCCCGGTAGTGCGTTTCGTAAACAAGATACTGCTGGATGCGATCAAGGTAGGTGCATCTGACATCCATTTCGAACCCTATGAGAAGAACTTCCGTGTCCGTTTTCGCCAGGACGGCATGCTGAACGAGGTAGCTGCCCCACCGGTAAATATCGCGCCACGGCTTACCGCCAGACTTAAGGTGATGTCCCGGATGAACATTGCCGAACGCCGGGTACCCCAGGACGGGCGTATCAAGATGATGCTGTCGAAGAATCGCTCTATCGACTTCCGCGTAAATACCTGCCCTACTCTTTACGGCGAAAAGGTGGTACTGCGTATCCTGGACCCTGCATCAGCACAGATCGGCATTGAGGCCTTGGGATTCGAACCAGAACAACAAGAGATGTTCGAGAAGGCCTTAGGCAAACCCTACGGCATGATCCTGGTAACCGGACCGACCGGTAGCGGTAAAACAGTTACTCTATACACTGGCATGAATTTGCTGAACAGCCCGGATGTCAACATCTCTACTGTGGAAGATCCGGTAGAAATCCAGGTTCGCGGCATGAACCAGGTAAACACAAACGTGAAGACCGGCCTGACCTTCGCTGAGGCGCTTAGGGCCTTTCTGCGACAGGATCCGGATATCATAATGGTAGGTGAGATACGCGACCTGGAAACTGCTGAAATCGCCATCAAGGCCGCCCAGACCGGTCACTTGGTTCTCTCCACCCTCCACACCAATGACGCCCCGCAAACCCTAAGTCGTCTGGCAAACATGGGCATTCCACCGTACAACATAGCATCCTCTGTATTGCTGATCCTGGCACAACGTCTGGCCAGAAAGCTCTGCGACCACTGTAAGGTACCTGATGATCTCTCCAAAGAGGCGCTGTTAAGCGAGGGATTTGATAAACAGGGAGTTTCCAAGCTCAAAATATACAAGGCATCAGAGTCAGGATGTGAACGGTGCACTCATGGCTATAAGGGGAGAGTTGGTATATTTGAGGTGATGCCCATCTCTGAGGAAATGGGACGTATAATCATGTCAAACGGAACATCAATCCAGCTTACAGAACAGGCAAAAAAAGAGGGCGTACAAAGTCTCCGAATGTCTGGGCTCAATAAGGTGGCCAGTGGCGTAACCAGCCTAGAGGAAATAAACCGGGTAACCAAGGATTAATCGACATGGCAAAACCAGCAAAAAAAATAGAAAAACCTAGTGTCTACACCTGGGAAGGAACAGACAAAAAAGGTAAACGCCTTAAGGGTGAGACCAGGGCATCTACTGTAACTCTGGTGCGGGCGGATTTGCGTAAACAGGGCATAGTTCCCTTAAAGATAAAGAAGAAACCCACTTCCATCTTCACCCCGCGCAAACCCAAGATTACGCCCAAGGATATCGCGGTTTTCGCTCGCCAGCTTGCCACCATGATGACCGCAGGCGTACCCATGGTGCAGGCATTCGATATTGTGGGACGAGGCACAGATAACGCCTCGGTACAGGACCTGATCCTGGCGATCAAGGCCGACGTAGAGGGAGGTACCGCTCTGGCAGCAGCCCTGGGAAAGCATCCGCTCTACTTTGATGACCTATTTTGTAATCTGGTTAGAGCTGGCGAGGCGGCTGGTGTTCTGGAGGACCTGCTGGATAAGATCGCCACCTATAAGGAGAAGATGGAATCGATCAAGGGCAAAATAAAAAAGGCCATGTTTTACCCAACTGCGGTTATAGTCGTCGCCGTATTGGTTACAGCCCTGATCATGATGTTTGTAATCCCGCAGTTTGAAACCCTGTTCGCCAGTTTTGGCTCAGATCTTCCGGCCTTCACCAAACTGGTGGTATCCATGTCCCGCTGGCTACAGGAGTGGTGGTTCCTGGCACTTGCCGCAATTATCGGCTCCATCTATCTGTTTGCCTATTTCTGGAAACGCTCGCGTAAGTTCCGTCTCTGGGGCGACAAGATGCTTCTCAAGATACCGGTGATCGGAGTCATAGTGAACAAATCATCTATTGCCAGATTTGCCCGCACCACCTCCACCATGTTCGCTGCTGGCGTGCCTATGGTTGAGGCCCTGGAGTCGGTGGCAGGAGCAACAGGTAACATCGTATATTCCGATGCAGTGTTACGTATGCGTGAAGATGTGGCAACCGGTCAATCCCTGCAACTCACCATGAAGCAACAGAATCTTTTCCCGCACAT
>JBNKDM010000035.1:0-20610 GCA_050288245.1 Sedimenticolaceae bacterium
CAACCCAGACATCCGCAGCTATGGACGGCGTCTTGCCCTGGAATGATCTTATATCTGCCACATGTTTCTCCTGGAGTTAGCGGGGACGCTTAATGATACAATCATACGCATAAGATAAAAAAGGAGTCGACATGCAGATATCAACATTCGTGGTCCTTGGAGTCATCGCGGTAGCCGCAATCTACGCGGTGACTATCTACAACGGTCTGGTTAACCTGAAACACGGCGTATCCAAGGCCTGGTCCAATATAGACATCCTCCTCAAACAGCGCCATGACGAGCTGCCCAAGCTGGTAGAGACCTGTAAGCAATACATGCAGTATGAGCAGGAGACACTGGAACGGGTGATGCAGGCCAGAAGTGCTGTATCCGCCGCCAGGCAGCAGGGCGATGTGGGTGCGCTTGGCGCTGCTGAAGGTCAGCTTAGATTAGGCCTGGGCAACCTGTTTGCCGTGGCCGAGGCCTATCCGGATCTCAAGACCAACGAGACATTTCTGCATCTGCAGGGCCGTATCACCGGCCTGGAAAACAGCATTGCCGATCGGCGTGAATTCTACAACGAGAGCGTAAATAACAATAACGTCCGGATAGAGCAGTTCCCGGATGTGATAATAGCCCGCATATTCAACTTCAAGGCGGCGGAACTGCTGGAGTTTTCAGAACAGGAGAAACAGGATGTAGATATAAAATCTCTGTTTGAATAGGGCCTATTTATTAATCCCCTCAAGAGTTACGGGATAGGTTTAAATGACCCTGGCAGAACAACTGCTACATCTGACCGACAAGGAGTTCTGGTCAATTACACTGTTTTCGGCTGCTGCTACCATCGGCGGCTTTTATCTTGCGTTCCACTATCTGCGCCGTGCCCGCATCATAGAAGACACCCCCACAGCCAACATACGCTCAGCCCCCCAGGGGTATGTGGAACTTGCAGGCAGAGCAGTGCAGATGGAGGGGGAACCCATTCTGGCGCCACTGACCGGTCTATCCTGTTGCTGGTATAGCTACAAAATAGAGCGGCGCGGTGACAAAGGTTGGTTTACTGTTGATTCCGGAAGCAGCGAGCATCTGTTTCTGCTGCGGGATGATACCGGTGAATGCATCATAGACCCCGAAGGGGCGGATGTGACCTCAGACCAGAAGGACGTATGGCAAAGCGACAGCAGAATAGCGACGCCCCAGGCAGACAACAAACTCCCTTCAGGCTGGCAGCTACTGCTAAAACTCGGCCAAACCATCAACAGCACTGAAGCTATAGGATCAAGACACCGTTATACCGAAACCCGCATCCATGATGGAAATCCACTCTATGTCATTGGCCTGTTCAAAACCATGGATGAGGTAGACCATATCCAACAACGGAGTGAGATTGTCCGGGAGCTGTTACACAAATGGAAACAGGACAAGGACTCCATGTTACTGGAGTTTGATCGCAATCGTGATGGACACCTTGACCAGGATGAGTGGGAGCAGGTGCGTCAGAAGGCCCTGAATCAGGCCCAGATTGAACATGAGCAGCTTAAGAGGGGAAGCCTGCTGCACACTATGAGTGATACCGGCTCCAGGCGACACCCGTTTCTGTTATCCAATCTGCCTGAATTCGATCTGGTGCGACGTTATCGTCTTTTCGTGGGTCTGGCTACCGTTGCTTTTTTTATCGGTGGCGCCCTGTCCGTTTGGCTAGTATCCATCAAACTCACATAACAATTTTATTGTCGGACTGTGTAGAGAACCGGTTTCATGTCACAATGTCGCCTTTTATAATCAATCGCAGCCCCAGTGAGGTCTGGCAAAGTAATATGGACAACCCCCTACTTAATCTTGAGGGACTCCCGCCTTTTTCTCACATTCGTCCGGAGCATGTTGAACCGGCCATTGATCAGCTATTGGCCGACGGCCGCTCCCAGACTGAACAACTGCTGGAGAGCATTTCGGAATTTACCTGGAACAACCTGGTGGAACCTCTGGAGTTACTGGATAACCGTCTCAGTCGGGCCTGGTCTCCAGTAAGCCACTTGAACTCCGTGGTCAACTCAGAAGAGCTGCGCAAGGCCTACAACGCCTGCCTTCCCAAACTCAGTGACTACGCCACCGAGATGGGCCAGAATGAGCGGCTCTACCAGGCCTACAAACAGATCAGAGAAAATGACCACAGCCTGGACAGGGCACAGATCAAGAGCCTGGATAACGCACTGCTTGATTTTGAACTCTCCGGCGTCGCGCTGCCGCCAGAAAAGAAAGACCGCTTCAAACAGATAAGCCAGCAGCTATCCCAACTCGGAAGTAAATTTAGTGAGAACCTGCTGGATGCCACTCATGCCTGGAGCAAGCTGATTACCGATGAGAGAGCGCTTGCCGGGATGCCCCCATCCGCCATGGATCTGGCCAGACAGACCGCCCAGCGCCAGGGTAAAGACGGCTGGCTGTTGACCCTGGAGATACCGTCATACCTCCCGGTTCTGACCTATGCCGAGAACCGTGAGCTGCGCAGAGAGATGTACGAGGCCTATGTCACCCGGGCCTCGGAGCTAGGGCCGAATGCCGGCATGTGGGACAACGGCAATATCATGGAACAGCTACTGGCCCTGCGCCATGAGCAGGCCAGGCTGCTGGGATTTGACAATTATGTACAACGCTCCCTGGCCCGCAAGGCGGCGCGCAGTTATCAGGAGGTGATGGATTTTCTCTCCGATCTGGCCGCTCGTTCCCGCCCCAAGGCCCAGGCAGAGCTGGAGGAGCTGCGGCAATACACCAAGGATACGTTCGGAGTCACAGAGCTGGAGGCCTGGGATATCGGTTTCTATTCAGAAAAACTGCGCCAGCAGCGCTACTCCATCACCCAGGAGGAGATCAAGCCCTACTTTCCGGAGACCAGGGTCATCCCAGGCATGTTTGCTATAGTCAAACGCCTCTACGGTATGGAGATATCAGAAATATCCGGGATAGAGTGCTGGCATCAGGATGTACGTTTCTTTGAGATCAGGGATAGAGATGGGGATTTGCGCGGACAGTTCTATCTGGATCTGTACGCCCGCCCACAAAAGCGCGGTGGCGCCTGGATGGATGAATATGTCGGCCGCTTTGTCACTCAAGGGTTCAGACAAACCCCGGTCGCTTACCTTACCTGCAACTTTTCACCGCCCGTCGGTGACAAACCTGCACTGTTTACCCACGAGGAGGTACAGACTCTGTTTCACGAGTTTGGCCATGGCCTGCACCACATGCTCACCAGGATCGACTATCCGAGCGTATCCGGTATCAGTGGCGTAGCCTGGGACGTGGTGGAGCTACCCTCCCAATTTATGGAGAACTGGTGCTGGGAGCGAAAGGCGATAGACCTGTTCTCAGGTCACTATGAGAGCGGTGAACCCATATCTGAAGAGATGTTCAACCGGATGACGGCGGCAAAAAACTTTCAGTCCGGCATGCAGATGGTACGACAGTTGGAGTTTTCCATCTTCGACATGCGGATACATGGAGAGTACTCACCAGTGCAGGGCGGCAGAATCTATGAGATCCTGGAGCAGGTAAGGGCAGAGGTGGCCGTAGTTCATCCGCCAGAATTCAATCGTTTCGCCCACAGCTTCTCGCATATCTTTGGCGGCGGCTATGGGGCCGGCTACTATAGCTACAAATGGGCCGAGGTACTATCTGCCGATGCCTTCTCACTATTTGAGAAGAATGGCATTTTCGACCAAAATACCGGTCAGTCATTCTTACATAACATCCTGGAGCAGGGCGGCTCGCAGGATGCCATGGAACTATTTGTAGCGTTTCGGGGCCGGGAACCGATGATAGACGCTCTATTACGCCATAGCGGCATGGCCGCTGATACTCCTGAGGAAAAGGTCTAATGCGAAGAATCTTTATTGTGCTCCTGCTAGCCGTGAGCAGTGCCCAGGCCGCACATATCACCGACAAGCTACTGGTTGGCCTCTATGCCAATCCTGAAGGCTCCACCAAGCCCGTCAAGGTCCTGCCCAGCGGTACGCCTCTGGAGATTCTGGAACAAAAAGGCGCCTACTCCCGAGTACGTCTAGGCGATGGCAAGGAGGGCTGGGTCAAATCCGTATATATCAGCAAAGAGAAGCCTGCCAGAGCCATGTTGCTGGAACTCCAGGCGAAATTGGGCACACTGCAAAACAAGCTGCAACAGACAGAAAAGGATCTGAAGGAGGCACAATCTAAAGCGGATCCGGACATGACCGGTGAGATTGACAAACTCAAGGAGGAATTTACCCGGGCACAAGAGCGTCTGGCCCTGGCGAACAGCGCTCTGCAGAACGAGCAACAGGAGAGCAAACGTCTGAGCGCACTGCTGAAACAGGCCAATGCCAAGGGATCAGACGACCAGTCGGCCCAGATCAATGCCTTGAAGAGCAAGCTGTCATCAAGTGAAGAGGAGTTAAAGGCCACCCTGCATGAGGCAAGATTACTGCAGGATCTGCTGAAGAAGACCGACCAGACCGCGAGCAAACGGATCGCAGCCCTGGAGCAGCAAATACTACAGACCAGGAAGATGCTGGAAGAGGAGAAGAACAAGCCGAGCAAGGTCAATACGGCCCTGACTAAACAGAACGAAGAGTTGAAACGCCGCCTGGGTCAGGTAAATGAGATCTTGGGCGCACCCCTGCCAGAGGTTGCCAAGGAGAGTGATTCCGGTTTCAGCTTCAACCTGGGCCTGGGCATGTGGACGCTGATAATAGCCATACTATTCGGGGTTGGAATCGTCGGTATATGGGTATACAGAGTCCATCACTCACGCCAACGTTATGGTGGATATCGCATCTGACCGCCTTGATATCTACCCGGAATAGCTGACATCTTATGGAATACAAAGATCTGCGGGATTTTATACAGCAACTGGAACGGCTGGGAGAGCTGAAGCGCATCTCTGTGGAGGTGGATCCCTACCTGGAGATCACCGAAATCTGCGACCGCACACTGCGCCTGGGAGGGCCGGCACTGCTGTTCGAAAAGGTTAAGGGTTCTGAATTCCCCCTGCTCGCTAACCTGTTCGGCACCTCCAAACGGGTAGCCCTGGGTATGGGGGAGGAGTCGGTAGTGGCACTACAGGAGATCGGTAGACTGCTGGCCATGCTGAAGGAGCCGGAAGCCCCCAAAGGCATGCGTGACGCCTGGGAAAAGCTGCCTGTGTTCAAAAAGGTGCTGGACATGGCGCCGAAAGAGAAAAAAAACGCACCCTGCCAGGAGAACGTGATTGCAGGAGATGCAGTGGATCTGAGCAGGATTCCGATCCAGACCTGCTGGCCGGGAGATGCCGCCCCGCTTATAACCTGGGGGCTGGTGATCACCCGGGGCCCGAACAAATCGCGCCTTAATCTAGGCATCTACCGCATGCAGATGATCGGCAAAAACCGCGTCATCATGCGCTGGCTGTCCCACCGTGGCGGCGCACTGGATTTCCGGGAGTGGCAGCAGAAGCATCCGGGCGAACCCTATCCTGTCGCCGTAGCTCTGGGGTGTGACCCCGCCACCACCCTGGCCGCAGTGACCCCTGTTCCAGACAGCCTATCTGAATATGCATTTGCCGGTCTGCTGCGTGGAAGCCGCACCGAGGTAACCAAATGCATCGGCTCTGATCTACAGGTCCCCGCCTCGGCCGAATTCATTCTGGAGGGACATATCCAGCCAGACGATATGGCGGCGGAAGGACCATTCGGAGACCACACCGGATACTACAATGAGGTGGATGATTTTCCGGTCTTCACCATAGATCGTATCACCCACAGACGCGACCCGATCTACCACAGCACCTATACCGGACGCCCGCCGGATGAGCCATCGGTCCTGGGTGCATCCCTGAACGAGGTGTTTGTCCCTATCCTAAAGAAGCAGTTTCCCGAGATTGTAGACTTCTACCTGCCGCCTGAGGGCTGCTCCTACCGCATGGCTGTAGTCAGCATCAACAAACAATACCCGGGGCATGCCAAGCGGGTAATGCTGGGGATCTGGTCGTTTCTGCGGCAGTTTATGTATACAAAATTTGTCATCGTCACCGATGAGGATGTGGATATAAGAAAGTGGGAGGATGTCATCTGGGCCATGACCACCCGGATGGATCCCGCACGAGATACTACAATAATAAGCAATACCCCCATTGACTATCTGGACTTTGCATCGCCAGTATCCGGGCTAGGGTCCAAAATGGGGTTTGATGCGACCAACAAATGGCCGGGTGAAACCCAACGCGAGTGGGGACGCCCAATAACTATGGACGAGTCAGTAAAAAAACATATTGACGAAATTTGGGATGAGCTGAAAATATAGTTAACAAACTCTAGCTTCACCCTATAATAATTTAAATCATAACGGAGGCTGACCCATGCGAACTATCATGCTGATGAATGCCAAGGGTGGATGTGGTAAAACCACGCTTGCAACCAATATCGCCACCTGGTTTGCGGATGAGGGATACAAGGTTGCCCTGGCGGATTTTGATCCACAAGGCTCATCTCTGGATTGGTTGAATGCCCGCCGAACATATGAAGGCATTCCTGAAATAGAGGGCATAGACGCAACCAAAGGGCCTGTTTCTCCAGCACGCGGCACAGACTTTCTCATCATGGATGCCCCAGCAGCCGTCCACGGCAAGGAGATAAATGCCATGCTGCGCCGGGTGCAAAGCCTGATCATCCCAGTGCTTCCATCCCCAATCGATATGCGCGCCTGCAGCCGTTTTCTGGACGAACTTCTAACCAGTGGCAGGGTCTCAAAACATCAGACAAAGATGGCTATTGTCGCCAATCGCGTTTGGGAAAGAACCACCATCTCCAAACAACTTGATGAATATCTCGGACATCTTAAAATCCCGGTCTTGACCCATCTGCGTGAGAGCCAAAACTATATCCGCTCCGCAGAAAGGGGGTTGGGGCTGTTCGAGCTTGCCCCATCCCAGGTGTGGCTTGATCTGGAACAGTGGGATCCGATTATTGAATGGCTAAGCAGCAGAAAAAGCCAACCCACAGTCTAGGTGTGGCCCTATGTCAGGATGGGGCCAGCGATGCCATCCCAGGGACACTAAAGACCAAGATGAACCTGCCGACATAGTCTGCATGGATATATACTATTCCTCGACAGGTATCGGGAAGCGCTAGATAGAAATGGACTCCGCAAACATCCTTCTTGTTGATGACGAGTTGAGTGTACTCGAGGGCTATCGCAGAAGCCTGCGGAAGCAATTCAAGCTAGATACCGCCATCAGTGGGCAGGAAGCCATCGAAATGCTCTGTAATAACCCCCACTATGCCGTAATCATTTCTGACATGCGTATGCCGAATATGTCTGGGCTGGAGCTGTTATCACGGGCACGGGAATTGAGCCCAGATACCGTGCGCATAATGCTGACGGGAAACTCCGACCAGCAAACGGTTGTTGATGCGGTTAATCAGGGAGAGGTATACAGATTCCTGTCAAAGCCTTGTGATTCTGCAACCCTGGCTGCTGCTATAGTGGATGGAATCCAACGCTATCAACAGTCCAAATCAAACCAAACCTTATTGCAAAAAAGCGCATCAAAGGTAAAAGGGTTAACCCAGAAATTATCTCACCAGGCCCTGCATGACCCTTTGACCGGGCTGGATAACAGAAAATCCTTCGAATTACGCCTGCAACAGGCATTGGAATCGGCACAGAACGAGGGGCAAATCCACGCGGTTTGTTATCTGGACCTGGATCACTTCCACGTCATCAATGATAACTATGGAATTGCTGCCGGTGATGAATTCCTTAAGGAGCTGGCCAAAATACTTAGATCCGGACGCCGCAAGGCCGATATGGTTGCACGCCTGGCCGGTGATAAATTTGGCATCCTGCTTGACGATTGCAACCTGGAGGAGGCACGTAAGATCATCCGGCAGTTACATCAGAAACTTAAGACCTTTCATCTCATATATGACCATAAAGAGATCGGGATAAACGCAAGTATTGGCCTCACCCCCATCACCGGGGAAGACGAAAGTGTATCTGCCATAATCAAGACCGCCGAGGCCGCCTGCCGCCTGGCCAGCGAGAATGGCGTCAACCTCCTGCATGTGGCTGACCCTCAGGATCCTGAGTTTCAGCGACGGCTACATGAAGTACTGCTGGCAACAGATATAGCCCGAGCACTGGAAGAGAACCGCTTCCAACTCTACTACCAAACCATAGCGCCGATTGCACCTAGCCAAACCGAGGGAACGCACTATGAACTATTACTGCGGATGGTTGAACCGGATGGAACCATACGCCTTCCAGATGACTTTTTGCCGTCAGCGGAACGCTACCATCTGGCACCACAGATCGATTGCTGGGTAATACGTCACGCTATCGATTGGCTTTGCGCCAACCCGAAACGACTAAATGCATTATCCACATGCTCCATCAATCTATCCGGACTCTCTATCGGCAACAGCGAGGTACTGAACTGCATCACCGAAATCTTTACCGAATGTCCTGTTACTCCAGACAAGATATGTTTCGAAATTACAGAAACCGCCGCAATCACCAAACTGGATACAGCAATCGAATTTATCAGCGATCTGAAGAGCATGGGCTTCCAGTTCTCACTTGACGATTTCGGCAAAGGGTACTCTTCGTTAGCCTATCTGAAGAACCTGCCAGTGGACTATCTTAAGATAGATGGAATGTTTGTAAAAAACATGGATAGCGACATAGTAAATAGGAACATGGTCAAATCTATCCACGAAATAGCCCAGGCCATGGGGATAAAGACCGTTGCTGAATTTGTTGAGAATAAAGAGATATACCGCTGTCTGGAAGAGATAGAGATTGATTATGCCCAGGGCTATCTAATTGCCTTGCCCAATCCACTGGATGATATGGAATGACGAAGTGAGGCTGTTATGCACCGAATAATGCTCATTGATGACGAGGAGAATGTACTAAGCTCTTTGACCCGCATCTTGAAACGGGAAGGCGGACTGGAGATAGTAACCCACTCCGATCCACGTGCGGCCTTAGCCGAAGCAAACGAATCAAAGTTTGACCTGTTCCTCTCAGACTATCGCATGCCCTATATGGATGGGGTTGAATTTTTGGTAGCCACCAAAAACTCCAACCCGGATGCAATGCGTCTTATCTTGAGCGGAGCAACAGACTTCACCGCCCTAATTGACGCCATAAATCAGGCCGAGATCTACCGTTTTATATCCAAACCGATACAGGTACATGAATTGATCCAAACCCTGCACCACGCCCTAAATCTACATGACGTCATGGCAGAGAACAAACGCCTGTCCAGCCTGGTGAGAAAGCAGGAAAACGAACTGAAGAACCGTGAGTTGGCACTAAAACACTTTTCGCAGGAGCATCCAACACTGGCTAATGTCAACTGGGATGATGATGGCTCCATCATCATCAATGAGGATGACGTCTGAACATATTTGCAGCCTGCAAACGAAACCGTATTACGCCCTGGTAACCACCAGCACTCGCACCGGCCCCGATATAATATCGTTTTCTTCCGATGCGACAAGACGGAGCACGACCGCCATACTCAGCTCCTGTCCCTTTGCTACCAGCAAGGTCCCGCTGGCAGAGAAGATATTTTGATCGAGGATCATGCCGGGCTTAAGCTTGGTTATTGGCAGATTCATCACCTCAAAGCTGGCACCGCCCTCACCTGCAACCAAAGCCTGCACCAAAGCTGGATCATAGTCTTCCGGCCGAGATCGCAATTCACTGATGGCCTCCTGGTCCGACTTCCCATGTAATATCAGGTCGTCATAGGCCAGTGCAACCTTGAGGATCTGCCCCCCTAAAACACCTTTTTGTTCCAAAGTAAGGTTGTTGCCCATCTCAATGGTGTCAGGCCGCTTGTTCTGCTGCTCGACCATCTTGGCGATCGCCTCAAACCGCGGTATATGCTGCAACAGACGCGCCCCGATCTCAGGATGTTTGTTGAACTGATTTCTCTCGAAATCACTGATCTCCTCATCTGCGGCCAGCTTCTCCATCACCTCCGTCGATAGAGTGATGCAGCCCAACTGTGAGAGCATTGCGGCCAACTCATAACTCCATATCTCCGGCAACCTGAGTTGTTCCGCCATGGCCCGTACATTTCTTTTGATTCGCGATGCACGACTGAATGAGTAAGGACTCACCAACCCCAGGATATCAGCCAACAGATTAACCGCCCCCTTGAGGGTCTTATTCAATAACTCCTTTTCCGCCGTAACGTGCCTATACTGCTGTATGCCATCTATCATGGTCTCAAACAGAACGCCAGTAGGTACTGGCTTGTTCAAAAAACGGAATATATTGCCATCATTAATGGCGCCGATCGCCACATCCAGATTGGCATTTCCGGTCAACATAACGCGTACCGTATCCGGCGAGAGTGACCGAGCCTGGGTAAGAAATTTCAGCCCATCCATGTTAGGCATCTGCATATCTGAAATCACCACTGCAAATGGACCGTCATAGGTTATGGCCTGGATTCCATCCTCTCCACTGGCGGCCGTAACCAGGTTTATACGGTTATGGAACTGTCTGGTAAATGCAGACAACAGATTGCGGTCATCATCTACCAGCAGCACTTTCTCAGACGGGACCGGCATCACCATCCTCCCAGGATATTATTCATAGCCAGACGCATCATAAAGCTTCTCCCATGTCTCCAGCCGCTCCTCCAGTCCCAATGACTGCAAATACTCAACAGATACAAGTTTAGTCAACTGCCCGTATCTTGTATTTTCCAGCGCATTGGCCACATGAACCGCCGTGAGTGGGCCAAATACCTTGCTTCCCGACAACTCAGGTCTATGGTGGAATGCAACGGTCTCAATTACCGTATCGGCGAACCCCCACAGACCAAGCAGATAGGCACCAACAGCAGCATGATCAGTCCCGATGACCTCCCGCTCCGCAAGAAAGAAGTCGTAACCATCCTGCTGTGTAAGCTCGATAACTCGAGCATAATCCTGCGGCATATTCTCTGCCAGAATGAGCCTGCCTATGTCATGCAGAAACCCCGACAGGTGACTTTCATCCAACACCTCTTTACTGGCATTTTCGGATTTAGCAATCTGCTGTGCCAACAGACCAACCCTGACGCTATGATCAACAGACTCCTCCAGTGAATACCCCATTTTATTAAGCTTGGACGTATTGAATTGTGAGAACAGTCCAACTGAGAGCACCAGACACTTTATGGTATCCATCCCTAACAGGGATGCTGCCTCCTCCGGGCTGGAGACCTTTCGCCCCAAACCAAAAAATGCTGAGTTAACCAACTGCAGGATCTTGGCTGTTATCCCAGGATCTTTGGCTATTATGCCTCCGACAGCACGTACAGAAACATCGGGAGAATCAAGATGCTCCACTATCTCCGTATAGATATGGGGCAGACTGGGCAAAACGATTGTACCGCTCACAAAGGTCTGCAATTTAGTGTTTGATAACAACTCGCGCAGTGAAAATGCCCGCACCAGAGCGGCCTTAAGCGAATCTATATCACATGGCTTGGAAAAGAATTGGTGGGCAGACTTTACCGATTGCAGCGTCAGCTCATCACTCGAGTGCCCTGACAGAATAAAGCGAATCAGATCCGGATGCTGGCGTTTAACCTCGGATAGCAGTTGCACTCCATCCATACCCGGCATGCGTATATCGGTTATCAATGCATCAAACCTATGCTGTGCCATCAGTGCAACCGCCTCCTCACCTGATGGTACAAAATACATCTCCCACTGTTTGCGCTCACTGTGCAAGGCACGATGCAGCCCATCCAGAAGACTCTGGTCATCATCAACAAACAGGATTTTCTTCCTGTCATTCATAGGTCACTATACGAGCGGCAGACGTATGGTAAAAGTGGTCCCTTTGCCAACCTGACTCTCCACATTGATGGTGCCTCCATGTTTTTCCACAACAACGGTATATGCTATGGTCAACCCCTGTCCCGTGCCCTTTCCTACCTCCTTAGTGGTAAAAAACGGGTCAAAGATGCGGGAGAGGATCCTATCTGACATCCCTGTACCGGTGTCGCTGATGGTAATCTCGGCCCAGCAATCCAGCTTACGGGTGGTAATCCTGATAGTGCCCTTTTCCCCTTCATGGGTGTCTATCACATCTCTGATGGCATGCGCAGCATTCACTACAATGTTCAGGATAACCTGATTAATCTCACCTGGCAGACAGGGGACCAAGGGCAGATCAGGATCCAGATCCATCTCCATCTCGGCATCATATTTCCACTCGTTACGGCAGACCGTAATCGTGGTTTCGATAGCTGCATTGATGTCGATCGGGGTCTTCTCATCTATATCCGGATGTGAAAACTCCTTCATGGCCCGCACGATACCAGCAACCCGCTCAATTCCCTCCATAGATTGATCTATAGCCTGAGGTATCTCTTCCCGCAGATAATGATAGTCTATTTCTTGCGCCATCTGATCCACTTCATCGCAAAGATCTGGTGGCACCGGTCCCAGCTTGGCGGCACTAATCAACCGGTCCAGAAGCTCGGCATACTTCTCCAATTCAGCAAAAGAGTCCCGGATAAACCTGGTGTTATCCCCCACAAACTGTATTGGCGTATTGATCTCGTGGGCAATGCCTGCTGCAAGCTGGCCAATGGCCTCTAGCTTTTGCGCCTGCCGCAGTTGAATATCCATATTTATCCACTCCTCCTCGGCTTCCCGGCGTCTGGTGATATCACGCACACTAACTATCGCCTTAACCTTGCCGGAAAATTCTACCTTGCTTATGGTTAGTTCTATAGGAAGAGTTTCGCCATCACTCTGAATCCCGGTGGTTTCATGTAGGGTACAAACAGGCTCATGGGTGCTTGCCTCAACATAATCAAGAAAGTCCTCATCGGCATCCTCGAACCTTATAAGCTCTTCGATGTTATGTCCGATTGCGGCGTCATCCCTATATCCGAAAATAAGCTGGGCGGCGCGGTTGAACATCTCGATCTTTCCAGACACATCCGCAATGATGATGCCGTCGCCAGTTGCCTCGAGAATGGAACGGCTGGCCTTTTCTCTTTCGACAAGATCACGATTCAGCCGATTCAGTTCACGGCTTCTCTGCTTCAGAAGTGCCTCAGCCTTTTTGCGGGCCTTTTTTTCCTTGGCACATCTCTTCTTCAGACACTCAAGCTCATCCATACCTCATCCCTTTAAGATTAGGATGGCCTGTTTCCCCCGCACGGCACAATATCGATACCGGATATCGTCGTTGCTGTTGGATATGAATAACTATCTGGCCCCTCATAGAGATATTCCTTGATAACCAGCCCCGGGCAAAATCTGTCACTAAAAAATAGTCACTGGCAGCAGCGCACCTGAGCAGAGCACCAATAATCTATTTATTGGTCCTGCCATAATCTATTTGCGATGGCGGGGGGGAAAACTTTAGTACTTTATTTACCAAAGGAGGCCTCAAATCAGCGGTGACTAAGGCTGGGAAGGGGGAAAACAGGCAGGCAACCCTATCTCCATGGTTGGATATTTAAGCTCTATCCCCAGTTCATTTTTAATCTTACTGTTATCCAGTCGCCGCGACTCACGCATGTATGAGAGCATGCCTGATGACAGCTGCTGTTGCGCCTGTGACAGGGATATAGCCGGGGGACGGGGCAATCCCGCCAGATCGGCTATCCTGGTGAAATAATCAATCATGGTGCCAGGGGTGCCATCGCTGACATTGTAGACCTCCCCGTCCCGCCCTCGCTGCATCGCTGCCAGGCAGACCTGAACCAGATCAGCCACATGGATTCTGTTGGTCCAGGGAGACTCCTCCGCCCGCACCAGCGGCAGCCCGGCGCGCAGGCGTTGTAAGGGAAGTCTGTCCGGCCCGTAGATGCCTGCAACCCGCAGGACCACCAATTCCCCCCCAGTGGTAGCGCGCCACTCTCGCAAGCTGCACTCTGCATCCCAGCGCCGTTTGGCCCTGGATGCCACCGGACTGACCGGTCGCTCTTCGGTCACCCAGTCGCCGTTGCAATCACCATACACGCCAGTGGTGCTGAGATAGACAATGCGCCGAGGATGCCCTGCGTGCCCGAAGGCATAGATAAGATTGCGCACGCGGGTATCGGTGTCGCCATCCTTGGGTGGTGGGATAAAATAGAATAGCAGTGAGTCGTGTAGCGGCAACCCGGGCAGGGCAGTGGCATCAAGATCTGCCCTCAGGGCATCGATTCCCATACCCTTCAGCCCCTCCGCACTGGCCGCGCTGTGCACCACCCCGATGGGTTGTCTGCCGTTGTCACGCAGTTGCAGGGCAACCATCCGTCCCAGATAACCACAACCAAATATCAGTTCCTGCATCTAGAGTAGCGTTCTGAACATATCAGCCGATTTCACTCGACCCCGGCAGGAGGGGCATCCAGTGGTTGCCGCAGATCTGACGACGGCGCTCCAGCCTCTGCATCTGCCTGGGTCTTGCGGCCATCATATCTCCAGGATCTTACCCTAGGGCCAGCAACGGACAGCTCCAGGCCAGCCCGGAGATTTTCCATGGCCAACGCCTTTTCACCCATCTGCTCCAAAAGGGTACCCAACTCCAGATGTGCCTCCGGAGACGGCCTGGCCCCGATGCTTGCCTCCAGATAGCTTCGCGCCTTACCCCAGAGTTTGTCACGCAGACAGATGTGGGCCAGGGCCAGTAACAGTGCCGGACTCTGTCTATGCTCAGACAGCCAGGCTTCCGCCCTGCTCAACTGGCGAGCCGGATTAATCTTATCCAACATGCCATATAGTTCGATCAGACGCTCATCCCATCTGTTTGATAACGCATCCATCAGCAGTCGCTCGGCCTGCTCTTCCGCCTGGTTATCCAGTAGATATCTTGCATAGATAAGGACTATATCGCTGTTACTGCGCCATTTTTTTGGGGTGTTGCGCCAAACCGCATCTAAATCTTCCTGGTTTTGTCCTGCGGCTGTCTGACGCATCATCTCAACGCGGGCCATTATTTCCAGATCATCCAGCTCGCCACGGGATATCACCTCCCGCTTATGCAGATCTGGTAACAATTGCAGCAGGTTCGACCAGTCCCCCAACTGCATATAGAGATCCTTCAGCAGCTTGAGCACATGGCCATTCGTAGGGGCTATCTGCCGCAGGTGCATCAGGGTGGCCAGGGCCTGTTCCATCTGCTGATTGGAGAGCTGCAGCTCTGCCTGGGTAAGAGTTACCGCTATATCCGCGGAAGGCATACTCTGATGAGCCAGTTGCAGATAGCCATCTCGCTTCTCAGTTGCACCCTGCTGCTGGGCTGCATGAGCTGCAGCCAGATAATTCAGCAGAGGTTTATCAGCAGTGTCTACATGTTTCAGCAGCTTTTGTTCAGCACTCTTCCAGTTCCCAGCCGCCAGGTCCATCAGGCCATTGGCCAGGGCATTGCGCGCACGCCTTGCCTGTCTGTTCTCCCTCCAGGCATGCAGACGTTCAGGGGTGGACCATATCCGCGCCAGGGTACGTATGGCCAGATACAGCAGTAGAAACAGGGCAAGATCTAGCAGGATAAACAGGGCCAGACTACCCTCTACCGTCCAGCTGCCATAACCTAAAAGGACGTAGCCATTTCCCTGATTCAGCAAGGAGACCAGCGCCACCGACAGCGCCAGCAAGATAAGTGCGCTTATCAGAGTTCTCATGAGCCGGCCTTCTGCCCTGAGTTTAGCTTATCCTGCTGCTCCAGCAGCAACCGCAGGGAACCGGATATATCAGGCAGTATGGTCTTTACCTCCACGCCGTCAAGTTCATCAATCTCCGTCTGCATGGCCTTGGTCAGCGCCTGACCCTGATCAAAGAATTCACCTATCCAGGCCTTGGCCCGTTGCAGGCTGGAGTCATACAGCTGCTGGTCACGGCGCAGCAGCGCAAGACGCGCCGCCTCAAGTTGCAGCCGCAGATTCTGATAGAGGAAAAACCGCTGCTCCGGACCGAGCATGGCGGTAAGTGGACGTTCGTTATGCCGTATCACCATCAGGGACTTGAACCCTTCCCATCCATCCTGCAGGACGGATTTCAAGGTAAACTCCTTGGTCTTTGCCGCTATCTCCCGGGAGCGGTCGGCTACGACCGGACCGGAATGTGGTAGCTTTAGCTCTTCAACCTGAGATATCAATCCGGAGAGTTTCGCCGCCTGTCCCGTCAGATCCAGTGCCTTGACCGCCTTGAGTTCTGCCATCTCTGCGGCCAGTCTCCCTCTCACCCCGGTCCAGACCGGATCACCGGAATCACGCAGGCGCTCATCCGCCGTCTTCAGGGCAATCAGCGCAGTGGCAACGTCACCCTCCAATTGCAGCCGGTGGTTGGCGATCCGCATCAGATACTCCGCCTCTGCCACGATCCACTGGGTGCTGGTTCTGCCGATGCGCTGAAACACCCCATCCAGGGCCTGCTGCATCTCCACAGTTTTCTGCTCCAGCTGAGTCCGCTCCTGCTTCATAAGCTCATCCTGGGCAGCTATGCTCTTACTGGATTCATCCAGACGCTTATTGATCTCCAGCTGCTTCTGCTTCAGAGCGGAGACATCCTGCAGCTCTTGCTGCAGGGTGCTGTTCAGGTCGACCCATTTTAGATAACCAAGAACCACCCCTCCCAGGGCAAGCAGGATGGCAATCAGGGCGACCAGCAGCGGGGCCCGGGATGACTTGGATTGCGAAGCTGACTCCTTGGTCACTTCGCTCCTTTCCTCCGGTGAAGCGGCTGCTTGCTGCTGTTCCGAAACGGCCGGGGGGAGTTCCTGTTTCTCTGCGTCAGTCATATAGTTTTCCAAGAGGGAGAAATATGGGGCTAGATTAACAAAGGTACATCATATCGTGAAGTATACCCAAAGAAGGATAGCTCAGGACTAAGGTGCTGTGTTACCCGCATTCTCCCTGGCCCAGTTACAGATCGATCGGAGCAACCCCTGGTCGGAGGCCTCATCTGCCATGATTATATTGTTACATCCAAGCTCGTGTGCCCGCATTTGGATACGTTCACTCACCACCACCAGCGGGGTCTGGCGCAACATACCAGCGCCGGTCTCGCCCAACATGAGGAACAGATTGTCCAGGATCTCACAACTGGTGGCCACGGCTATCTGCACCTGTGTCCGCCAGGATGCTATCAAGGAACCGGCTTCAGCATCGCCTATCTCCCTCGAATACACCTCGGCGTATTCCACCTCGGCCCCACGTGCACGCAGGGTATCCGCCAGCAAGGGGCGGCCTCCTGTTCCACGTACGATCAATATCCGCATGCCGGCAACATCGGTAAGTTCCGGCAAAGCCAGCAGAGACTCGCTGTCGAAGCGCCCCTCAGGCAGGATATCCACCTCGACCCCTCTCTCAGCCAGGATGCGCGCACTACCCTTCCCGATCGCCGCAACCCTGGTTTCCGCTGATAATCCACCCCCACCCAGTAACTCCAGGCCATAACGCACCGCATTGGGACTGACAAAGATAACCAGGTTGAAGTCGTTAATCCGCTGCAGCGCCATCATTGCTTCGTGCGGGTCATCTGCCGGGGCAATAGTGATGGCGGGAAAGCGGATGGCCCTTCCGCCCTGGGCGGTTATCAGGTCACACAGCGGGCCCGCCTGGCCATCGGGGCGGGTAACCAGTACCCCTATGTCATGGAGGTCACAGCCCATGGCAGGGGGTCTTGGTTAACATGGTTGCATACATGGCCGCAGATGCCTAATGGTCGTAGAGCGCCTGGAGGATGGGGCCTGCACCCTTGGCGAGCAGTTCATTTGCCAGCTCCAGGCCGATGGCCTCCGCCTGTTGCGGCGCGCCTCTGGCCTCGGCCCGGATTATTTTGCTGCCATCCGGATCCCCCACCAGCCCCCGCAGGTATAGCCCACCATCCTGCAGAACGGCGTATCCGGCAATAGGCACCTGGCAACCCCCGTTCAGGCGGTGGTTCATGGCCCGCTCCGCCCGGACACAGGTCGCAGTGTCCGGATCCAGTAGCGGCTCCAGCAAGGCATTTACTCTGGCATCATCTGTACGACACTCGATCCCAACCGCCCCCTGGCCGATGGCGGGCAGGCTCTGCTCCGGTTCGATAAACGAGGTTATACGCTGTTTGAACCCAAGCCGGATAAGCCCGGCTGAGGCGAGGATGACGGCATCAAACTCCCCTTCATCCAATTTGCGCAGACGGGTGTTCACATTGCCGCGCAGTGGGGCAATCTTTAGATCCGGGCGGCTGGCACTCAACTGACACTGGCGGCGCAGGCTGGAGGTGCCGACACAGGCGCCCTCAGGCAGCTCCGCCAGGCCCTGGTAGTTGTTGGATACGAAGGCATCGCGCGGATCCTCTCGCTGCATGATCACCGGCAGATGCAGCCCTTCCGGCAGCTCCACCGGAACATCCTTCATGGAGTGGACGGCGATATCGGCCGTCCCTGCCAGCATGCCCTGCTCCAACTCCTTCACAAACAGCCCCTTACCACCGATCTTGGCCAGAGGGGTATCCAGAATCACATCGCCCTGCGTACTCATACCCAGCAGTTCCACCCGGATGCCAGGGTGCGCCTTTTTTAGTTCCGACGCCACATGTTCAGCCTGCCACATGGCCAGGGGTGATTTTCTGGTGGCGATACGTATTGTCTGGTCAGTCATAGAGAAGGGTCCAACTAAAAAAGGTGCATGCTAAATGCTAGCCGACTGTGTGGCAAATCCGCTGACCATGCAGACTAGCCCCCCCTGAGCCAGCGCCGAATATCGGAGAGGTGGCGACGGCTCACCTCCAGCCTATCATCAATACCCCGGAACCGTATCTGACAGTGCCCATCCGGCCTCTTCTCCAAACCGGCCAAATACTGTTTCGCCACCAGGGCATTGCGATGGATTCTGAGAAAATCACCCCCGACCTGCTGCTCCAGGGTCTTCAGGGAGTCTTCCAGCAGGGCCTCGCCACCTGGGTGTCTGGCCATGACATACTTTTGTTCGGCACGGAAAAAAAAGATTTCGTCCACCGGTATGCGCAGAACCCCACCTCGGTAGCTGGAGTATACATATGTGGAGGAGTCCCCTCTAATCTCATCCAGCGCCTGAAGATGTGCCCGACTCAAGGCCTGCGCCCGGGCCAGTGACGCCTGCAGACGCTCACGCCGTACCGGCTTGAGTAGATAGTCAACCGCATTCCTGTCAAAGGCCTCCAGCGCATGCTCCTCATAGGCGGTGACAAACACCACGGCGGGAGGCGGATCATACTGTGCGATACGGGCAGCAGCCTCTAGTCCGTCCATACCTGGCATACGGATATCCATCAACACCAAATCTATGTCCAGGGCGGAGCACTTCTCCAGCGCCTCCTCCCCGCTTGCTGCCTGCACCACGCTCTCTGCAGGAGCTCCGATCTCCTCCAGAAGTTGCAGCAGCAGCTCCCGGCCCAGTTTCTCATCATCTACGATCAGTATCTTCATACATCGGTCCAGGGATGAGGGAAAAACAGCCGTACCTGATAATCACCATCCACTTCACTCTGGGTCAGGCCTGCCTGTTCCTGATAGCAACCTTGGAGTCTTTGACGAACATTCTCCAGGGCCATCTTGTTTCCCTTGCTACGTTTCTCATTCGACGGATGCGGCTGGCTATTGCGAATTGAGATATTTACCCGATTCTGCCGATAACGTCCGGCGATCTCTATCCTCCCGGGACCTGGCGCCGGTTCGATCCCGTGATAGATGGCATTCTCCAGCAGGGGCTGCAGCATCAGGGCCGGCATCTTTGCATCCAGCGGCAACTCTGCCAGATCCCAGTTTACCGTTAACCGTTCGCCCAGGCGCTGTGCCTCAATCCGCAGATAACCCCGTGACAGCTCTAACTCTTCCCCCAGGGTGGACAGACTCTTGGCATCGGAGAGACTGGCACGGAACAGATCCGCCAGATCATGAATAGACTCCTCTGCAAGTTCCGGCCTGCTCCGGGTAAGACTGGCTATGGTGTTCATGCTGTTGAACAGGAAGTGGGGTCTTATCCGTGACTGCAGCGATTGCAGCCGCGCCTGTGATTCTGCCACAACCTGCTGCCGCCACAGAAACTGCAGATAGAGGTAACGTAACACCAATGCTGACACGATGGCGCTCATTGCCAAATGTTTAAACAGGAAAAACAGATGGTCTCCGACCGATTTGTTCTGCTCCAGCAGATATATCGACAGCTCGCTGACACCCAGGGTGATAAGCAGTATCAGTACCCAGACCAGCAGACCGGTGAGCCAGTTCGGTAGCCCGCACAACCTGGGGCGTAAGAGACAGACCAAGGCGGTCCAGGTGAGGGCGATCCATTGAATGAATAGCGAGGAGAGACTCAGGTTGGTGGAAAAATCCGCAGCCACCTCGCTGTCGCCCATTGCCAGCACCAGGGCCAACAACTCAGCCGTCACCACCACGGCAAATACCAGATGAATATTACAGAAGTTTGGCAGAAAACAGCGGTCCTCAGCGCTGGTGCCTTTCATCTCCTCTGGGGTATCTGTCATCTTTTCATTTCCATAGCATTGGGTGTCACCCCTTTCCTGTTATAATCACGCGTCAATATAATCCGCTTCAGGAACAACTAACAATGAGAGACAAAAAACTCTGGTCCGGTCGCTTCAACGAACCAACCGATGCCTTCGTCGAAGCCTTTAC
>JBNKDM010000036.1:0-20333 GCA_050288245.1 Sedimenticolaceae bacterium
ATGGTAAATAGTTTTTACAAAAAATCATCATATTCAATAAATATTAAGTGATTTAGAATAATTATAAGAAAGTCTTTCGGAATGAAAGCTCAGGGAAGGAAGAATCCGGCCAATAACCTGTCTTTCTGCATTGAAAGAATGGTCTGCAGTACAACAGAATCCTCCACCAGGGTGCGTCCGTTGTTTTCCCCTCCTCACCTTAAGAAACAGCATATGCACAATATTCCCTGTACTGTGGAGTATATTTTTTGTGGCGCATTTATAAACAAATGCTTATTCTGTTCTGATGAAAATTTCCAGATTGCACCCTTGTATTGCGCAATGTTTGCGTTACTACCTTTCACCGGTCTTCACTCAGTAAAATATGCGACGGATCATAACCGCTGTTGCCCCGCCAGTTGCATCCATAAGTGGATTTTCTTTGCATAAATGGGAGAGAAGCGAACATTATAAACCGGGAACACTGGATTAAATCACACCACCATCCTGTAATATCTGGATCATCGGCTGTAGCTGCTGCTCATAACGCTGCCATAGTTTTACGGAATCAGTATAGATCTTACGCCGAACCTGCGCCTGACTGGCGGTTTTTACTGCACGCTCAGTGGTATGGAACTTCAGACATCCATCTTCCCAGGGCAGATCACAGAACTCCAGCAGCCGCTTGGTCATCCCCTCCTGGTCAGCCACTAAATCCTCATATACCAAATCCAGCATATAACCAGACGGCAGAGTGTTACGCCAATGCTGCATCAAGTCGTTATACAGCAAATAGTAGCTTCCTAACTCTTTCAGATCATATGCGTATTTATGCAGAGAGGTAAAATCCTGTTTAAAAATAGAGAGACAATTATCGATGGGATTACGTTGGCAGTGAATTATTTTAGCCTGAGGAAACATCAGACGAATCACCCCAAGATTGACGAAATTATGCGGCATCTTATCCGTAACTCGCGGAGATTCTCCAGCACGCGTTTTAATCAGATCCAGATATTGCGATGCCATCGAATCAAATCCATCTCGCTCCATAGCTGCGGTGATATCAGGAAACTGCTGAATGGGAGCTGGTTTGCAGCGCTCAATCAACATCTGTTGTACAAACGGCAGCTCCCCCGCGCCGAACACCTGCGAATGGCTGGCCAGGATCTGTTCTGTCAGTGTAGTGCCAGACCGCGGCATCCCGAGAATAAATATTGGTGTTTTATCAGAACTACCGTAATCCTCACGCTGCTGGAAAAATTCGCTGGAAAATACCTCTTTAATAGCATTAAAGAATGTTTGATCAATCTTGGTGGCGTAATCGAAGGTGGTACGCCGCAATCTGTTCCCATCCTCCAGATGGTGAAAAGCCTTGTCGTACTGTCCCTGTTTTTCCGAGTATTTTGCCAAAGCAAATGCCAACTTCCGTTTATCTCCCTCTGATTTACCTTTCTCTCTATATAGCTCTTCTATCTTCTCCAGGTTACGCTGAATCCACTCTGGTCCTTCCAAATTCAACAGAAGTGAATAGGCCTTCAATGATTCCGGTTGTGTTTTTAATACCTTAAAACATAACTCCCTGGCATCGTCGAATCTTCCCATAACCATATCGGCCTGAGCCAGACCGATCATAGCCTCAGTAAATCCTGGGTGTAACTCAAGCCCGCGAGAATAGGCAGCCATAGCATCATTCCACTGCTCAGTGTATTCCAGAGCACGCCCCAGGTTAAACTGAGCATCGGGACTGTTGGGATTGCTCTTTACCACCTCACGGCACAGATCAATGGCCTCGCTCTCACTTCCATCCCCTTTCGCCAGCAATACCCCGGCCAAATTACCCAGGATCTCCTGATCTCTACCGCCCAGTGCAACGGCTTTCCTGAGCAGCTCTTCTGCCTGTTCCAACTCCCGTTCCGAGAACAGCACTGCTCCCAGATTAGCCAGCGCCTGAATCATATCTGGTTGAAGCTGCAGTGCCTGCTGAAGAACCTGTTTTGCACCACTGTTATCGCCTTTACGCCACAGAAACTGACCGAGATTGGCCTGGGCCGCAACATTGTTTGGATTTATCTTCAACACCTTGCGGCAACAGTCGATCCCCTCCTCCAGCCGATTCAGTTTGCCATACACCACACCGAGGTTTACCCTGGGCCACTCATCCTTTGGTTCCAGCTTGATCGCCTCTCTGAAGGCCATCACCGCCTCCTTCAATTTACCCTGCACCTCCAGAACCAGGCCAAGATTGTAGTGCAGTCTGGCAATCTTCCCATTGCGTCTGATCGCCTTGCGTAGCAGCTTCTCTCCCTCAAGTGGCCTCCCCATTTGCGGCAGGGTAATGCCCAACAACTGCATGGCATCTATATTCCTAGGATCGGCGCTAAGCACGGCGTTAAACATTGATTCCGCCTGGACGAGACGCCCTGACTGAAAATGGGCTAAACCCTGTTTCAGGGTGTTTTGGATATCTCTATTCATCACTCTCTAATCGATTTTTATACAGCGAGGACACTTTACACCAACCGCCAATCAGCGGCGGAATGGCAAAATAGGGCCTGCCTGAATGTTGTGTATGGGAAGCATATACACCTCCTAGGGTAAAATCCATGTATGGCGACGAATAGATTATATTTAATGCTATCGACACTCGATATCTGCTTAAACGCAGATATTTCCTCTAGAATCATCGTTTTGCGATCCACTTCATAAAACCGCTTTATCACAAATCATATAATATCAACTATTAAGTCCCAGTAATACAGCATCCTAATGGAAGTTGTTTGTTGCAGAGCTGTGAAAATTGCACCATATGGAGGGGTCATGAAAAATAGGTATATTAAACTGATTTTTGGGACATGCATCTGCCTTGCTGCCAGCACGGCAGATGCCCTAACAGCAAATTTTGATACCCTTCCGGTGGGAAGCTACGGATCCACTGTTTCTGATGGAGGAATAACCTTTTCCAATTTTGATAATTTCTCCCTACTTATCCCTACGTTTTACATAGAGGACGAAACTACCTCATTGACCGGTTCATCCTTCAGTCCCAGCAATGCCCTCTCATTTGCATCAGGGTCATCGGCATATGGCAGCTTCGGATCAATGACCATCTCCTTTGACGGCACCGCAAACGCGGCATCCCTGGATATTTTCAAAACAACTCTTCCCCAATACAAAAAACTTACACTCAGCGCCTACTATCAGGGAAACCTCGCCGGTAGCAGCGAGGTATGGCTAACCGCTTTCGATGCATATACAAAATTGAATGGCAGCAAGGGTTACCAGTATACCCTGAGCATTGATGGGATTCAGTTCGACGAACTCAGATTGATGTCATCTGACGGAAGCAACGCCAGTTCATCATTCATCCTGATAGATAACATCGTAATCGCCACCCCGATCCCCCCGGCCGGTATCCTGCTGGCATCCGGTCTCATGTTGCTGGGGGCACAGAGAAGAAAAAAGCTACCTATCCGATTATGATCTAGGCGAACAATTATTTGGAGAATAGCTGATTAGCGTGACTGCCTTCATCTTTCTGCTCTGATTCAAACTGCTCAGAGGGAAAGATTATGGCAGGCGCCTCCACAAATCGTTGCTGCAACCCGCTAAAGTATCCGGCTCCACCCAGACACTCCGGATCGTCCACCTCTGTACAGGGTAACTCCACCACCGTCCAGACTCCGTTCTGGAGCTGCAACAGAGCCGACACATCCTCATATCGCTGTTGTCCGTCCGGTGACTGAGGCAAGGTATGTATCCAGGCCCAACCATCCTTAGCCCGCAGATGTTTCACCACAAACAGAAGATCCATCCCATGCAGACGCTTCAGCTCTGACCGTAGGGCATCAAGGATAGCTTTACGTTGCGGATTACCGGGTAGTGGGGTGAGATTGATGGTGGCATCTGCCGCCTTGGTATCATCCTCCAGAGCAAAGGCCGAAGCAGCAATAAACCATGTGATTGCACATAGAACTATAGCCAGAACAGCAGTGCTGACAATGCCGCTCCTGTACTTATTCATATCCTATCCCTCGTGTTAACTATCCAAAATCTGCGACTATTTTGTCTGAATAACCGGCCGCACTAGCCGTTTTGTCACTGGTGACGATGTGCCAGGGGTGGTGCCTGCAGAAGATTTTGTATTTGACGAACTGGGAGCAACCTTACGTTGGCTCGACCTGGTGTTGGCGACACCACACTGCCCATCATAGCGAATGCTTACCTCTCTATTATTATTGGCCTCATCAATCTCTGAGATTTCACTAGATGAATCAAGTTTTAACTGAAACCTGTTCTCCCCGGTATGCAGCGTCAGTTCGTCATTTTTCAGATATTCAACTCCCTTTTTCAGGCCATAGATACGCTGCAGCTTTACTGACTTATGCTGCTTGACGTCGACCCACTGCATAGCGAATGCCTTACTGTCGGCCTTTCCATAATTGCCTACATGGTAGACCACCTGAACCTTGCAATTAGCCAGATTACCCGTAACTCTATGCGTCTTGCCCCAATGTACCAACCCACCCTGCACCGTCAGGGTATCCCGGGTAGATATATCCGGCAGATAGGGTACACTCTTTGACTCGGCGTGAGACAAGTTACTCTTTCTGGATGCTGCAGAAGCCTCCGCCTTCCCCTTGTCCTTTGTATTCGACGGCAGACGATTACTGATATCCTGCTTATCTGCGCTGTTCAATAGAACTTTATCGATGTTCCGTTGGTTCGAGCCAGGTAAAGCTATCTGGATTACCCCGGAATAGCAGGGGACGCTGGATCCATCATAGTTGGGATCAGCCATACAGATCTGCGGTATATGCAGCTCTGGATAATTACTGTTTAACTTTTGCAAAACCGAAGAGTCCTTACAGTGAATGGCCAGAGGATCCCAAATGGTCGCACAGTTGTCCTGTGATTTCAGGTGCAGACCCTGAACGGTTTTTTTCTCCATCTTAGCAACCGGGATCTTCGCCAAAGAAAATTTGAGCGGACCATCGGATGCGGTTGTATTACTGCCACCGGCGCTGGAACCTGGTGTTACCCCTCCGCTGGAAATAGTATTGAGGGCGTGCACAATCTCTTTGGCCTTCTCCATGCCCGATATATAACTGGAGTCAAACATCAGTTCGCAGCGCAGGGCGCTGGGTTGCGATAGTCCCTGGATTGCAGCCTTGCGCAATACCTCACAACGATCCCGTTTCCAGGGACGGGTGCAGACTACCGTGGTATCACCATTCAGGCCACAACGCTTCAGCCCCAACTCATTACGGATAGTCCTGGCAAGTTTATTGTCCGCTTTGGCTTGGTCCAAACTGCAATACTTGGTCGGATTGGCCA
Source organism: Sedimenticolaceae bacterium (assembly GCA_050288245.1). GTDB lineage: Bacteria > Pseudomonadota > Gammaproteobacteria > Chromatiales > Chromatiaceae > JAAGZL01. Next base: position 5,314 of record JBNKDM010000036.1, read on the forward strand.
ACCGGAAAGTATCCAGACACTTATCGTAGGCCTGATAATTGATGCATTTGAGATTGATCCCATCCGCCGGTCCCCAACCTGGAGGGGGCAGGCAGCCTGCGATAACCAGATCACGCAGCTTATCATCCAGCTTGACGCGTTCCTTATCCAACTCTGCGACAAAGCGGTTACCCAAAGGTTTACAGACATAGGACCAGACGGTGGGATTGGGCTGCTGGGTGTTCTGGTCAGTGACGCACTTATTGTACAACTGCATCAACATATCCTTGAACTGACCACCGGCCTGATCCGCAGAGGCCTTAAAGGCTTCACACCTTGCAGAGTCAGGCTCTGGAAACGGGAATACTACCCGCATATGGGTTTCGCATATGCCATTAACGAATGCGCGCTTGGAATTATTAGTCTGCTTGCCGTAATCCTCGATGGCGTATATGGCCGGAAGGTCCTTGATCGCCATCTCATAATAGGCATCCGGGGCTACATCCAACGCACTCTTGAAGGCATGCACCTCAGAACTGAAACGATCCCGCTGGCCATCACACAGCTCCTGGGCATTCTCCTGACTCATGGTGTGCGAATCGAAATAGTGCTCACACGGATCACGGATATAGGCCAGCAGTGTGCCCCACCCTTGCCAATTGTTCACCGTGCCCAGCCAGGTACCATAGTGATACCAGGGCTGCCAATAGAGGGCATAGTAGTGATCCCGGTCCATATGCTTCTTTTGGCCTGAGACCCAATCACCTATATTATTTATTCCACCCCAAACCGCATTTGCCGCGTCTGTGATGGCATCGGAGGCAAACGCCAACACCTGGCCCAGTGGGCCACACACCGCCCCCTTGCCAGGTATGCTATCCGGGATAAGTTCGCAGCCCAACTGCGGACCGGCCATGGTAACCAGTGCCACCCAATCACCTATATTGCCACTGCCGATGGCCACCAATACCTGCCGCACCACCGGCTTTCCCTTAGCTACCACCTTGGGAAACAGACCACCGCAGACAAAATCGTTGAATGGTCCCGTAGTGCTCAGCCCCGCCTTACACACCACCTGAAACAGAACATCTGTGCCGGTGATCTCCAGTACCTTCAGCCAATCACTCTGATAAGCGGCCTTCACTACATCAACCACCGCTTTTACCGCAGGATCATCCGGCATAAAGCCTGATGTCGCCAGCTCTCCCCCCACGCATTGTTGTGGCGATTGGTTGACCATACAATTGATCAGCTCACGAGCGTCCCGAATTGCCGGGTCAACCACACCGGCAGTAACCAATATATCGATCAGGGTATCTAGGGTATCGGTCTTGGCGCTTGCCGGTAACGCCATACAGAACATCAGTAAAAGCAGTATTGATAATCTTGTTATCTTCTTCATGCCTGATTACCCCACCCTTGTTCTTGTCGTTAATGGATCTATTTCTATCGTTCAGAATGCATCAAGCGCATCTGACAGCCGATCGACCGCTACCACCTCTACTCCATCAATATTGCGTTTAGGAGCGTTGGCTCTGGGCAGTATCACCCGTTTGAAGCCATGTTTTGCCGCTTCATGCAGTCGCTCCTGACCGTTGGGCACCGGACGAATTTCTCCGGCCAGACCTACTTCGCCAAACAGAGCCAGATCACGGGGTAACGGGCGGTCCCGGTAACTGGAGAGCACCGCCATCAGAACCGGAAGATCGGCGGCGGTCTCCGTGATGCGCACCCCACCCACTACATTGACATAGACATCCTGATCAAACATCCCGATGCCACCATGGCGATGTAGGACCGCCAGGATCATATTCAGTCGATTCTGATCCATTCCCAGGGTCACGCGCCTGGGATTACCCAAGTGGCTCTCATCCACCAGTGACTGTACTTCGACCAGCAGCGGACGACTCCCCTCGCGGGTGACCAGGATGGCACTGCCGGGGACCTCTGCCTGATGTTTGGAAAGAAAGATGGCGGATGGGTTGCTGACCTCACGCAGACCCTTGTCGGTCATGGCGAAGACACCCAGCTCGTTGACTGCCCCGAACCGATTCTTGATGGTACGGATCAGCCGGAACTGGCTGCCATGCTCCCCCTCAAAATAGAGCACCGTATCCACCATATGCTCCAGCACCCGGGGACCGGCCAGCGTGCCCTCCTTGGTCACATGCCCGACCAGAAATATGGCGGTGCCCATCTGTTTGGCAAAACGCACCAACTGCGCGGTTGACTCCCGTACCTGAGCCACGGAGCCGGGGGCCGATTGCAGCAACTCGGTATAGACCGTCTGGATGGAGTCGATCACCATCACACTGGGGCGTTCGATTGCCGCCTGCTTCAGAATGGTTTCAACGCAGGTCTCCGCCAGAAGCCTCAGCCGGTCACCGGGCAGTCCCAGCCTGCGGGCACGCATGCTTATCTGCTCCGGCGACTCTTCTCCGCTTATATACAGGGTAGATAGCTGTTCCGAAAAACAGGTCATGGCCTGGAGCAGCAGGGTGGATTTTCCGATCCCGGGATCGCCACCGATAAGAACCACCGATCCGGCTACCAGCCCGCCCCCCAGCACCCGGTTAAGCTCGCTGATGCCAGTCGATATCCCCTGTTCCTGTGACGGCTCTACCTGCGACAGCGTGAGGATCTGTGCACTGGGAAGATCCCCGGCATAACCGGAGAAGCGGGTATTCTTTGCTGCCTTCGAAGCAAGTGCAGTCTCACTCAGACTATTCCATTCGCCGCAATCAGGACACTGCCCCGACCATTTGGAAAACAGCCCGCCACAACCGCTACAGCAGTAGGCGGTTTTACCCTTGGCACTCACGGCGCACTACCATGGATAAACTCAACCCGGTTGGTGACCCCGCAAAACAGATCATAAGAGATGGTGTCGGCATGCTGCGCTATGATCTCTGCCGGCAGACCATCACCCCACAGGGTGACCGGATCACCGGTGGCAGCCTGGGGATGGGAGCGCAGGTCGACTGTTATCATATCCATCGATACCCTGCCGATCAGCGGCACCGGCACCCCGTTCACCAGCACCGGAGTACCCGATGGGGCATGCCTGGGATAGCCGTCACCATAGCCTATGGCAACCACCCCGACCGGCATATCCTCCGGACAGATCCAGGTTCCACCATAGCCAACCCCTTCCCCCTGAGGGCAGTTATTGATGGCAATCAGATTACTCTGCAGGGTCATGACCGGACGCAGACCATCATCCTTTCCGGTCTTGCCGTTGAAGGGGGATGCGCCGTAAAGCATGATTCCCGGTCGCACCCAATCCAGATGGGAATCCGGCCAGTTCAGGATGCCCCCGGAGTTGGCGATACTGCAGAGTGCAGCACTCTGCTGTATAAGCGGCCGCATCACATCTATCTGGTGCTCAGTGGTAGGATCATCAGGATCGTCTGCGTTAGACAGGTGGGTCATGATACACACGGAGTCATCCACACTGTCACACTGTTTCAGGGTGGTGTAGGCCGCCATGGCCTGAGACACGGAAAAACCCAGGCGATGCATTCCGCTATCTACCTTGAGCCAGCAGCGTACCGGACTTGCAGTGCTATGCTGTTGCAGGATATTGAGCTGTCCCGGTTCATGGATCACCAGCTCCAGGTTATTCTCTGCTGCCTGCAACAGTTCCTCCGTGTCGAAGAACCCCTCCAGAATGACAATGGGAGTAGTTATACCGGCCTGACGCAGTCTTATGCCCTCGCCCACCCTGGCAACCCCCATTGCATCCGCATCCTTCAGGGCATTTGCCACTGCCAGGGTACCATGGCCATAGGCATTGGCCTTTAGCATAGCCATAACCCGGCTCGCCGGTGCCGCCTGACGCACTCGCCGCAGATTATGCTCTAGTGCCGAAAGATCGATAAAGGCCCTGGGACCGAGACCCATCAGTAATCCTCACCGCCGTAGACATCATCGGCATAGTTTTCGAACTTGGTATATTGTCCCAGGAAGGTCAGCCTCACCTTACCGATGGGACCATTTCTCTGCTTACCGATGATAATCTCGGCCATGCCTTTATCCGGACTATCCTCGTTGTACACCTCATCGCGATAGATAAAAATCACCAGATCGGCATCCTGCTCGATACTGCCAGACTCCCTCAGATCTGACATCACCGGGCGCTTATTTGGCCGCTGCTCCAGGTTGCGATTGAGCTGGGACAGGGCGATCACCGGGACATTCAGCTCCTTGGCCAGGGCCTTGAGGGAGCGGGAGATGAAGGATATCTCAGTGGCACGGTTCTCTCCCGCTGACGGGGCCTGCATCAACTGCAGATAGTCAACCACGATCAGACCCAGGTCAGGATGTTCCCGTTTCAGGCGGCGCGCCTTAGCGCGTATCTCTGTCGGAGATAGGGCCGCTGCATCATCGATAAATATGGGGGCCTCTGCCAGAATGCTGACCGCAGAGGTCAGCCGCGGCCAGTCATCATCATCCAGCTTTCCGGTACGCACACGATGTTGATCGATACGTCCTAGTGAGGACATCATACGCATAGCCAGAGAGTCTCCAGGCATCTCCATACTGAATACTGCAACCGGCACCCTGCTGTTTATGGCCACATTCTCCGCCATATTCATGGCAAAAGTGGTCTTGCCCATGGAGGGGCGCCCGGCAACAATGATCAGATCCGCCGGCTGCAGACCTGAGGTCATATCGTCAAAATCGCTGAAGCCGGTACTGAGTCCGGTGACCGACTCCCCTTTCTGAAACAGTACATCAATACGCTCGACCGCCTTGGTCAACAGGTTTTTTATAGATGCAAAACCGCCCCCACCCCGGGACACCTGCTCAGATATCTCAAAAACCTTGCGCTCCGCCTCATCCAACAGCTGAGCACTATCACGTCCCTCCGGTTGAAAACCACAGCCCGCGATCTCTGTTCCCACCTTGATCAGCTGGCGCATAACCGAATACTCTCGTACGATATCGGCATAGGCACGAATGTTGGAGGCACTGGGGGTATCCTTAGCCAGGGTGCCAAGATAGGCCAGACCACCGGCATCCTCCAATACGGAGAGTCGCTCCAGCTCTTCGGAGAGGGTAATTACATCGAATGGTTTACTCTCTTCTGCCAGGGCATGGATAGCGCGAAAGATCAGCTGATGCTCCCGCCGGTAGAAGTCGTTATCCACCACCTTATCCGCAATCTGATCCCATGCGCTGTTTTCCAGCATAAGTCCACCCAGGACCGACTGCTCCCCTTGGATAGAGTGTGGAGGGACCCGCAGGGCCTCGGCGGCCTCATCGCCTGTCATCATGTGGGGTGGATAGGCCTGTTTCTGCATCTCTGGTTTGTCTGTTCCGTTTAATGATTGGCTGGAGAAATAGATCGCCAAATATCATTTATATTTATTTAACGACAGAAAGACATCTGCCGAATGGGCCGATCAGGGACACTATCATAACCCCGTAATGTGGCATAGCCAATAAGGTTGGTTGTGACCTGGTTCGGAAAATCCCAGCTTAGCTTCCAGATCTCCGGACAATAAAAAACCGGACGGGGACAGTCGCCCCAGTCCGGTTCTGTTTTATGCAAGAAACCCCTGACAGTTCAAGGGGTTCCAGTCTACCCTTTACTCTTCCGGGACAATGCTCAGTTTCAAAGTGGCATCCACATCGGTATGCAGGTGTATAACCACTTCAAATTCACCTGTGTTATGGAATGGCCCCTCCGGAAGGCGCACCTCACGTTTTGCCACCTCAGCACCGGCCGCAGTTGCTGCATCTGCGATATCGGATGTACCAACCGAGCCAAACAGGCGCCCTTCGTCACCTGCCTTGCTGCTGATAGTGACACTGATCTCCTCGATCATAATCTTGCGTGCCTCAGCTGCGGCCAAGGCTTCGGCCGCCTCTTTTTCCAACTCGGCACGGCGGACCTCGAAGGCCTCAAGGTTTTCCTTGGTTGCGGATACGGCACGGCCGGTCGGAACCAAGTAGTTTCTTCCATACCCGGACTTTACGGTGACCTTATCACCAAGTGCACCCAGGTTTTCAATCTTTTCTAACAGAATGACTTCCATCGTAGCTACCTCTGAACAGGTGTAAAATTAATCAGTTAGCCCCGCCGGAACTATTGCCCTTTCCGAAACGCGACCTCAAATCCAACCAGGCATCCGCGATCCCTGCAGTTGCCAAAGTAATTACCATATGTGGCGCAGCGATAAATAACAGTACGTACATCGCTATCAACCAACCTCGGCTAGCGCCAATCTGCGCCCTAAGTCCATGCACCAGGGCCAATCCTTGTAGCAGATAGGCTGCGATCAGCAACATTGCCAAATAATCCAGTAGCGGGCTTCCAATCCGCGCATCCAGCAGGATCACTCCAATAATACCTACCGCTATCACAGCAAGTGTACGCGGTAATCGCAACTGATGAAATTCACTACTAAACCCGCCCGGGTTATACAGCAGTGCTTGCCACCAGCGAGCCAACAGTAGTGACACCATCAACTGCAGGAAAAACCCTGCCGCCATCATGCCTGTCATCCAGTGAGACAGAACCTCCAGTAATACCTTCTGCTGCCCAGGCTCAATTGATTGGTCCTTGCTGAACCTCTGTATAAAAGGCTCAAGCAACTTACGCCACTCAGCTACAGGATCATCAAATTGTGCATAGTAGACTACGATTACCAGCAGCCCAAACAGTAGTGCCACGATGATTGTCAACGCCAAAGATCCTTGCGATCTCAGTATCAGGCCTAAAACAAACACCGGAACCCAAAGCAGCAGAGTAAGACCTATTACCGGAATTACATCCACCTGCAGCAGCAGTGCTAACAAGGCACTTGCCGCAAAACCCAGCAATGTAACTGTCAAACCGTCTGGCAAACCCCTTCTTAGCGTAACCAGAGCAACAGCCGCAGAACTTATGATACTTAACGGAGGAAGCTTAAGTGACAACAGCGCAAGTACGCTAATCGCCATCACCGCTTGCGATCTTCTTTGCATCACAAAGGATGCCAGTAAACGCATCTATCCGGTCCTGCTTATCGATGTTACGGCATATACCATCACACCGATGTTTAAGTAATTATTCGTGCTTATCAGTGTACGGCAGCAGGGCTACATAACGAGCCTGCTTGATGGCCGTAGACAGTTGACGCTGATATCTGGCCTTGGTGCCAGTAATACGTCTGGGAACGATCTTGCCGTTTTCACTGATATAGGCCTTAAGAAGATTCAGGTCCTTATAATCTATATCGGTGATCTTTTCTGCGGTAAAACGACAATATCTTCTACGTCGAAAATAGCGTGACATACTTAATCTCTCCAAATAATCCGGTATCGACCGTTAACCACGGCCACATAAACTCAAGTCTTCGAACCAGCTAAAAACAGTGCTGTTATTCTGATTCATCCTCAGATATTTCATCATCTGATTGATCAGATGAATAATCGTCTGCCTCATCTTTTGATGCGGTTCTATCTTCCCTCTCATCAGAAGACTTAGCCAGTGGGGAGGCCTCAGTAATTGGGCCCTTACGCTTAATGGTCATATTGCGTAAAACGGCATCATTGAAGCGAAAAGCACTTTCCAGTTCATTCAGCGCCTCACCATCGCACTCTATATTCATAAGTACGTAATGGGCCTTTGGTAATTTTTGGATGGGATAAGCAAGTTGACGACGACCCCAGTCTTCCAGCCTGTGAATATGGCCTTTCCTCGACTCAACGATTGAACGGTAACGCTCAATCATACCTGGGACCTGCTCGCTCTGGTCCGGATGCACCAGAAAAATAATCTCATAATGTCTCATAATTTCCCCTTACGGAATATCAGCCTCCCGCATTTGCGGTGAAGCAAGGAGTTGGACAAGGATAGTACTCCCTGTCGGAAAACAGCGCATTCTACCTGTGCCTGGACCGCTATGCAACGGAAATACCGGAATTTTTACGGATTTATGGGTTATGTGGTGTGGTGGTATAGCTAGCTCTGTGTCTGGAGTTAATTTATGGCGCAACCGCCAATAGGAGCAGGGCAATCCGGTAGCAACGGGTTAATCATCACCTACCAGTTTAAGCTGATGAAACTGAGGGAACTTCTGGGCAAAGACTTCTGCGGAGACCGGCGGAGAGAAAAAATACCCCTGAGTGAGATAGCCCGTGTTATCCGTTATTCTCTTAATTGCCTCCAACTGGATTACTGTTTCAACACCCTCTGCAACCACTGTAAGATTAAGACTTTTGGCCAGACTTACAATAGCCTCTGCTACAGAGGTGTCATCAGATTCCACCCCAAGACCGTCTACGAATGTCTTATCAATCTTGAGCACATCAACCTTAAACTGATTCAGATAAGAGAGTGAAGAGTAGCCGGTACCAAAATCATCAATGGCCAGAGAGCAGCCAATCTTCTTTAGATCGTGTATCACAGATTGTCCACGCACAACATCTTCCATCACCACACTTTCAGTTATTTCCAGCTCCAGAGCAGACCCAGGCAGATTAAACTCATGTAACACTATAGCTACATTGTGCAGCAATCCCTCATACCTAAACTGTGCCGCAGAGATATTTACCGCTATACGAAAATCGGGAGACAGGGTCTTACGCCACTCTGCGCACTGTCTGCATGCCTCTCTAAGTGCAAAATCCTCCAGGGGAACTATCAGCCCGGATCTCTCGGCAACCGGAATAAATTGACTGGGTGGAACCCACCCCAGCTCATCAGTGTGCCAGCGTAACAAAGCCTCAGCACAAACCGTATTGCCTTGGGGATCAATCTGAGGCTGATAGTACAAGGATAATTCACCGATCTCTAAGGCATGCCTCAGTCCATTCTCAATGCGCAGCGCATTAATGACATTCTCCGCCATATCGCTGGTGAAAAACTGATAGTTATTCCGCCCGTACTCCTTTGCCCGATACATGGCAACATCGGCATTTTTAAGCAACTCGTCAATACTATCTCCATCCAGCGGCCAGAAGGTTATTCCAAGACTGACACTACTCGTGATTTCAAGTCCATTTATTCGGTACGGGTGAGATAGGCTTTGTAAAATATCGGTTGCAATGCGCGCCACCTTATGCGGTTGATCGATATCCAGTAGTACCAACGCAAATTCGTCTCCACCCAAACGTGCAACCGTATCAGCCTCACGCGTGGTGGTCTTAAGACGTTCCGCCACTTCCATCAACAATTTATCCCCTACTGCATGCCCCATAGTGTCATTAACAGCCTTGAAATCATCCAAGTCAGCCAGGATCAGGGCAAAACCAAGATTATCTCGGCGTGCGTGAGCTATGGTCTGGGATATCCGATCCTGAAACAGAACGCGATTTGGTAGATTGGTAAGCGTGTCATAGTAGGCCAGTTTGGCAAGACGCTCCCGGGCGTACACAAGTTCGGTAATATCAGAGGCAATACCTACATACAGCAGCTCACCTTGTTCCATTCTCACCACATCAATGTTGGCCCACTGGACGTAGTGCTCACCATTCTTGCGACGATTGTAGAGCTCGCCATTCCAGCTTCCAGATTGCTCGAGTACACTCCACATCTCTGTATAGAACTGACTATCCTGGAGTCCGGATTTGAGGATACGTGGATTTTGCCCGATTAATTCGTGCTCTTCATAGCCTGCCATACGGCAGTATGCTGGGTTAACCTGAATAATCGTACCAGTGGAGTCGGTAACAATAATACCTTGCTGACTACTGGCAAAAACTGCACCGGCCAGTCTAAGTTCTCGCTCCTCCTGGAGGCGCTGGGTTACATCCTGAAAAACTGCAACCCTTCCTCTACCATCACTCAACTCAAGGGGGGATATGTTGATCTCAGCGGGGATGATACGTCCATTCTTACTCCGTAAATAACGAATACCATGCGTACGCTCCCCACCCTGGTCAGAGTTAAGCATATCACTCCCAGATCCAGCTAATAGCTTACCCTCTTCGTCCTGATTAAATCCTGCGTCGGGAAATCTAACTCCTTGCAATTCTCCCGGCATACTGCCCAGCATATCTTCCAGTTTAGGATTGGCAAAGATCACATCATCATTTTGGTCCAGGGCAACAACTCCCACACCGACTGTGTCAGTAACACTTTTCAAAAACACTGCCTGCTCCACTACCTTACGTTGGCTATCCATATAGCGGCCTGCCATTACTACCATACCTAATAACAGCAGTGTCGCACTCACCAGTAGCGCCCCACGGTAGATTGATGCCTGCCTATTCTCTGCAACAAGCATGGCGTTATTCTCCTGCTCAAGCAGATTTAGTTTTGCACGTTCTTCACCTTCCATCAGAACAGACATGGAAGCGGTGAGCATGGGTACATACTGGATGATTATATGTACATGCCGCTCTAACAAATCATATTCTGCTTGCAGCTTGTCATTGGTCCCGGCCAAATAGTATCTAATCTGCTTAAGCATGGAGAGAAGTTCATCACGTCTATCCCCGCTTTCACCCAGGGCAAAAAGTAAAACCGATGTGTTCAAGCTGGATAGGGATGTGTTCACTTTATCCGGCAAATTCGAAGATTGAGCTACTTCGATAAATTTTGGCAGTCCGGTCTGGAAGTAACGTAGCGAATTGCGTACAACCGCATTTTGCTGTTTAAACTGCTCCCAGTTGTTATTACGTGATTTACCAGATTGCAGATAAGAATCCAGGTAGCCTTTGAGTGCAGGAATATCTTTGATAATATGAACAAGATGCCCTTCATGTTCGACAATTTTGCGTTCAAGATAGTTGGCGGTATCGTAATTATTTGTCACTCCATGGCGGAGCCGAATAATCAGCTCACGAAAACCACTGGATGCTGCCCGCAGGGCACTGGTGTGGGCCTGTACCTGCACATGATGGCTGCCTTTCCCCAGGATGCCCGGCAGCAATAAAACCAACAGGATCACTACTGACAAAGAGGTAATGCTAACGATAGTGCGGGATATCGATACCGGTCTCACAACTGTTCCTCAGGGAATTCTCCTGTCAGAGAAGTGAGAAAAGCCACCAGGTAATCTCTCTGTTTTTTATCCAGACTTATACCCAGTTGATAGCGAGCCATGGTGTATACCACTTTATCCAGAGTGGCGATTGACCCGTCGTGAAAATATGGAGCAGTTAATGCGATATTACGTAACCCGGGAACCTTAAAAACATATCTATCCCTTTCATCACCTGTGACATTAAATCTGCCAAGATCACTCTTGGTGAGAGGACGACCTATGTTGGAAAAGTAGTCATCCATCACCCCCAGATTTGCATACATGTTATTTCCGATACCTACCCCCTGATGGCAAGAGATACATCCCAGATCACGGAATAGACGCCAGCCCTGTTTCTCCTTTTCGGTAAGGGCCGAGGCATCTCCCTTGAGGTAGCGGTCAAATGGAGAGTTGGGTGTTATCAGACTGCGCTCAAATTCAGCAATAGCAGCCTGAATATTGCCGGCAGTGACACCATCACTCCAGATAGATTTAAATTCGGCGACTAGCTTATGATCCCTGCTTAATTTAGCTATAACCTCGTCCCAATTCGAACCCATTTCTATTGGATTATGTACCGGTCCCTCCACCTGCTCTTCCAGATTGGCGGCCCGACCATCCCAGAATTGTCGAAAACCAAATCCACTGTTGAAAACGGTTGGGCTGTTGACAGTGCCCTCACTACCATTGATGCCAACAGCCACCGCCCTTCCATCCTGTCCGGCATGCTGCAGGTCATGACAACTGCTGCAGGAGATGGTGTCGTCCGCAGAGAGACGTTTATCCAGAAACAGGATTCGCCCGAGTCTGACCTTCTGCTGATCAAGCTTAATATTATCGGGGATAGGGGAGATTGGCAGTCGGATTGACCTGGGTATGTAGGATTCACTCTGGCTGGAAAATACGCTTGGATCAGGCTCTATCATCACCCAAATGACAATACCCAATATAAACAGCACAGCAATAATTACGCTTCTCACTGTATTCGTATTCCCGAAAACCAACTACCAATAGAAATATCCATTAGTCTAGCGGCAATTAAAATTCTTTCTTTAATCCCAATCACACTCAATTACCCTTTAAATTCAGGGTAATACATACAATTATCCATGCTGAGATTAGGCAGTGTTGGCACGAGCACAACAAAGGCTGATATATGCTATTCCACCAAAAGGAAGGATATTCCCATGATATACAGCAGAAATCAGTTTATCGGTTTAAACATATGGTGCCCAGGGCCGGAGTTGAACCGGCACGGAGTTTCCCCCGGCGGATTTTAAGTCCGCTGCGTCTACCAATTCCGCCACCCGGGCTAGATGATTTAATATGGAGGCTGAGCCCGGAATCGAACCGAGGTCCACGGCTTTGCAGGCCGCTGCATAACCACTCTGCCACTCAGCCAAGTTATACAAGGATTGGAAGTATCATGGATTGTGATGAAACTTTCCAGCCCTAAACGAAAAAACCCCTGCTTAACGCTCGGGGTTTTCCGAAATATTGGAGCGGGAAACGAGGCTCGAACTCGCGACCCCAACCTTGGCAAGGTTGTGCTCTACCACTGAGCTATTCCCGCATCATGGAACGCCGGCTATTGTAATGTTCCTGCCTTCGCTGTCAAGAAAGAACTGTGATTAATATAAATCACTATTGGCCATTCTCCTGGCTCTTTGGCCGATCTTCAGCTGTTTCACTCATACTTGGCCAAGCGGCCTTGAGGTAGACAAACATAGACCAGACAGTGAGTACAGCTGAGACATAAAGCAACACATAACCTATTGTATATACGTCTAATTCCCATATTTTATCCCGATATATCAACAGTAATATCGCCAACATCTGTGCTGCTGTTTTCATCTTGGCTATTACGGTTACCGCAACCTTAGTCCTCTCTCCTATCTCCGCCATCCACTCACGCAGGGCTGAAACTGATATCTCTCTGCCGATAATGATAATCGTGGGTATCGCCAGGGCAGGGGTAGGATCAGCAGCCACCAGCAGCACCAGGGAGGTTATCACCATGAGTTTATCTGCGACAGGATCCAGGAAGGCACCGAATGCAGACATCTGCCCAAGCCTGCGGGCCAGAAATCCATCAAGACCGTCGGTAACCGCAGCCAGGGTGAAGATGGCCGCACATATCTGGTGGGCATACGGAACGGGAAGATAGAAGAAGGCCAAAAATATCGGAATCAGACCTATTCTTATCAACGTTAGAATGTTGGGGATATTTGGTAGCATATTGTAAGTTACTCAGTCCGTGATCAGATGTTGCCGGTCAATTGTCATTATGGAAATTTTGGTAGATCTTTTCAGCAAGTTTCCGGCTTATGCCAGTAACCCGCTCCAGGTCCTCCACTCCGGCATTTACCAGCTCCTGCAGACCACCAAACTGTTTCAGTAGACGCTGCCGCCGCTTGGGTCCGACCCCGTCGATCTGTTCCAGGATAGAACTTTTTCCAGCTCTACCCCGTATCTGGCGATGTCCGGTAATGGCAAAACGGTGTGCTTCATCCCGTATCTGCTGTATCAGATGCAGAGCGGATGATTCTGTCGACAGTATAATGGGGGCCTGGTGGCCGGACAAGAAGAGCTGCTCCAACCCCGGCTTTCTGGATCTACCTTTGGCAACACCCATGAGGGTGACACCGGACACAGCCAGCTCATTGAGAACACGTTCAGCTGCCGCCAACTGCCCCTTGCCGCCATCAATCAGCAGCAGGTCCGGAAACTTACCCTCACCCGATTGTATCCGTTGATAACGGCGCAGCAACGCCTGCTCCATGGCCGCATAATCGTCTCCGGGCTGGATGCCGGTTATGTTGAATCTTCGATAATCCTGCTTTGCGGCCCCCTGGTGATCAAACACCACGCAGGAGGCGACCGTCTTCTCACCTGAGGTGTGGCTTATGTCAAAACACTCAATGCGCTGGGGGACCTCATCCAGCCTGAGAGTGAGTTGCAATGCCTCCAGCCTGGACTGGTACCCCGCCCTGCCCGCCAGTCTGGCATCCAGAGAAATCCTGGCGTTTTGCTTGGCCATCTGCAGCCAACGCGCCCGCTCTGTCCGCACCCTGGAATGGATGCTCACACGGTGTCCGCTCTCCTTGGATAACACATGTTCCAGCAGCTCTAACCCATCAGGGCGGTTAGAAACCAGAATCTCAGACGGTATCTCTCTCCCCAGGTAGTACTGAGTAACAAAGGCGGAAATGATCTCTTTTTCATCTTGCTCTTCACCGCAGCGCAAAAAGAACGCCTTATTGCCCAGATTTCGTCCAGCGCGGATAAAAAACAGTTGTATCACGGCAGTGCCGGCGGCCAGCGCACAGGCCAATATATCCAGATCCCCACGTTCGCCACTTACATATTGTCTCTTTTGTATCCTGCGCAATCGCGCCACCTGGTCGCGATATCCCGCGGCCTGTTCAAACTCCAGGTTGGATGCAGAGCGTTCCATCTTGTTAACCAACTCCTCTATAACCTGACTGGCCTTACCCTCCAGAAACAGTACGGCATTGCGCACATCAGCGGCATACTCCTGTTTGCTGACCAGACCAACACAGGGCGCTGTACAGCGCTTTATCTGATACTGCAGACATGGGCGCGAACGGTTGCGATAGAAGCTATCGTCGCACTGACGCACCGGAAACAGCTTCTGCAGCAGTTGCATGGTCTCACGCATGGATCCGGTATTTGGATAGGGACCAAAATAGCGCCCTTTGGCAGTTTTGGCGCCGCGATGTGATGCCAGGCGCGGAAATACATCTGCTGAGAGGTAGATGTATGGGTAGCTCTTATCGTCCCGCAACAGGACATTGTAATGAGGCTTCAGGGTCTTGATCATGGTGTTTTCCAGGATCAAGGCCTCGGCTTCGGTATGGGTTACGGTTATCTCAATGCGGTCTATTTTAGAGACCATAAGTTGCAGGCGGTGGTTGAGGGAGCGGGTAAAATAGCTGCTGACCCTGCGCTTTATGCCCGACGACGCCCGTATGGAAAACCTGGCGCTCCAGGAGGACGGCGGCTATACCGGCACCACCGGCGCGGCCTTCGCCGTGGCCTACCGGCTGCAGCCGGGCG